>JBEQBX010000024.1:0-35660 GCA_041639595.1 Porphyrobacter sp.
GGTTGGCTTTTTCCTGCGTTTGGAAGAAGCCTGACGATCAAAGTGATCACGGCAAACATTAATCATCATATATGACCAATCGATTGCGGGGCTGAATTCCAGATTTTGCCCTGAGGCGAGGTGGTGGGGTCTGTGATCACTCTCTCTTTCGATCATTTAAGTATTAGATCTGATTGTTCCATGATTTTTATGCTGTAGCCATTTTGATGCTCACAGGCGCTACGATCATTTGGGCGCTGCGATGAGCAGGCAAGGCAACTTGGAATGTTTGGGCGCACTTTGACCCGTCGGCGCTGTTTTCCAGCGCCGCACGGTCTCCATCCCAAGCAACACCTCGAGTTGGTCAACTGAAGGAAAATTTTAAATGTCGAAGTTCAGCAAGCTTAGCGGGATGACGGGCGCTATTGCCACCGCATTCACGGGCGCACTCCTGGTCGCCCTGCCGGCCGCTCCTGCTTACGCACAGTCAGGCTCGCGTCTTTGTGGGTATTCTGCACCGGGGCAGTCTGGCAGCTACATTGGCATTCTTTACGAAGCGCGCCAGAACGATGCATCCTACAGCCAGCAATGTGAGGAAGCGATTTCGAAAAGCTGGAGCAAGATCCAGAGTGATGCCAACCTGAAGGCCTTGACTTGGACCAAGCACAGCAAGGAAACTTGTGAAAGCGTTGGCACTAAGTTCCAGAGCTCGAATTCGCCGCAGGATATGTGCGACAAGATGGAAGCCAAGGTAGGGTATCTGGTCAAGAAGATCCCGTCGGCAACCGGCGCGACCACCACTTACGAAAAGCAGTAACCGGTTTCGGGGTGGGGAGCATGCTGCTTCCCGCCCCGATTACGCGCTCCTCGGCATGTTCTTCCCTCCATCGAATTTGAGGAATCATGGCGGGGGCTACCCGCTGAGCCATGTGCTCGCCCGCTCCCGCGCGAATGTGCGGCCTCACGATGGTGAGGCAATCGCCCGGCAAGCCAACTAGGAATTGAAATGTCGACACTCTTTAAGATGACCGGAACGGCAAGCGCTATCGCCACTGTGTTTACCGGCGCCCTCCTTGTTGCCCTGCCAGCCGCGCCTGCCTTTGCGCAGTCAGGTTCGCGCCTTTGTGGGTATTCTGCCCCGCTTCCGAATGAAGGCCGCATCGGCTTGCTTTTTGAAGCCCGCCAAAATGACGCATCCTATAGCAGGGAGTGTAGTGAAGCGATCGACTCTATCTGGAACACGATCAAAGCAGATCCGCAGCTTAAGAACTTCACCTGGACCAGGCACGAGAAGGAAAAATGCGAGGACGTGAGCAATCACTTTGCAGTCGCAGATATGTGCGACCAGATGGAAGCCAAGGCAGGATATCTAGTTAAGAAGACGAAGATTGCCGATGAGTCTCCTGCGGACGGAGAAAAGCTGACTCAAGAAGAAAGGATGCGCAAGTCCATTGCAAAATTAGCAGTTTATGCGACCACTTTCGAAAAGCAGGATAGTAGCAAGTCGGGCATCTCCTCCATACTGCCCTAATTACGCGCTCCTCGCCATGTTCTCCAGCTTTTCAAAAAATGTGGAGGCATGGCGAGGACTTAGCTGCTGGCTGATGTGTTCGTCTGACGATTAAGCCGTGAGGCCATCGTGCGCGAGGCAGTTCTTCCAACACTCCATTGCTTGCCCCTCCCGCAGCAACCACCGGAACTGGCGCAATCAGGGGCGCTGGCTTGCCGTCGGGCAAAATAAGCATTTGTCCGCTTTGCTCGGTCCTGTAGGCTTGGCTATGCAGTCTGTTGAACCGGCTAGGCTGATGCGCAACATGGCTGAATGGTGCCCTCTCCTAGAGAAACTTGGGCTCGCGCGATGCTTGGGCAAATGTGACGCACCAAGCAATAAGGGAACGGGATGAGCGAGTTTCCAAGATCGATTTGCATCGTCGACGATGACCATGATTATGTCGCCTATCTTCAACGCTATCTGGAAGCCCGTGGGTGTTCGGTACTGACTTATGCCTCGGCCGAGGAATTTGTTGATGCCCCGGAAGCTAAGTCATCGGACTTTTTCCTGTTGGATTTGACCCTGCCCGGGGCGGATGGCGTTGATCTCATCGTCATGATCCGAGCCAGCAGCAACGCTGGCATCGTGGTCATAAGCGGGCGCATGGGCCCTGATGCGTTTTCCAATGCCTTGGCGACAGGCGCCGATATGTTCATCAACAAACCGGTCCGCTTCGATCAGGTTTATCAGGCGATCCTTTCTGTTTCGCGTCGATCGGCACCCCGTGATGCTAAACCAAAATCGTGGGTGTTCGATGCCCGCAGTGCGACACTCACTTGCCCGTCAGGGCAGCAGGCATTGCTGACCCCTACCGAAACGAAATTGGTGTCCTGCCTGATGCGTGAGAATGACGGAGCGCCGCTTGGGCGGACTGTTCTGGCCGACGCTGCGGGGATCGCACAGAGCAAGGATGACCGAAACCTTGATGCCGCAATGTTCCGTTTGCGCCGCCATATTGAAGATCAGACCAATCAACCCGCTCCACTGAAAACAGTGCACGGCGTCGGCTATACTCTGGTCGGCGTGGAGCCTGCTCAGCAAGGAAGCTGATTAATTGTTGTCCTTTGCCGTTATCGATGTTGCCACCCTGCAATGGGTGTATCTGGGCTTGCTATGTGCATTCACCATCAGCCTTGCGCTCATGCTGCAATTCACCTCAATTGCCGGACTGCGTTATTGGATCAGCGCAAACCTGCTTGCAGCGATCGCTTTCGTTTTATTCAATTCTCGTAATGAAATCGCTGTTAATGATTTTGCTTTCATTATCCCCAATGTTTTAATCTTGATTTCGGCGGGCCTGAAGGTGTTGGCCCTGTGCCCCGGCAGCGAACGCCGCAAATACCTTGCGCTGATTGCGGTCTGGATCGGGCTGTTTGTAGTAGCCTTCAAGTTCGCCGACGACGCGGGCTTGGTCGCAATACGCTTGGCGATTTCGATGATGGGGCTGGCTGTAGTAACAGCGATGATTGCCAACGCCGTGTGGAGCAACCCTCGCTGGCGCGGGCTTTGGGGGCGTAATCTGCTGATCATTGCGATTTGTTTCGGCACCTTGACGTTGCTATTCAACGCCGTGCTGGCACTGATCGGTCGGGCCGATTTTGCATATTTCTCACAAGGTGCACCGCAATCAGCCAATGTGGGCCATACGTTGATCCAGTTGATCATCGTGCATGTGGCTTTCATCGGCATGGTTCTTGGCCGGCAATATCGTGTTACGTCGCGTGCAGAGAACCGCAGAACCACGCTGATCCGCCGCCGACAAGAAGCTGAGGCACTTGCGCACGAACGCCAGTCCCTGCTCCAAATCTTGATGCATGAAGTGCGCCAGCCGCTGAACAATGCGCTGGCCTCGTTGCAGGAAATCACAAGGACGATCGAGCCACAAGAATTCGCGGATTTAGGCCTTGCTAAGCCGCTGGAGCAGCTCAACGATACAATCGATGATGTGGTTCTTGCGCTGTCCAATGCGATTCTCGGCGCATCCCTTATTGAACGTCGTGCGGAACAGACATTGGTGTCCGTCGATCTGCCGGCAATTGCCAATCTCGCTCTGAGCGATTGCTCCGTCCGGGATCAACAGCGGGTCAAGCTAACAGGGGGCGATCGGCCTTTGTTCGTTCAGGGGGATCCGGTTCTGTTGCGCCTTGCGTTCCGCAACCTGCTGGACAACGCGATCAAATTCTCACCCCCAGGCTCGCAAATTGGCGCCGCCATCCGTGTTGATGAAACTCGATTGGCGATCCTGTTCGAGGTTTCCAATCTGTCCAGCACCCCTATCAAGCCAGACGCTTCTCTGTTTGGGCGGGGTGCGCGCGGTAGAACACGGATTGAGGGGTCGGGCCTTGGCTTGTTCATTGTCCGCGAAGTGGCGGAAATCCACGGGGGTGCTGCCGAAGCGGGTTTGGCAAGTGACGGACAGGTCTGCTTCGGGTTGTCGATCCCCGGTTAACGAGACAGCCCACCGTTACAGGGTAAGGACACCGGCCCGTTTGAGATAATCAGCATCGCCCTTGCGCGCAGGGTTTTCCAAATCGTAGGACAGAACCTGCTTGTCGGGCGTGAACCGAGAAAGATCGGGATCGACGTGTTTTCCTCCGAGCTGATCCAGAAGCCGGTTGCGCTTCTGTTCGAACCGTTCTTGTTCAGCAGCAGAGTTGTGCGGGAGTTCGTGGCTCCCGCGTTGCCGCAGAGTGAGCAGGATCAAAACGCTAGTATCGGATTCTTTGCGAGCGCGTGCGTTGAACAGATTACCGATCAGGGGAAGGCTTCCGATCACAGGGGTTCGGCTGAACTCGCGAGAATTGATCGACGTACCGCCGCTGGCAATCACGACAGTTTCACCGAACTCCAGAGAGGCTGTGACGCTGGTGTTGGTCTTCTCGGTGAGAACTGATTGACGGAAGCTGCCCGGCCCGCCACCAGGCAGGAAATCCCTGAGGCTGGCGTTGATATCCAGTTTGACAGCCCCATCGTCGGCAAATGCGGCGCCGATTTCTATTTCCAGTCCATCTTCCTGCGTAGACACCGCACTTTCGAATGATCCATCGACGGCAAAAGTCAGGCTTCTGCCGATCTGAACTTTCGATTTTTGCCCATCGTAAATCAGCAATGCTTGTTGAGCTTGTATGGTGGATTGAGAGCCCGCCGAATTGGCGATGTTTAGGGAATAAGTCACAGACGGAACGGTGACGGTCAGGTCGCTGCTCCGGTCATTGGTGCTGCTGGTCTGACTGCCTTCGATACGATCTCGCGATGAATTCCAGCTTGTGTTCACCAGAGTGGATCCGAATTGCAGGGTCAGCGCATCCAGCAGGTTAATCCCGGAAAACTGCGCAGCTTGTTCATCGCGTCGGAGGATAATCACATCCACCATTCCCATTTTCTGGGAACTGGGGCTTTCATCTTGGCCAGAAGTTTTGTTTGCGCCAGTCCAAGTTGTTGCAGGATTGATGGCAGCAGCCATATAGATCATCGGGTGTACCGAACCGCCCGCCGCCTTGATTTGATCCACGAAATACTGCGCGCCATCCAAGTCGCCTGAGGTCTTGAGAACCGCCGCTCCCGTGATGAATTCGTCTTTCGTCCGTGGCGTTCGCAGAGCTGTCGCCCGGTCCCAGGCTTCCTTCGCGAGCGACAGGTCTCCAGCGCAGAAAGCCGCGCGAGCGAGGCTGTAGAAGATCATTGGCTCGGTTGGCTGGAACAATGCTGCAGCGGTGAAATGCCCTTGGGCTGCCGTTGCCCGGCGATCTTCCATGGCCATCAGGCCGAGTTGTACGTGGGCGGGCCAGAAGGATGGATCCCCCTTAAGTGCCATAGTGTATCCAACCCGAGCCATCTCGCGACGATCAGTTCCGATGACCGACGTTGTCTCGTACGAGAGCGCTGCCAGAAAGTTTAGGCGCGGATCGAGCGGCGCAGATTTAAGTGATTTGTTGACCGTTTCCAAAGCTACGCGGTCGGCAGAAGTTTTGGCACCGACCGGCAGCGGGGTAATTGCAAGCGACAATGCCACGACTACGATCTGCGCTATATCATATCTTGGCATAAAGTTAGGTCACTTTTATAAAATACAATCAATTAATGATGAATATCTGTATTCCTGACTGTTTGATATAAGTGGTCTGCCATAGATGGTGCGAAAAGCGCCGGCTGCTAAATGGCCTGGCGTTCTGCGGCATAGCCGTTGCCAAATTTGGCGTTATATTGTAATTTCATAGTCTTGGCCTTGGTCTCGCCATGATTTGCGGGGCTGCCAAAGGCGCGCACCTCGCGGATATCTAAAACGGCGACCATCAGGCCGCACATCGTGACTGCCGTTGAAACGAGGGTCAGCTTCGCTTCCGTGGCCGCGGGACGAGAGGCGCGTGTTTACACCGGCGCGATGTGCCAGATCGCCGGGCTGAGCGTTTCGCCCAGATGGGGCACGAACACCGGCTCGGCGGCATAGTTGAAGGTGAATGCGTTAGCGCCGGTGCGGCGTACCCTGATACCTTCGGGCAAATCGGTCAGTTCCACCATGGCCTCGCCCGCCATGCGTTCCACCATCACGCCGAGCAGCGCGCGGTCGGGCCAGATCGCGCAATACCGCACGCCGCCACTGTAGTAAACGACCCCGCGCCCCGCCCTGTCCGCCAGTTCGGGGGCAAGGTCGCTCGTCACATCCTCGCGCCATCGGGTGACGGTGAAGCCGTCCGCAGGTTCGGCCACCCCGTCCCGCAGGCTTTCGACACGGGTCACGGTAAGCGGGATCAGATCGCGCAATGCCCCCGGCGCAAGGCCATCGGGGATGCAGAAGCTGGCTGTCTTGCTGCCTGATCGCGGCCCCAACAGCACGGGGCAGTCCAGCGTCGCCAGCTTTTCGGCAAAGCCATCGGGCATGATCGGCAGCGTCGGCACCATCACCATCCGGTAGGCGGAAAGGTCAGCGGACGGCGAGACGATGTCGACGTCCAGCCCCTTGGCTCGCAGCGCCGAATACCATTCGAACACCAGCTCCAGATAGCGGAAGCTGGCCCCCTGCGGCTGGATGCCCACCACCCACGCGGACTCATAGGAGAACACCAGCGCGACCGGAGCCTTCGCGCAGATCTGCGGGCCGATCTCTGCCAGCACGGCGGCGGCGGCGCGCACTTCGGGGGCGGCTTCGGCCTCGCTGCTGTCAGGGCGCAGCAACCCCGCGTGCATCTGCTCCTGCGCGAAAGGCGCCTGCCGCCAGCGGAAATAGCTCGTCAACTCGGCCCCGTGCGCGCAGGCCTCCAGCGTCCACAGGGCGACCATCCCCGGCAGCGGCGCGGGGTTGAAGCGCGCCCAGTTCACCGGCCCCGGCTGCTGCTCCATCACCCCCCAACGGCCATTGGAACACCCGCGATACAGATCATGGTGGAAGGCGGCGATATCGGGATGGCCTTGCCTGAGGTAAGCGGCCTTCTCCGCGTCTGAAAACCAGAACTGCTCGAGGAAGCCGAGCGGATAGGAATCCCAAGTCGCCACGTCGATATCGCGGCCCACATCGTGGTGATCGAATTCGGTGAAGAAGCCCATGAAGTTGTGGGTGATGTCCCGCCCTGCGGAATGGGCGCGGATGATCGCCACCTGTTCGCGGTTGAAGCTGGTCACCTGATCGGAGGCGAAACGGCGGTAATCGAGCCAGTGCGCGGGGTTCGCCTCGGTCACGGTCAGATGCGGCGGGTCGACTTCGGCAAAGGCGCGGTATTCCATGCTCCAGAACACATTGCCCCAAGCGGTGTTGAGCGCCTCCACGCTGCCATATCGCGCGGCGAGCCATTCGCGGAAGGCGCTGGCGGCAGCATCCGAGAAGCTGAGCACGGTGTCATGGCAGCCATATTCATTGTCGGTCTGCCACATGGGAATCGCGGGATGCGCGCCGTATCGTTCGGCCAGCGCGGTAACGATGCGGCGGCATTCTGCGCGATAGCCTTCGTGGCTGAAGCAATAATGGCGGCGCGATCCGAAGCCGCGCGGGCGGCCCTGTTGGTCGATGGCGACCATGTCCGGCATCCGGTCGACCAGCCACTTGGGCGGGGTAGCGGTCGGCGTGCCGAGGATCACTTTCAGCCCCGCGCCCGCCAGCGTCTCGATGGCGCGGTCGAGCCAGCCCCAGTCGTAATGTCCGGGTTCCGGCTCGATCCGGCTCCAGGCGAACTCGCCGATGCGTACGATGGAAAGGCCCATCTCCGCCATGCGGCGCGCGTCTTCGGCCCACATCGCTTCGGACCAATGTTCGGGGTAATAGCAGCAGCCGAGCTTCACGCGAATTTCTCCAGCGCGATGAGCCACGCGGTTTCGGGATGGGTGAGGGGGAGGGCGAGGCCCTGCGCCATCAGCGCCGCGCCCGAAAGGGTCAGGCCTTCACGCCACGCATCGGGATTGGCAAGATAGGCCTGCGCCTTTAGCGGCCAGGGGGCGGGCAGGGTCACGCGGTAAAGGGCCTGCGCCTCCAGCCCCTTGATGCGCACCGGCGCGGCATCGAACACGGGCGAGAACGCGGTTTGCGCGGCCAGCGCCAGCGCCTTGCCGCCATGCGTCACGATCATGCCCGCCACCGCCGGATCAGGGTGATCGAGGTGCCACAGCGCGCCTGCGTGCAGCACATCGCGCCATGCCTTGTAGAGCGCGATGTGGGCGGCCAAAGTCGCCCGCTCGGCATCGGTCATGCGCGCGGGATCGGCCTCCACCCCCATGTGCCCGAACACCGCCACCTTGGCGCGGAAGTCCATGGCGGTGCGCCGTCCGGTAATCGGATTGGGCGAGGGGCCGACATGGTTGCCCAGCACCTCCAGCGGCAGGAACCGGCTCCATTCGCGCATGATCCGCGCGCGTTCGATGGGGTCGTTGTTGTCCGATGGCCAGACGCGTTCGCAAGGCCCGACCAGGCTCATGTCAATCCGCCCGCCGCCGCTTGAACAGCTTTCGATCATGGTATCGGGGAAGGCCTCGCGCAGCCGCGCCCATATGCTGTGAAGCGCGCTTGCTTGCGCCAGCGCATCGCCCTGCGGGAACAGGCGGCGGTTATGGTCCCATTTGAGGTAGGCGATATCGTGTTCGGCCAGCAGCCGCGCAACGCTTTCGAACACAAAATCGCGCACTTCGGGCAGAGCCAGATCTAACGCCAGTTGGTGTCGCTCTGTCGGGCGGGGCAGCCCGGTTTCGTGCAGGCACCAGTCGGGATGGGCGCGGTAAAGATCGCTGTCTGGCGACACCATTTCGGGCTCCACCCACAGGCCGAAATCCATGCCGAGCGCGCGGACATGGTCGATCAGCGGGCCAAGCCCGTTCGTGAAGCGCTCAGGATCAGCCGCCCAGTCGCCAAGGCCTGCGCGGTCGCTGCTGCGGCCCTTGAACCAGCCATCGTCCAGCACGAACCGTTCTGCGCCCAGCAATGCTGCTTCGCCGGCAAGGGCGATCAGGCGGGCCTCGTCAAAGTCGAAGGCGCAGGCCTCCCACGTGTTGAGATGCACCTTGCGGATGCGCGGCGGGTTGGTGGGCGATCGGGTCAGCCGCGCGCGGGCGTATGTGTGGAACGCGTGGGTGAGGGTATCGGCGTCCGGTGCCCATGCGAACAGCGCCTCGGGCGAGGTGAAAGAAGACAGCCGCTGCGCGTCCACGGGCGCTTCGGCCAGCAGGGATGCCTTGCCATCGTCATCGCGTTCGATGCGGACCTCGTGATCCCCGCTCCATGCCAAGTGGAAGCCGAGGTGCGCGCCGGTCTGTGCGTCATCAAACACCAGCCAGTCGCCGCCCGCAAAGCCGGATTTGCCCCCGCGCGAAGCCCAGCCAAGGGCCGCCCGCGTGATCGCCAGCCGCTCTGCTCGGATATCATCGGCCCAGCGGCCCGCGAAGTGGGTGACGTGATCCATTCCGCGCGGCAGCGGCAGCAGCAGCGCGGCGCAGCGGGTCAGCGCAAGATCGCCGCCGCCGGTGCTGGTGATGGTCGTCTGCGCAGCGATCAGGTCACCTGCCTGCATCGACCAGTTGATCGTCAGCATGAGGCCGAGGTGCTGATCGTGCCATTCGGCCGCAATGGCCGGGGCGTGTTCATGGTTTTTGCGCAGCGTCAGCCCTGACCAGCGCGGCGTGATCGTGCGGCCCTTGTCGCTCAGGCTGACCAGCACCGGCCCGCGCCAGCCGGTGCGGGGATCGGGCAGTAGCCCGCCGGTGGGCGGCACATCGGGCTGGTTTTCGTGATGCCCCCGCGCCGCCGCATGGGCCAGCGCGGCGCAATCCTCGTCCGCGCCAAGCCTTGGCCCGAGATAAAGGCAATCCAGCGCATCGCCGCGCTGCATCCAGACCACGCTGGTCCGCTCCCCGTCAAGCCGGGCAAAGACCAGACCTTTGCTCAACCTTGCCTCCCTCTTCTGCTTGGGCGGTGATGAATGTCCCCCCGGGCTTGTCCGCCATCCGCCAATGCGCTGTAACCGCGCCAATCGAGAGGGGAAAGCACACAAATGTTCGATGCCATGCCTGCGGGGAGCCTCGTCCAGATCGGGGTGTGCGTCGCGCTGACCGTGCTGATCGGTCTCGTCACGTGGCTCACCATCCGCCGCGACCGGCATGACGGGTCGAGCAAGGACGTATACCTTGCGGGCGGCAAGCTCAGCTGGCTGTTTGTGGCAGGCTCGATCACGCTCACCAACCTGTCCACCGATCAGCTGGTCGGGATGAACGGCAACCAGATGCTGCTGCTGGCGTGGTGGGAGATTGCGGGTTTCGTGGGGCTGACGATCCTCGCCTATGTGTTTGTGCCGATCTACTATCGCAACAATTGCACGACGGTGACCCAGCTTCTGGAACAACGCTATGGCGGGCGCAGTATCCGCACGCTGATCGCCGGGCTGTTTCTGGCGGGTAACGTGCTGATCTATCTTCCGGCGGCGCTCTATTCGGGCAGCCTGTTCATGCAGTCGCTGTTCGGCGCGCAGGTGCCGCTGCTGGTGTTTTCCGCGGTGCTGGCGGTGATCGCGGCGGCTTATACCATCTTTGGCGGATTGCGCGCGGTGGCGGTGATGGACACATGGTCGGGCTTTGGCATTCTGGGGCTTGCGATGCTGATCGTGGTGCTGGGCTTGGCTGCGGTGGACTGGGACATCGTCAGCGGCGTCCCGGCAGAGCGGATCACCATGGTGGGCGGCCCCGACAGCCCGATTCCATGGCCCACCCTGCTGACGGGGATGATCTTCATCCAGATCTTCTACTGGTCGACCAACCAGAACCTTACGCAAAAGGCGATGGCCGCGCCGACCATCCGTGAAGCGCAGAAGGGCGTGATGGCCGCCGCGATCGTGCGGATCCTGATCGTGCCGCCGATCGTGGTGATCCCCGGCGTGGTCGCCTACAAGCTGTTCGGACCGGTAGGGGACAAGGCCTACGGGATGCTGGTGGCCGAGATACTGCCGCCGTGGCTATCGGGCGCCTTTGCCGCGATGGTGGCCGCCGCTGTCATCACCACCTTCAGCGCGGTGCTGAATTCATCGGTCGCGCTATACGCGGTCGATTTCCACGAACAGTTCGTGGGCGAAGTCAAGGATCACTGGAAGCTGGCCGCAGGCGTATCGGTGCTGCTGACCGTAGCCGCGATCCTGCTGGTGCCGATGTACCAGAACGCGACCAGCATCATCAATCTGCTCCAGCAATTGAACGGGCTGCTGTCGATGCCGATCCTCAGCGCGTTTATTGCCGGTCTGATGTTCCGCGGCGTGGGCGCTCCAGCGGCGATTGCGGGCGTGGTGTGGGGCGTGGCGCTGTACGGATTGTTCACCTTCCATCTTGCACCGGCCGGGATCGTGACGATGCATTACATCCACTTCATGGTGGTGACGCTGGTGACGAGTGTGCTGGCGGCGCTCGCCTATAACCGCTTTGTGCTGGGCGGGCGGGCCGAGTTCGCGCCGCGATCGGCCTTTGCGGGGCCAGAGGCAGGCGGGGCTGCGGCGTGAGCATCGACCGTGCCCGTCCGCATCGCCGCCACAACCCGCTGACCGGCGGCTGGGTGCAGGTTTCCCCCCAGCGCATGGGGAGGCCATGGCAGGGCGAGGTGTCGCCCCCCGATCCGCCGCCGCCTGCCTATGATCCGGCCTGCTACCTGTGCCCCGGCAATGCCCGTGTGGGGGGCGAGGTGAACCCGGCCTATGCAGGCGTCCACGTCTTCGACAATGATTTCCCCGCTCTGGCCGATGAAGCGGCGGGCGGCGGCGGAGCGGGCGATGATCCGCTGCTGCGCGCAGAGGCTGCGGCAGGGGTGTGCCGGGTGATCTGTTTTTCGCCCGATCACGGCAAATCGCTCCCCATGCTCTCGCCCCAAGACCTGCGCGGTGTGGTGGATTGCTGGGCCAGCCAGACCGCCGATCTGGGCGCGCGTTTCGCCAATGTGCAGGTGTTCGAAAACAAGGGCGCGATGATGGGGTGTTCCAACCCCCACCCCCACGGGCAGGTCTGGGCAAGCGCCCACATCCCGCAGGAAATCGCCACGGAAGATGCTCGCCAGCGTAATTACCTGGCTGAACATGGCCGCGCGATGCTGTTGGATGTGGCAGAACGCGAGGCGGCTGGTGACCGCGTGGTGGAGGTGAATGACGATTGGCTCGCCATCGTGCCCTTCTGGGCGGCCTGGCCATTCGAAGTGCTGCTGCTGCCGCGCTTTGCCGTGCAGCGGATGCCGCAACTGACAGGCGCACAGCGGGACAGCCTTGCAAGCATCCTCAAGGCGCTGACCACCCGCTATGACAACCTGTTCCAGACCAGCTTCCCCTATTCGATGGGCTGGCATGGTGCGCCCTTCACGGACGGGCAGCAGGACCATTGGCAGCTTCACGCGCATTTCTACCCGCCGCTGCTACGCTCGGCGCAGGTGCGCAAATTCATGGTCGGCTATGAAATGCTGGCTGAACCGCAACGCGATCTAACGCCCGAACGCGCGGCGGAGATGTTGCGTTGTGTCAGTGGTTTGGTGCATTATCGATGCTAACCGAAGGGACCCGGACCAGCATGGATCGCCGCGAAAGACTGATTGCCCGCGCCCGGCAGGGCTACCGGCTCGCCTTCGGGGTGGAGCCGACACGCTTTGTTGCGGCGCCGGGCCGCGTCAACCTGATTGGCGAGCATGTCGATTACAATGATGGCTATGTCCTGCCCTGCGCCATCGACCGTGAAGCCATTGTCGCGTTCGGTCCGCCCGCCGCGGATTCCAAGCAGAAGCTGTTCGAAGCGGTCGCACTGGACATGGGCGATATGGCCAGCGCGCGTGACGCCTTTGATCTGATCGCCCCGATCCGTCCGGGCGAAAACAACTGGCAGAACCATGTGCGCGGGGTGGTGCAGGCCTTGGGGCGTTATGGATACCGCGTGCGCCCGATGCGCATGGCGGTGGCGGGCGACGTGCCAATTGGCGCGGGCCTGTCGTCCTCGGCGGCGTTCGGCGTGGCGACGGCGTTGGCCTGTTCGGAATATTCGGGCCTCAGCCTTGCGGCAGAGACGCTGGCCAAGGTGGCGCAGATTGCCGAGAACGATTTTGTCGGCTGCGCCTGCGGGATCATGGACCAGATGGCATCAGCGGCCAGTGTTGCCGATCACGCGCTGCTGCTGGATTGCCGCACGCTCCAGCACCTGCCGATCCCGATCCATTCCGGCCTCGCGATCACCGTCATCGACACGGGCCTGCGCCGCAGCCTTACAGAAAGCGCCTTCAACCAGCGCCGTGCGGAGTGCGAGGCCGCTGCCCAGCATTTCGGCGTGAAAGCCCTGCGCGACATTGATGCTGCGCAGCTTGAAGCGGGTGCGCCCGGACTCGATTCGGTGCTGCTTGCCCGCGCCCGCCATGTCGTCACGGAAATCGAGCGGGTCGAACCGGTGGCGGTGGCCCTGACGCGCGGCGATACGGCGCTGCTGGCTGAAGTCATGCGTGAAGCGCACCTGTCGCTGTCCGGCGATTTCGACGTGTCCCTGCCGCCCATCGACCAATTGGCGGCGCTTGTGGCAGAGGCGCTGGGCGATGCCGGCGGCGTGCGTCTGACCGGGGCAGGGTTTGGCGGATGCCTTGTCGCCGTCAGCACTCACGACGCCATCAGCGCAGTCGATGATGCGATTGCCCGCTACAATGGCGCCGCCGACCTGCCGGCCCGGGCCGAAACCTTCAAACCGATCAGCGGAGCGGCGCCGATCCTGACTGGTTGACCAAACCGGTCGGCGGGCCGCTTGATGCGGTTTGATGGCCTTGCCTGCGCGTGAACGATTTACACATATAAAAATATCTTTATATGATGTCCGCCATGGTCATCGAGGACATCTTCAAGGCGCTGGGCGATCCGACCCGGCTGCGCATTGCCCGCCTGCTCGGGGCGATGGAGCTGGCTGTGGGCGAATTGGCACAGGTGCTGGGGCAAAGCCAGCCGCGTGTTTCGCGCCATGTCGGCATCCTGTGCGATGCCGGCCTTGCCGAACGCCGCCGTGAAGGCAGCTGGGTGTTCCTGCGCCAGAGCGAATCGGGCGGTGTGGTGGTCGAAGCGGTGCAACGCCTGCTTGTGCTGGCTGAGAACGCCGAACCCGCCTTTGCTGCCCTGTGTGATGCCGACCGCCGCAAACTCGCCGCGATCCGCAACGCGCGTGAGGTGGCGGCGGAAACCTACTTCGCGCGCCACGCGGGTGAATGGGACGAGTTGCGCGCCCTCCATAGCGCCGATGCCGAGGTTGAACGCCGTCTGGCCGATGCGCTGGCCGATGCGCCGCTGGGCCATTTGCTCGATATCGGCACCGGCACGGGCCGCATGGCCGAATTTTTCGCTGACCGTGCCGAACGGATCGTCGCGCTCGACAAGAACCTTGAAATGCTGCGGGTTGCCCGTGCCAAACTCCAGCATCTGCCCACCGCGCAGATTGAACTGGTGCAGGGCGATTTTGCCGAATTGCCGTTTGGCGATGCCAGTTTCGACACCGTGGTGCTGCATCAGGTGCTGCACTTCGCCCCCGATCCCGCCCCTGCTCTGGCCGAAGCGGCGCGGGTGCTGCGTGGGGGCGGGCGGATCGCGATTGTCGATTTCGCCAGCCATGATCACGAAGAATTGCGCACGCGGCATCAGCACGTCCGGCTTGGCTTTTCGGATCGGCAGATGGCCGATTTGCTCAAGGCCGCCGGGTTCATCGCTGCTGCGCCGCTGGCCCTTGATGGCGGGCCGCTGGTTGTGAAGATCTGGACGGCCACCCGCCGCGCCGCGCCCGCTTCCCCCAAGACTGCTGCTCTGGAAACTGCCCGATGACCCCGACCCTGAACCAGCTTCACGAATACCGCACCGCCACCGATACGCCGCTGTTTTCCGGCCTGCCGGGTGATGTCGCGGTCAGCTTCGAATTCTTTCCGCCCAAGTCGGAGAAGATGGAAGCCCAGTTGTGGGACGCGGTGACGCAGCTGAAGCCGCTGGCGCCCAGCTTTGTGTCGGTCACCTACGGCGCGGGCGGTTCAACCCGTGAACGCACCCATGCCACCGTCGCGCGGATCATCGGCGAGGCGAAGATGCCCGCCGCAGCCCACCTCACCTGTGTGGCCGCCAGCAAGGCGGAGATCCGCGAGGTCGCCGAACAATATTGGGAAGCCGGCGTTCGTCACATCGTCGCCCTTCGCGGCGATGCGGGAGAGCCGGGCGCGCCCTTCACCCCGCACCCGGAAGGCTATGCCAGCGCAGCCGAACTGGTTGCGGGCCTGAAAGCGATCGCACCGTTCGATATATCGGTCGCCGCCTATCCCGAAATGCACCCCGATGCGGTCAGTCCGCAGGACGATATCGACAATCTGAAGCGTAAGCTGGACGCAGGCGCCAGCCGCGCCATCAGCCAGTTCTTCTTCTCGCCCGAGGCGTTCTTCTCGTTCCGCGACAAATGCGCTGCGGCTGGCATCGACGCGCCGATCCTGCCCGGAATTCTGCCCGTCACCAATGTCGCGCAGGCGCGCAAGTTCGCGACTGCCTGCGGAGCGGCGATACCGGCGTGGATGGACGGCCTGTTCGAAGGGCTGGATGAAAAGCCGGCCGCACGCCAGCTGGTCGCCGCGACAGTCGCGGCTGAACTGTGCCGCCGCCTTTATGCAGGCGGCGTGCGCGATTTCCACTTCTACACCTTGAACCGTCCCGAGCTGGCCTATGCGATCTGCCATATGCTCGGGAAGCGTCCTGTTTCGGAGCCTGCCCAATGACTGCCCGCCAGCAATTGCTCGACGCTGCTGCAAAACGCGTGCTGATCTTCGACGGCGCGTTCGGGACGCAGATCCAGAACCGCAAGCTGACCGAGGCGGATTATGCGGGCGATCTGGGCCTTGCCGCCGACCAGAAGGGCAATAATGATATCCTTGTCCTGACCCGTCCGGACGTGATCGGGGACATCACCCGCGCCTATCTGGATGCGGGATCGGACGTGATCTCCACCAACACCTTTTCGGCCAACCGCATCAGCCAGGCCGATTACGCCGCCGAAGGTCTGGTCGCGGATATCAACATCGCATCGGGCAAGCTCGCCCGTGCGCTGGCGGATGAATATGCCGCCAAGGATGGCCGCCCGCGCTTTGTGGCAGGCGCCATCGGGCCGACCAACAAGACGCTTTCGCTCAGCCCCGATGTCGAAGATCCCGGCTACCGCGAGATCGACTTCGATGAACTGGTCGCGGTCTACAAGGAACAGGCAGCAGCCCTTGTGGAGGGCGGCGTCGATTTCATCCTGATCGAAACCGTTTTCGATACCCTCAACGCCAAGGCCGGGATTATGGCGGTCAAGCAGCTGGAGCGTGATCTGGACCGGGATATCCCGCTGATGATCTCGATGACGCTGACTGACCTGTCAGGCCGCAACCTGTCCGGCCATACGGTCGAGGCGTTCTGGTACGCGGTGCGCCATGCCAGGCCGGTGACCATCGGTCTGAATTGCAGCTTCGGTGCGGAGCAGCTTCGCCCGCACGTGAAGGTGCTGTCGCAGATCGCGGACACGCTGCTGATGATCTACCCCAACGCAGGCCTGCCCAACGAACTGGGCGAATATGACGAGATGCCGGACACCACCGCAGGGCTGGTCAAGGACTGGGCCGATCACGGGCAGGTCAACATCCTCGGCGGGTGCTGCGGATCAAGCCCGGCGCATATTGCCGCCATTGCCAATGCCGTCGCCGCATCGACCCCGCGCGCAGTGCCATCGCCCGAGCCTGCCATGCGGCTTGCCGGGCTTGAGGCCTTTATCGCGGCCTGATTTTTCCTGAGAGAACACAAGTGAACCAACCCACCTCCTCCGCCCGCTTCATCAATATCGGTGAACGGACCAATGTGACCGGCTCTGCCGCGTTCAAGAAGCTGATCATGGCGGGCGATTATGCCGCGGCCGTGGAAGTCGCCCGTCAGCAGGTCGAAAACGGCGCGCAGGTGATCGACGTCAACATGGACGAAGGGCTGCTCGATGCGGTCCACGCGATGACGACCTTCCTGAAACTGATTGCCGCCGAACCGGACATTGCCCGCGTGCCGGTTATGATCGACAGTTCCAAATTCCACGTGATCGAGGCGGGACTGAAGTGCGTTTCCGGCAAGCCGATCGTCAATTCGATTTCGATGAAAGAGGGCGAGGAAGCCTTCCTCGAACACGCGCGCATCTGCATGAATTACGGTGCAGCGGTGGTGGTGATGGCCTTCGATACGGTGGGTCAGGCCGATACCAAGCAACGCAAGGTCGAAATCTGCAAGCGCGCCTACGACCTGCTCGTCAGTGAGGGCTTCCCGCCCGAAGACATCATCTTCGACCCCAACATCTTCGCCGTGGCGACGGGGATCGAAGAACACAACAACTACGGCGTCGACTTCATCGAAGCGGTGCAGGAACTGCGCGAGCTTTGCCCCCACGCCCATTATTCGGGCGGCCTGTCGAACCTCTCCTTCAGCTTTCGCGGCAACGAACCCGTGCGCCGCGCAATGCACTCGGTGTTCCTGTATCACGCCATCCCGGCGGGCCTCGACATGGCGATCGTCAACGCGGGGCAGCTCGACGTTTACGACCAGATCGACCCTGCGCTGCGCGATGCCTGCGAGGATGTGATCCTCAACCGCGATCCTGACGCCACGGAACGCCTCATCATGCTGGCTGAAAGCTTCAAGGGCAAGAACGTCGCCGATGAAAAGGCCGCCGAGGAATGGCGCGGCTGGGCGGTGGAAAAGCGGCTCGAACATGCGCTGGTCAAGGGCATCGACGCGCATATCGTTGACGATACCGAGATCATGCGCGCCGCCATCGCCGAGGCCGGTGGCCGCCCCATCGAAGTGATCGAAGGCCCGCTGATGGACGGCATGAACGTGGTCGGCGACCTGTTCGGCAGCGGCAAGATGTTCCTGCCGCAGGTGGTGAAATCCGCCCGCGTGATGAAGAAGGCGGTCGCCCACCTCATCCCCTATATCGAGGCCGAGAAGGACCTGCTCCCCGAAGCCGAGCGCAAGGCCAAGGGCAAGATCATCATGGCGACGGTGAAGGGCGATGTGCACGACATCGGCAAGAACATCGTCGGCGTCGTCTTGCAGTGCAACGGCTATGACGTGATCGACCTTGGCGTGATGGTGCCGTGGCCGACGATCCTCGCATCCGCCAAGGACAACAAGGCCGACATGATCGGCCTTTCGGGCCTCATCACGCCCTCGCTCGACGAGATGGTCACGGTCGCCGAGGAAATGCAGCGCGCCGGCTTCACCATGCCGCTGCTGATCGGCGGGGCGACCACATCCAAGGTCCACACCGCGCTGAAGATCGATCCGGCCTACGAAGGCCCGGTGATCCACGTGCTCGACGCGAGCCGTGCGGTCGGCGTGGCATCCAAGCTGCTGTCCGACACGCAGCGCGACGAATATGTCGCGCAGGTCGAGGACGAATATGTTGCCGTGCGCGATGCGCGGGCCGGGCGGACGACGAGCGAGCTGCTCCCGCTGGAAGACGCACGCGCCAATGCCTTCCAGATCAACCTCGCCGAAAAGCCCGATGCGCCCGCGCAGCCGGGTCTTCATGTGTTCGACGAATGGTCGTTGTCGCATCTTCGCGAACTCATCGACTGGACGCCGTTCTTCCGCGCCTGGGAATTGCACGGCAATTACCCCGCCATTCTCACGGATGAAGTGGTGGGCGAGACCGCGACGCAATTGTTCGCCGATGCCAATGCAATGCTCGACCAGATCATGGCTGAAAAATGGCTGACCGCGCGCGGCGTGGCGGGCCTGTGGCCGTGCGGCCGCGACGGGGATGACATCGTGCTCGACAACGGCACGCGCCTCCCGATGCTGCGCCAGCAGGTCAAGAAATCGCGCGACCGGGCGAATATGTGCCTTGCCGATTTCATCGATCCGTCAGGCGACTGGATCGGGGGGTTCGCGGTCGGCATCCACGGGATCGACAGCCACTCCGCGCGCTTCCAGGCCGACAAGGACGATTACTCGGACATCCTGCTGAAGGCGCTGGCCGACCGGTTTGCCGAAGCATTTGCCGAAGCCCTGCACCAGCATGTCCGCACCACCCTGTGGGGCTACGCGGCGGGCGAGCAGCTCGACAATGTGGCCCTGATCAAGGAGCAATATCGCGGCATCCGTCCGGCACCAGGCTATCCCGCGTGCCCGGATCACTCGCTGAAGCCGATCCTGTTCGATCTTCTGGATGCGCCGACCAACACTGGCCTGACCCTGACCGAAAGCTTCGCAATGTGGCCGACGGCGGCGGTGTCGGGCTTCTATTTCGGCCACCCCCAAGCCGAATATTTCGGCGTCGCCCGCGTGGGCCGCGATCAGGTGGAAGAATATGCCGCCCGGCGCGGTGTCGATCTGGCGACGGCGGAACGCTGGCTGCGGCCGAATCTCGATTGACGCAGCCGCAGAGGCGGCGATTATGCGCGGCATGATGCGTTGTATCCTTGCCGTCTTTGCGCTCGTCGCAGTCCCCGCCTCCGCGCAGATCGCTGCCCCGCCGCCTGCTACTGTTGTGGTTGCGTTTGACCGCGAGACCATCCGCCCGCTGATCGTTGAGGGGCTGGCGAACAAGGAAACCGGCCGCGCGGTTCAGGCCAATGATCCAGTGCGGATCGCGAGCATCTCCAAACTGATCATGGCGCTCACCGCGATGCGGCTGGTGGACGAAGGCAAGGTCGATCTCGATCGCGATGTGTCGGACTATCTCGGGTGGCGGCTGCGTTCGCCCCACCACCCCGATGCGCCGGTCACGCTCACCCATCTGCTGTCGCATCGCGCGGGACTGTCGGACGCAGGCGGATATGTCATCCCCTTGGGCGAGAGCCTTGAAGCCAAACTCGCTGACCCTGCTGCATGGCGCGAGACCGGCCCGTCGGGCGCGGCGGCTTTCGAATATGCCAACCTCGGTTCCCCCTTGGTGGCGACCGCGCTGGAGGCCGCCTCGGGCGAGCGGTACGACCGACTGGTCGAGCGGCTGGTGTTCAAACCGCTGGGAGTGAAAGCCTGCCTCAACTGGACGCTTTGCGATGCCGAGATGCAGGGCCGCGCGGTGACGCTTTACCGCGACACCGGAGAAGTCGCACGCGATGCGCCCGAAGACCTTCCGCCCCAATGCACGCTTCCCGTGGGGGAAGGGCAGGCCTGCGATCTCGACGGTTACGTCCCTGGCACCAATGCCTCGATCTTTTCCCCGCAGGGCGGAGTTCGCATCGGAATGATGGATCTCGCGAAGATCGGGCAGGCGCTGATGATCGCTGAGGAGAAGGCTTTGCTGAAGCCAGAGACGCTGGAACGGTTCGCGGTCGCGGGCTTTCAGGGCGAAACCGGCGCCAGTGCGATGTTCTGCCATTACGGCCTTGGCCTGCAAGTGATCGAGATGCCGGGCGCAACCTGTGAGGACACGCTGTTTGGCACTCAATGGCCGTGGATCGGGCACCCGGGTGAAGCTTACGGACTGCTGTCCGGCCTGTGGTTCAATGGCCCTGCAACGCGGGGCTTTGTCTATTTCACCACCGAAAACGCGCCTCCGCCGGGGGGCGAGGATACGGGCAATTTCACGGAGCGCGAGAAAGCGCTGATGGCGCGGGCGTTTTCTGTTTTGGTCAACTGAGGCGGGGTGAGCGGTCTGCGGTTCGCGTCAGCCAAGCCGCCAGCAAATCACGCCTCCGCCTTCACCCGCTCGCCCAGCTTCTTCAGCAGCGGCGCGGCAATCGGCGTGGTCAGCATCGTGCTCCCAACCGCCATCAGCAGCAGGGCGGTGAAGGTCGTGGGCGTGATGATCGCCTTGTCCAGCAGGATGTTGGCGAAGATGATCATGATCAGCGCCTTGGTCTGGAGCAGCCAGCCGATCAGGCTCGCCTCGGTGCGGCTCCAGCCCAGCATCCGCCCGGCGATGTGAACGCCCAGCAGCTTGCCGCCGACTGCCGCCGCCAGCAGCAGCGCGGCGGCACCGAACACCGCCAGTCCGCCGCCCTCCCACTGGGTGCGAAGGCCCGTGGAGAGGAAGAACACCGGCATCACGGTGAGCAGCACGACATTGCGGAACCGGTCCATCGCCTCGTGCCCGAACCACTTCGCGTCCAGCACCACGCCCGCCAGAAACGCGCCGACCATGTAGTGCAGCCCCGACCAGTCGCCCGCCAGCCCGCACAGGGCCAGCCAGATCAGCCCCACCGGCCAGCGGTCATTCTCCGACAGCCGCTTCATCAGCCAGCGCACCGCCATCGCCGCCAGCGTGAAGCCGACGAGGAACACCGCCTGCCGCCCGATCCGCTCCCAATCGAGCAGGATCAGCGCCAGCACGCCCCAGATCGCGATATCATCAAGGCTGGCATAGCGCAGGATGCGCTGGCCGATCGCTTCGCGCAGGATTCCCAGCTTCTCCATCAGCAACACAAGGATGGGCAGCGCCGTGACCGCGCAGGCCATGCCGATGCCGAGCAGCGCCTGCCAATATGCTCCCTGCGCCCCGCGCCAGCCGGGGAATTGCAGGATCGCCGCCGCCGCCAACGTTCCGGCGATCAGCGGCATCCCCAGCGCGAGGCCCGCCGTCAGCCCGGTCTCGCCCCGGTGTTTCCACGCCTGGCTGAGATCAAGCTCGATCCCGGCAATCCACACGAATAGCATGACCGCCCACCACGCCACACCGTTGAGCGCGATGATAACATCAGGCCGGAACACGAAGGCGTAATAATCGGGGAACACCGCGCCCAGCACGCCGGGGCCGAGCAGAATGCCGCCCACGATCTGCACCACCACCAGCGGCGCCCAGTAGTCGGTGCGCAGCACGCGCCACACGATCCACGGCACGGCAAAGATGATCGTCAGCGCGATCAGATAGATTTCGGTGAGGTTCATCCCGTCCGCGTGTCTATTCAGCCGCGCCGCTCCAATCAAATGCGTTTTCCACACGGCTGACCGGCGCTCGACCGATTGACGCGGTGCAGCAATTCGCGCAGGGCGAAACCGTCTTCCGCACAGAAGCGATTCTGTGCGGGCAGGCGAGCGGGAGAGCCCGATGCAACCCTCACGGGGAAGCAAAGGCGCCGAAGGAGCAACCGCCCCGGAAACTCTCAGGCCAACGGACCGCTCGGCTGCGTGACACTCTGGAAAGCGCCCCGGATGTAAATCCGTGGCCACCGAAGGGGAGGCGTGCCGCCACGTTGGCGGTTATGCCGAAGCTCTCAGGTCACCCGACAGAGGGGGCAGTATCGTGGCGGTGCCTGTGTGCGCCGCAGGACTGCCGTATTCTGCCGGGAAGGCCTTTGATGAGCGACCACGACACCGAAGATTTCGTCGAAGACATCCCGCTGGACGCGCTGCCGCTCGATGCCTGGCACCGTGCGCGCGGCGCGCGGCTGGTGCCTTTCGCGGGCTACGACATGCCGATCCAGTATGAGGGCATCGTCGCCGAACATAACTGGACGCGGACAAGCGCCGGGCTGTTCGATGTCAGCCACATGGGCCAGATGCTATTGTCCGGCCCTGATCTGGATGCGGCGGTTGAAGCCGTGCTGCCGATTGACCTCAGCACGCTGAAGGTGGGCCAGCAACGCTATTCGCTGCTGCTGGATGAAGATGGCGGCGTGCTGGACGATCTGATGGTCTCGCGCTGGCCCGATGCGCTGTATCTGGTGGTCAACGGCGCGACCAAGTGGGACGATATCGGCACCCTGCGTGAAGCGCTGCCGGACGATATCACGCTCAATCATCTGGACGAACAGGCGCTGCTTGCCTTGCAGGGGCCGAAAGCCGCCGCTGTGCTGGCGCGTCTTGTGCCGGGGATGGAGGCGCTGACCTTCATGAAATTTGCCGCCTTCACGCTGGCTGGCCATGACGTGACTATCGCGCGGGCGGGTTATACCGGCGAAGACGGGTTCGAAATCTCGCTCCCCGCCGTGGCGGCTGCCGAAGTGGCCGACCTGCTGTGCGCCGAACCGGAAGTGAAGCCCATCGGCCTTGGCGCGCGGGATTCGCTGCGGCTGGAGGCGGGCCTGCCGCTGTATGGCCATGATATGTCCCCCGAAACCTCCCCGATCGAGGCAGGTCTGGTGTTCGGCATCAACAAGCGCCGTCGGACCGAAGGCGGCTTTCCCGGTGCGGAGCGCATCATCCGCGAGATCAATGAAGGCACGGCGCGCAAGTGGGTCGGTCTAGCCATCGAAGGGCGCCTGCCCGCACGCGAAGGCGCCGAAGTCTTTGCCGGTACCGACAAGATCGGGATCGTCACCAGCGGCGGCTTTTCGCCCACGTTGGGCGCGCCCATCGCCATGGCCTATGTTGAGGCCGCATATGCCGCGACTGGCACAGTCTTCGAAGTCGAGGTGCGCGGCAAGCGCCTCGCCGCCACCGTTTCACCCACGCCTTTTGTGCCCCACCGCTATTTCAGAGGGAGCTGACCCATGCGCTATTACACTGACGAACACGAATGGATTGACGTTGCAGGCAACGTCGCGACTGTCGGCATTACCGATTACGCACAGGGCCAGCTTGGCGATATCGTCTTCGTGGAACTGCCTGCCGTCGGCACCGCCGTTGAAAAGGGCAAGGACGCCGCCGTGGTCGAAAGCGTCAAGGCGGCGTCTGACGTGTACGCGCCCATCAATGGCGAAGTGACCGAAATCAACGGCGCGCTGGAAGAAGACCCCTCGCTCGTCAATTCCGCGCCTGAAGGCGAAGGGTGGTTCTTCAAGATGACCATCGCCGATGCCGGTCAGCTTGACGGGTTGATGGACGAAGCCGGCTACAAGGCATTCGTCGAGGGCCTGTGAGGCGCCAACCCAACCTCTCCCGTTCTACCCTCTCCATGCGAGGATGATACCCGATGCGCTACCTTCCCCTCACCGATAACGACCGGCAGGCGATGCTGGCGAAAATCGGCGCCAAGTGCGTCGATGATCTGTTCGTCGATGTACCCGAAGTCGCCCGCCTGAACGGCCCGATCCACGGGTTGCCGATGCATGCGAGCGAGATGGCGGTCGAACGCCACATGAAAAAGCTGGCAGCCAAGAACATGGCGGCGGGCGATGTGCCGTTCTTCCTCGGCGCGGGCGCGTACCGGCATCATGTCCCGGCCAGCGTCGACACCATCATCCAGCGCGGCGAGTTCCTGACCGCCTACACGCCTTACCAGCCGGAAATCGCGCAGGGCACCTTGCAGATGCTGTTCGAGTTCCAGACGCAAGTCGCGCGGCTTTATGGCTGCGCGGTGGCGAATGCCTCGCTTTATGACGGGTCAACCGCGTGCTGGGAAGCGGTGGCGATGGCGACCCGCGTGACCAAGCGCAAGCGGGCGGTGCTGTCCGGCGCGCTGCACCCGCATTACGCGCAGGTCGTCAAGACGATGGCGCACTTCACCGGCGACACCATTGCCGATGCGCTGCCCGCGATCACGGCCGAGCCTGATCTGGATGGTCTGATCGCCCGCATTGATGAGGAAACCGCCTGCGTTGTGGTGCAATATCCCGACATTCTGGGCCGCATCAGCGATCTGAGTGCAGTGGCCGAAGCCGCCCATGCCAAGGGCGCGCTGCTGGTTGTCGTCAATACCGAGCCTGTGGCCTTGGGCGCGATCATGTCGCCCGGCGAAATGGGCGCGGATATCGTGGTCGGCGAAGGCCAGTCGCTCGGCGTTGGCCTGCAATTCGGCGGCCCCTATCTGGGCCTTTTTG
This sequence comes from Porphyrobacter sp., assembly GCA_041639595.1. Taxonomy (GTDB): domain Bacteria; phylum Pseudomonadota; class Alphaproteobacteria; order Sphingomonadales; family Sphingomonadaceae; genus Erythrobacter. Next base: position 24,675 of record JBEQBX010000024.1, read on the forward strand.
CGGTGCGCGATCCCAAGCACGTGCGCCAGATGCCGGGTCGGTTGTGTGGTGAGACGACCGATGCCGAGGGCAAGCGTGCCTTCGTGTTGACCCTGTCGACCCGCGAACAGCACATCCGCCGCGAGAAGGCGACCAGCAACATCTGCACCAATTCCGGCCTGTGTGCGCTGGCATTCACCGTGCACATGACGCTACTGGGGGAGCGGGGCCTGCGTGAACTGGCGGCGGAGAACCACCGGCTTGCCTGCCTCGCCGCCGATCGCCTTGCCAAGGTGCCGGGCGTGGAAGTGCTCAACACTGCCTTCTTCAACGAATTCACCCTGATGCTGGGCGGCAAGCCCGCGCGCGAGATCATCCGTGATCTGGCCGATCGCGGCGTGCTGGGCGGGGTGTCGCTCGGCAGGCTTTACCCCGGCGTCAGTGCGCTGGAACACGCGCTGCTCGTCGCCGTGACCGAAACCACCACCGAAGAGGATATCGAACGCCTCGCCGAGGTGCTGGAAGCCAGCATCGCCCCCAGTTTTCAGGAGACCGTGTGATGAACGCCCCCAATAAATCCGGCTGGAAGCCTGAAATGACGCACGCGGAAAGTGGCTTTCTGGGCGGCCCCGTCACCACGACCGGCAATCGCGGCCTGATGCTTGAAGAACCGTTGCTGTTCGAGATAGGCCGCAAAGATGTGACCGGTGTCGATCTGCCTGCGGTTGACGCGAACGCACCGACCCGCCTCGGCAGTCTGGCGCGTAGCGAAGCCATCGGCCTCGTCGGCCTGACCGAGCCTGAGACGGTGCGCCACTACACCCGGCTCAGCCGCCAGAATTACGGGATCGACCTCGGCTTCTTCCCGCTGGGTAGCTGCACCATGAAGCACAACCCGCGCCTGAACGAAAAGATGGCGCGGCTGCCGGGCTTTGCCGACATCCACCCGCTCGCCCCGCAGCAGGCGGTGCAGGGAGCGCTGGAGGTGGTGCATCAGCTCGGCCATTGGCTCTGCACGCTGACCGGCATGCCGGCGGTGGCCATGAGCCCCAAGGCCGGCGCGCATGGCGAATTGTGCGGCATCCTCGCGATCCGCGCCGCGCACGAAGCCCGCGGTGACGCCCGCGAAGTGGTGCTGGTGCCCGAAAGCGCCCACGGCACCAATCCTGCCACGGCGGCGTTCGCAGGCTACCGCGTGGAAGATATTCCCGCGACGCCGGAAGGCCGCGTGGACGTGGCCGCACTGAAGGCCCGCCTCGGACCGGATGTGGCGGGCGTGATGATCACCAACCCCAACACCTGCGGCCTGTTCGAAAAGGACTTCCGCGAGATCGCCGATGCGGTCCACGCGGCAGGCGGATACGTCTATTGTGACGGGGCGAACTTCAACGCCATCGTCGGCAAGGTGCGCCCGGGCGATCTTGGCGTGGATGCGATGCACATCAACCTGCACAAGACCTTCTCCACACCGCATGGCGGCGGCGGACCGGGATCCGGGCCGGTGGTCTTGTCGGAAGCATTGGCGCCCTATGCGCCGCTGCCCTTCATCCGGCAGAACGGGAGCGACGGCAGTTTCTACCTGGTCGAGGAGGAAAACCGCGAAGAAAGCGGGCCGACCTTCGGCCGCATGACGGCGTTCCACGGGCAGATGGGGATGTTTACCCGCGCGCTGACCTATATGCTCAGCCACGGGGCCGACGGGTTGAAGCAGGTGGCAGAGGACGCCGTGCTCAACGCCAATTACATCCTGCGTTCGATGGAGGACATTCTCCATGCGCCCTTCGGTGCCAGCGGCCCGTGCATGCACGAGGCGTTGTTCGGCGATAAGGACTTCGGCGGCGGGCTGACCACGCTGGACGTTGCCAAGGGTCTGATCGACGAAGGCTATCACCCGATGACGGTGTACTTCCCGTTGGTTGTCCACGGCGCGATGCTGGTCGAACCGACCGAGACGGAGAGCAAGGCCGGGATCGACCAGTTCATCACCGCCTTCCGGGCTGTAGTGGAACGGGCGCTTGGCGGGGACGAGGCGCTGAAGCAGGCGCCATACTATTCGCCCCGCCGCCGCCTTGATGAAGCTGGTGCGGCGCGCAAGCCTAAACTCGCTTTTGAGGACTAAGGCCGCCTCTCTCGGTTACACCGGGATGGATCAGGATTTGGGAGGGGCGGGCCGCTGGTCCGCCCCTTCTTCGTTGGCGTCGTCCACCACCAGCCGGAACTGTTTGAGGTTAACGATCGCCAGATAGAACCCCACCACGGTCAGCACGCTCGACCCCAGCACCGCAAAGCCTGCACCTTGCGCGCCCTTCCAGTCGATCGCCAGTTCCAGCATCACCAGCGCAAGGATAGTCGGGAATAGCCGGGCGAGAAACGCCACATGAGCCTTGCCAGCGGAAATCAGCAGGCTTTCAAGGCTTGCCCCCACCAGCTCCACTGCGCCTGCAATGCTGAGGATGATCATTGCCCAGTAAAATCCGGTGAACTGCTCGCCTGCGATCAAGGCAAGGCCGGGGCGGCCGAACAGGATCGCGGTCAGCACCGCCGTCACGCCCGCGATCGCGGCAATATTCGCCATGCGCCGCGCGATCTCCACTGCGCCGTCTCGCGATTGCACCAGTTCGGGCAGGATCGCCTTGGAAATCGTCTGAGCCAGCGCGATCAGGGCCACGCCCAGCTGGTTGGCAATGCGGAAACCGCCCGCCAGATATGCCCCGCCAAATGTGCCGACCAGCAGGATCATCACCTGCTTGCCCGCCACGGCCAGACTGCCCGACATGTTGGTGGACAGCACAAACCGCCATGCATCCTTGTGCCGCGCAGGAATGGCACGCAGGCTGATCGAGGCGAGCCGCACCGGCTGCACGCGTGCGGCGACGATCCACAGGGCAATCGCCGTGGCAATCTCGGACGCGGCGAAGGCGAGGATGAAGCCTGTCACATCCGGCATATACCACCATGCCAGCACCGCGCCGCCCGCGCGGATAACCGGTTGCACCGCTTCGGCCCAGGTTGCCTTGCCATATTCCGAATGCAGCCGCAGCATGCCCGTGGGCGTGGTGCGGATCGTCAGCAGGGAGATCACGCAATAAGCAAAGGTCAGCCCCAGCAGCTCCGGCGGCACATCCAGCCACATCTGCGCTGTCAGCACCAGCACGGCCGAAGCCAGCGTGCCCACCGCCATTGACACAAAATCCAGCGCGACGGCAAATCCCGTCGCCTCCCGCGCGCGTTGCAGATCGATGCCCGGCGCATCGGGGTCGGCCCCCCAGCGGACGATGAACTGCCAAGTCTGGAAGCTGGAAAAGCCGGTGATCGCCTGCCCCAGCGCGATGATCAGTGCAAAATGGCCAAAGCCTTCCGTGCCCAGCGTCCGCGCGACAATCGCAAGGTAAATCAGGCTGAGCACCGCATTGAACCCGCGTCCGCCGAGCAGCCAGCCCATATTGGCAAAGACCCGCTTCATGGCTCTAACACGCGGCCTTTGCAGGCGCGGCGGGCGGGGGCAGGGTCGACATAGGGCGGGGCCTTAGCCGCAAATCGCCGGATTAGCCAAGCGCAGATGGTGCGGCGCGCACGGCCAGGCGGCGGGGCAATCATACCCCGTCGCCTGTCGGCCTGCCGCATCACCCCATCGTCGGGATCACGAAGGCGTTGCTGCCGTCGGGCGAACCGTCGGGCCAGCGCTGGGTGACCTTCTTGTTTTTCGTCCAGAACCGAAGCCCTTCGGTGCCGTACTGATCGATGTCGCCGAAGCCTGACCGCTTCCAGCCGCCGAAGCTGTGGTAGGCGACCGGCACGGGGATCGGCACGTTAATACCGACCATGCCGACATTGACCCGCGCGGTGAATTCGCGCGCGACATGGCCGTTGCGGGTGAACAGGGCGACGCCGTTGCCGTACTGGTGCTCGCTGGGCAGGCGCACCGCTTCCTCAAAGTCGGCGGCGCGCACGATCTGGAGCACAGGGCCGAAGATTTCCTCCTGATAGGATTTCATCTGCGGGGTGACATGGTCGATCAGCGTCGGGCCGACGAAGAAGCCCTTTTCATGGCCCTGAAGCGTGAAGCCGCGCCCGTCGACGACGATTTCCGCGCCTTCTTCCTCGGCGACAGTGATCCACTGTTCGATCCGCGCCTTGTGTTCGGGCGTGACGACCGGGCCATAATCCGCGTCGGGATCATTCGACACACCTATGCGAAGCTTGGCGATGGACTTGAGCAGCTTTTCCTTGAGGCGCTCTGCCGTTTCCTCGCCCACCGGCACCACCACCGGCAGCGCCATGCAGCGCTCACCCGCCGAACCGAATGCCGCGCCGGTGAGGTCATTGACCACCTGATCGAGATCCGCGTCGGGCATCACGATTCCGTGGTTCTTCGCCCCGCCGAATGCCTGCACGCGCTTGTTGTTCGCGGTGCCGCGCGCATAGATATACTGCGCAATGTCGGACGAGCCGACGAAGCTGATCGCGGCGATATCAGGATGGTCGAGGATCGCATCGACCATCTCCTTGTCGCCGTGAACGACCTGCAACAGCCCTTCCGGCGCGCCCGCTTCGAGGAACAGCTGCGCGAGGCGCACCGGCACGGAAGGATCGCGCTCCGAAGGCTTCAGGATAAAGGCGTTGCCCGCCGCGCAAGCCATGCCGAACATCCACATCGGGATCATCGCCGGGAAGTTGAACGGCGTGATGCCAACCCCGATGCCGAGCGGCTGGCGCATCGAATAGACATCGATCCCCGGCCCTGCGCCGTGGGTATATTCGCCCTTCATGATCTGCGGCAGCCCGCAGGCATATTCGATCACCTCAAGCCCGCGCTGCACATCGCCTTTGGCGTCGGGCACGGTCTTGCCATGCTCGGACGAGAGCATTTCGGCGAGGTCCTGCATGTTCGCTTCGACCAGCGCCTTGAAGGCGAACATCACCCGCGCGCGGCGCTGCGGGTTGGTCGCGGCCCATTCGGGCTGGGCGCGCTTGGCGGTCTCCACCGCGCGGGCGAGCAAGGCTGCATCGCCCAGCGCGACTTCGGCCTGCACTTCGCCGGTCGAGGGGTTCCAGATGGCGTGCTTGCGGGTGGGGGCGGGGCTGTCGCCGACGATGAAGTGATCGATCTGACGCATGGGGAAGTATCTCCTATCTGGCGCCCCCATGCCCCCCGCGCGCGCGCCATGCAAGCCTCGCCGGTCCCCTCAAAAGTGCTGGCATCACGATGCGCGGCAGGGCAGGTTGTGCGCAAGGCGAAGCGAGAAAGGGACAGAAGATGGGCAAGGCTTGGGGCTGGATGGCAGGGCTGGCGGCGGCATGGCTCTCAAGCGGCGCTCTTGCCGAAACGCCCGAGGGCGATGGCGGGCTGTTCGTGACCGAAAGCCTCGAACTTGCGGCCACCGGATACACCTTCACCGAAGGCCCGGCGTGGGATGGCGCGCGGCTGATCTTCAGCGATATTCCCGGCGATTCCGTCTATGTGCTGACGCATGGAGAGGGCGCGCCGCAGGTGCTCTATACCCCGTCTGCCAATGCCAATGGCCATACGTTTGACCGCGAAGGCCGCTTGCTCAACGCCGAACACGGCAGCGGCGAAATCACGCGCTGGACAGCGGAGGGCGGGCGCAAGACTGTTGCGGCGACCTATCAGGACAAGCGCCTCAACAGCCCCAATGATGTGGTGGTGCGCAGCGACGGGCTGATCCTGTTCACCGATCCGCCCTATGGCCTTGGCCAGCGCACCAGCGAAGTGGGCTTTTCGGGCGTATTCGCCTTGGATGAAGCGACCGGGCGCATGGTGCTGATCGACGATGCCTTGTCCCGCCCCAATGGCCTGGCGCTCTCACCCGATGAAAAGGTGCTGTATGTGGGCGACACGGCCACCCAGACATTGTGGGCCTATGGTCTGGCCGCTGACGGCTCGGCGTCGGGCAAGCGGCTCGTCGCCGATGTGACCGATGACAGCATACCGGGCCGCATGGACGGGGTGCGCGTCGATACCGAGGGCCGCGTCTGGTTTACCTGCCCGGGCGGGCTGTGCGTTGTTGATCCGGCCAGCGGCGCGGTGATCGCCCGCCTCGCTACGCCCAAGCGGGCGACCAATCTGGCGTGGGGCGGGCCGGACCTGTCGGAGCTTTACATCACCGCGCTGACCGATGTGTGCCGCGTGAAGACCCGTGCGCGCGGCGTCGGATCGTCATCGCAATCCGCGCCTGCGCACTGAGGAGTCCGGCGTTCAGTCGAAGATGTCGAAGATCGATCCGCGCTTCTTGCGGTGACCGCCGAAGCCGTATTCGCCGCGTTCGCCATATTCCCCGCGCTCGCCATATTCGCCGCGTTCACCGCGTTCACCGCGTTCGCCATAGCCGCCGAAGCTGCCCTGCGGCGGCGGCGGGGGCGCGGCGGGACGCTGGGCGGCGGCAGGCGCGCTGGCCTGACCGCTTCCTTGCGCGGCGTCCATCAGCTTTTCCAGCTCCCCCCGGTCCAGCCACACGCCCCGGCACGAGGGGCACATATCGAACTGCACCCCGTCACGGTCGACGGTCTGCATGGCGCTGTTATCGTTCGGGCATAGAAGCAGGGGCATCGGCGATCCTTTGTTCGTTGGAGCGTCTCGATTAAACCGGCATTCCGGCGATATTGAGACAGGCCGTCACCCGCCTGAAGGGATCAGCGTGATTTCGGTCTGTCGCCCGTCGATGTAGCGCACGGTCTCGCCATCGAAAAAGGCGTCCTCCTCGGTGCGGAAATCAACGCGCTGCCCGTCCCACTCGGGCACGTTCGCGTAAGATGTCAGCTCGATCGACCAGGCGGTATTCGCGCGGATCGGGCCGCTGCCGCGAATGTCGGGGTTCTGGTTGTCCCAGAAACCGATGGCCGGCCCCGCGCCGTGGCCGTGGTGGCCGATGGGGTGGGTGTAGATCGACGGATCGAGGCCCGCCGCAATCGCATCGGCGCGGGCGATGGTCAGCGCCTCGCCCCCGCTGCGGCCCACCTTGAAGGCGCCGGTCAGGTAATCCTGCACCATGTTGCTGTTCGCCAGCCCCGCGCGCAGCCCCGCCGGCGCCTCCGTCTCGCCCGGCTTCAGCACATAGGCGAGGTGCTGGGTATCGGTGTTGAGCCGCAGATAGGTGATGCCGAAATCGGTCCACAGCAGATCGCCCGGCTGGATGACCTCCGCGCCCTCGATCATGCCCTTGGCCCCCTGCCGCTGGATCGCGACCGAGGGGTGGAACCACGGGTCGAGGCCCAGCCCCATCAGCCGGTCACGATACCACCACTGCACATCTTCGGCGGTGGTCACGCCGGGTGTGATGACCTTGCGCGAAAACGCTTCCCCGATCACCGAATGGGCGATGCGCACCACGGTGGGATAAAGCGCCATTTCGGCGGCTGTGCGGGTTTCGAGCCAGCGGATCGCCAGCCCGTCATTGCGGGTCACGCGGGCCTGCAAGGCCGGCGGCAGAGCGGCCATGAACCGGTCATACTGGCTCAGCGTCATGCCATCGGCGAATTGGTAGAGATTGCTGGAGTTGATCGCGATCTTCGCCGGGTTCTTCGCGGCGATGATCTCGGCCACGGCGGCCCACTGGTCAGGCTGCTTGTCCGGATCCCAAGTCGGCGCGAACAGCCCGCCGAGCCCATAACGGCTGACGGTAAGGCGCTCGACCGGCTGGCCATTGCCCGGATCGTGGAAGATCAGGATCGTCCGCCGCCGCGCGTGCATGTTCTCGGCATCGAGCATGGTGGCGACCACCGGCTCTTCGAAGTATTCCCGCGCCACCATCAGCCACATGTCGACGCCCTCGGCGCGCATGATCTGCGGGATCAGGGTGTCGAGCCGTTCGCGCAAGATACGGTTTTCCAGCGCGGCCCGCTCACGCGGGGCGAGGATCGCGGGCAGGGCGGGGGCGGCCTGCTCTGTCTCGCTCATGGGCAGGGGCGTGCTGGCCCCGGATACTGCAAACGCCGGAGCCGCTGCCAATGCGGCCGCCAATGAAATGAAATGCCGCCCGATCATGTCCGTCCCCTTGTTCCTCGCGCCAACAGTGGCGCGATGGCTGCGCGGGATCAAGCGTGCTTATTCTGAGCCGTCATCGAACCCGATCCGCTCTGCCGCAGCGCCGCTCATGATGAAGCCGATGGGCCGCTCGGTTTCCTCCTGAAGGTGCGCGATCAGGCTGGCGGTGCGGGCGAGCAGCGAAATGCCCTTGAGCGCCGCGAGCGGGAAGCCCGCGTCCAGCATCACCGCAGGGATCGCGCCATTGACGTTGATGGGCAGCGGACGGCCGATAGCTTCGGGCAACACGGCTTCGATGGTGCGCAGCATGGCGATGTGCGGGCCTTCCATGCCGTGCTCCTTCGCCAGCGCCAGCAAGCGGTGCGCACGCGGATCGCCGCCCGAATGCTGGGGGTGGCCAAAGCCGGGGATCGCCTTTTTCTCGGCCCGCAGCGCGCGGATGGATTCGATGGCGATCGCGGCTGCATCCCCCCCCTCGGCATCGGCGACGACCTGCGCGTAGAACTTCCCCGCCACTTCCGCGCTCCCCAGCACCACGGAACCGCAACCCAGCAGCCCTGCGGCAACCGCGCCGTGGAACGCCTCGGGCGCGGCGGCATAGGTCATGCGGGTGGCCACGACACTCGGCACCAGCCCGTGTTCGGCAATCGCGCACAGCACGGCGTCCGCCAGCGCCTTTTGCGGCGCGCTCGGCATGGTGCCTGTCACCAGCAGCCAGAAATAGCTGGTGAAGTCGACATGGCCGATCACCTCGCTGCACAGATCCATCCCGCGCACGGTAATGCTTGTCGCATCCGAGGTGCAGATCGAGGTGACAGCGTTATCCTGCTTGCCGATACGCATGAGGCATTCCTTTTCGATATTCGAAGTTGATTTCGTTATGCGAAGAATATAGTGTCACATCACAAGCGTAGCAAGCCGATTGGGCAAGCAGATGGGATTTGTTGGATGACAGCTCGGCCATTAGCAGGCGTTACCGTGCTCGAAATGGGCACCTTCATCACCGGCCCTGCCGCCGGGATGCTGCTCGCCGATATGGGTGCGGATGTCATCAAGGTGGAACAGCCCGGCACCGGCGATCCGTTCCGCAGCTTCAAGGGCGAGTTGTATTCGCCGCACTTCCAGACCTACAACCGCAACAAGCGGTCGGTCACCATCGATCCCAAGAACCCTGACGATCTGGCGATCCTCGACCGACTGGTGGAAACCGCCGACGTCTTCATCCAGAACTTTCGCCCGGGCGTGGCAGACCGGCTGAAGGTCGATGCCGCGCGGCTGCAGGCGATCAATCCGGGGCTGGTCTATGCCTCGATTTCGGGCTTTGGCAGCGAGGGACCAGAGCGCGATCGCCCCGCCTTTGACACCGTGGCGCAGGCGGCGAGCGGCTTCCTCCGCCTGCTGGTCAACCCCGAACACCCCCGCGTTGTCGGCCCCGCCATCGCCGATGCCATGACCGGTTTCTACACCGCGCTGGGCATCCTGGCGGCGCTCAACGAACGCCACGCCACGGGCAAGGGACGCGTGGTCGAAACGTCGATGTTCGAAGCGATGTGCCACTTCAACCTCGATGATTTCACCCACCTGCTGTCCGCCGATCAGGTGATGGGGCCGTATAGCCGGCCGCATGTCAGCCAAAGCTACGTCTTCCAATGCGCCGACGGCAAATGGCTGGCGCTGCACATGTCATCGCCGCCCAAGTTCTGGGAGAACCTCGCCGTCGCCGTGGGCCAGCCCGACATGCTGTCGCTGCCCGCCTTTGAAAGCCGCGACGCGCGCATCAGCCATTACGAGGACGTCGTCGCCTTCCTCGCCCCGATCTTCGCGCGAGCCACCCGCGATCACTGGACGGCGGAACTGACCCGTCTCGAAGTGCCCAACTCCCCCGTTTACGACAGCGCCGAAGTGCTCGCCACCGAACAGGCGAAGGTGCTCGGCATCGAAGTCACCGATCCGGACGGGCCGAAGGGCGCATTCCGCACCATCCGTTTCCCCCTCAGCTTCGATGGCGAGCGGATGGACAGCGTCACCGCACCGCCCCTATTGGGGGCCGACGACGCGGCGATCCGCCGCTCCATCGAAAGGCCGGTGCATGGGATCCGCAGGGGCTGAAGCCGAAGACAAGGGGGCCGGGGGCAAGAACCCCGAATACCTCTCGACGCTGGAACGCGGATTGCGCGTGCTGAAGGCGTTTGACGAGGATCACCCCGAAATGACGCTGTCGGAAGTCGCGGCCAAAACCGCGCTACCGCCAGCCGTGGCGCGGCGCTGCCTGATCACGCTTGTGGAGCTTGGCTATGTCGGTCAGCACGAACGCAAGTTCCTGCTGCGCCCTGCGGTGCTGACAATCGGGTCGGCCTTCAGCGCATCGATGCAGATCGAACAGGTGGTGCTGCCGCCCTTGCAAGGCCTGCGCGACCAGACCGGCGACAGCGCCTCGCTCGCTGTCCTGTCGGGCACCGATATTCTCTATGTCGCCCACGTTTCCACCGACCGGCGGTTCCGCGTGGCGGCGGGGGTCGGCACCCGCTTCCCGTTTCACGCCACATCGCTGGGCAAGGCGATCGCGGCCTATCTGCCCGATGACGAGCGCGCCGTGCTGATGACCCGCGCCCCGTTCCAGCGCTTCACCGAGCGCACGGTCACCGACCGGCCCTCACTGGGGGAGCGGTTCCACCTGATTACCGATCGCGGTTACGATTCGGCGCTGGATGAGCTTGATTACGGCATTGTCTCCGTCGCAGTGCCGATCTTCGGGCGGGGCGGGCGCGTGATTGCCAGCATCAATTGTTCCACCTCCACCACCCGCATTTCGCAGGACGAACTGGTGCGCACCCGCCTGCCGCTGCTGCGTGAGGCCGCAGGCGAGATCGAGGCTTCGCTGAGGCGCTGGCCCGCGCTGGAGGCCAGCTTGCGGCCGTGAGAGTTAAGGGGCGGCGTCTGCTTCTACACATCTACGGAGAAAAGCTGACATTCTGAAAGCGACCCCATTGTTGCCATTCGCTTCC
>JBEQBX010000025.1:0-35243 GCA_041639595.1 Porphyrobacter sp.
GCCCCATCCCGGCGAGGGCAAGACCTACTGCGCCACCAATCTTGCGATTGCGCTGGCCGCCGAACGCGGGCTGGAGGTGTTGCTGGTGGATGCCGATGTGGTGCGGCCCAGTGTAACCAAGCGGCTTGGCATCGATGCCGAACAAGGGCTGATGGATGCGCTCGCCAGCCCGGCGATCCTGGCCGAAAATCTGGTGATCCGCACCGATATCGAAGGCCTGTTCGTGCTGCCTGCCGGCACCGCCAACGTGCTGGATGCCGAATACCTTGCCAGCGCCCGCACAGGCCATGTGCTTGACCGGCTGACGCAGGGCGCGCCGGACCGGATCGTGATTTTCGACACGCCGCCTGCGCTCGCCGCATCGCCCGCTGCCGAACTTGCCCAGCATGTCGGACAGGCGCTGCTGGTGGTGCGCGCCGACGAGACGAGCCGCGCCGCGCTGGAAGATGCACAGCAGCTGCTTTCGGCCTGCGGCGACATCAAATTGCTTCTCAACGCCACGCGCTACAGCCCTTCGGGGCGGCGCTTTGGCTCTTACGGCACGAGAGGAAACTGACGATGCGTGCCCGCATAACTACTCCCGCCTTGTTGCTGGCCGCCGTTGCGGCGACCGGCAGCGCACCGGTTTTCGCACAGGCTCAGGGCCAGATGGGCCAAATGGGCCCGATGGGGCAGGGCCAGGCTCAGGGCCAGGGTCAGGGCGGCGAAGCTCCCGGCCAGCAGCGCGGCAATCGCATCGTTCAGCCCTATATCGAAATCGGGCAGATCGTTTCGGCTGAATTGAGCCCCGGCGATGAGGTGGTGACTTTCACCCAGGTCGCCGTCGGCGTCGACATGAATATTCAGGGCCGCAACAGCGGCGCGTCCGTGTCGCTGCGCTATGAACGCAATATCGGCTACGGCGACGACAGCATCGACACCAACACCGTCAGCGGTGTCGCCAGCGCCGCGCTTGCCGTGGTTCCGGGCGCGCTGACATTTGAAACGGGCGCACTTGCTGCCCGCACTCGCATTGACGCAGGCGGCGGCACCACCGCCAACCCGCTGGCGCGAGAAGACGCCGAAAGCCGGATCTACAGCGCATTTGCCGGGCCAAGCCTTGATACCCGTGTCGGCGATGTCGATGTGCAAGGCCTTGCGCGGGTCGGTTACAACCGCTTCGAAGCCGATGAAGCGCTGGTGACCCAGCAGGGCAACGCCATCGACGTGTTCGACGACAGCGTGACCTATGTCGGCCAGCTGCGGGCCGGCGTGCGTCCTGACACGGTGCTGCCGGTCGGCCTTGCGGTGACGGCCGGTGGTTTCCAGGAGGATATCGGCAATCTCGATCAGCGGGTGCGCGATCTTTATGTGCGCGGCGATGTGACCGTGCCGCTCAACAACAACCTCGCATTGGTCGCGGGGGCAGGCTACGAAAACGTCGAGATTTCCAGCCGCGATGCGCTGCGGGATGTGAACGGCGCCCCGGTGATTGGCGCCGATGGCCGTTTGGTCACCGATGCATCGGCACCGCGCCAGATCGCGTTCGCGGTCGATGGTCTGCTGTGGGATGTGGGCGTGCTGTGGCGTCCATCATCACGCACCAGTTTGCAGGCGGCGGTCGGACGTCGCTACGATTCCACCACCTATTATGGCACCTTCACCTATTCTCCCAGCGAACGCAGCGCCTTTGCTGTGTCGGCCTATGACGGGGTGAGCGGGTTTGGCGGGGTTCTGAACAATTCGCTCGCCCGGCTCGACAGCGATTTCCAGGCTATCCGCAATCCGGTGACCGGCGATTTCGGCGGTCTGGTCAGCGGAACCGAAGGTCAGGCTCTGATCGGCGGCGTCGGATCGGTCCGCTCGGCAGCGTTCCGCGGGCGCGGGGTCAATGCATCATACCAGCGCGAAATTGGCCGCACCACCGCGGTGATCGGCGCAGGCTATGACCGGCGCACCTTCATCGCGGCGGCGGGCACGGCGCTGGCACCGGCCAACGGTCTTACCGATGAAAGCTATTACGTGATTGCCGGCCTGTCCCGCCAGATCGGGCAGAACGCCAACATCACCACCAACGCCTATGCCAACTGGCTGGATGCGGCGAACAATCTGGGTGACGTGACGGCGCTGGGTGCGTCGGCGGCTTACAACCATTCGATCACACAGCGCCTTGTAGCCCGCACCGCCATCGCGGTCGATCATGTCGACAGTGAATTTACCGCCCAGGATGTCGCCTTCGCCACGGCGCTGGTTGGCCTGCGCTACAATTTCTGAGGGGAGTATACGACCTCATGTACGAACAGTTCTACGGCTTCAGCGGACGCCCCTTCCAGCTGACCCCCGATCCGCAATTCTACTTCGAAAGCGTCAGCCACAAGAAGGCGATGAGCTATCTTGGCTACGGTCTTGCGCAGGGCGAAGGCTTCATCGTCATCACAGGCGAGGTGGGCGCGGGCAAATCGACGCTGGTGGCGCATCTGATGGAGCGGATCGACCCGGCGGCGCTGACCGTCGCGCAGGTGGTGACATCGGCGCTGGACGGAGAGGAAATCGTGCACGTCGTTGCGCAGGCTTTCGGTCTGGCGGTCGAGGGGCATGACAAGGCGGGCGCGCTGGGCGCGATTGAACGGTTCCTTCAGGACGAAGCCCGCGCCGGTCGGCGCTGCCTGCTGGTGGTGGATGAATGCCAGAACCTTGAGCTGACCGCGCTTGAGGAACTGCGGATGCTGTCGAACTTCCAGCTCGGCTCGCACCCGCTGCTGCAAAGCCTGCTGCTTGGCCAGCCGGAATTCCGCCGTACGCTGGCCGATCATCCGGGGCTGGAACAATTGCGCCAGCGGATCATCGCCTCGCACCATCTCGAAGCGCTCGATAGCGACGAGGTTGAACATTACGTGCGCCACCGTCTGGCCCATGTCGGGTGGAACGGCCGTCCGGCTTTCGAGGACGGGCTGCTTGATGCGCTTTACCGCCACACCGACGGCATTCCGCGCCGGGTCAATCAGGTGATGAACCGCCTGCTGCTGCTCGGTGTGATCGAGGAGCGCGAGCGGCTGACCAAGGCGATGCTGGGCGATGTGATTGCCGAGATGACTGCGGATCAGAACCGCGGTTCGCGCAGCAACAGCGATCTGCGGGCGGCCCCAAAGCCTGCGCCGGTTTCGGCTCAGGCTCCCGATCCGGCCCGCGCGCATTCGCCAGCTACGGAGGGCAGCATGCCCGCCACCGAAGTGGCTGCATTGCTGGCGCAACGTGACGCCCGCACCGCCGAACTCGAAGCCGCGCTCAGCGAATTGCAGGCTGCCGGAATGGCGCAACCAGGCGCGAATGGCGAGGCGCCCTCGGTTGAGGATACGCGCATTGCCGAAGCCCGGCTTGCCGCCGCGCTTGAACGCATCGAAGCCCGGCTTGAAGAGCAGGAACAATCGTTCCGGCATGTGCTGACGATGCTGATCGAATGGCTCGAGGAAGATCCGTCGCGCAGGGCTGCGTGACCATGAACGCACCTTTTTCCGAATTTTCCGGCGCCTGTGCCGATGCCCGCGTTATCAATGGTCTGTCGGTCGATGTTGAGGACTGGTTTCAGGTCGGCGCGTTCGAGAATGTCATTGCCCGCGGCGAATGGGACAGCATCAGGACCCGCGTGGAAGATAATGTCTACCGCATCATCGATCTGTTCGCCGAAGCCGATGTCAGCGCGACGTTCTTTACGCTGGGATGGGTGGCAAGGCGCCATCCGGACATGATCCGCCGGATTGTGGATGCCGGACATGAAATCGCCAGCCATGGCTATGATCATGCGCGGGTGTTCACATTTGAACGGCGCGAATTTGCCGAGGACATCCGCAAGGCCCGCGAAATCATCGAGGATTGCAGCGGGGTCCGGGTGACAGGCTACCGCGCGCCCAGTTTCTCGATCGACCAGCGCACGCCATGGGCCTTTGCCGAACTGGCCGAGCAGGGTTACACCTATTCGTCCAGCGTCGCGCCGGTGGCGCACGACCATTATGGCTGGCCCGATGCGCCGCGCTTTGCATTTCGGCCGCTGCCGTGGTCGTCCATGATCGAAATTCCGGTAACCACCGCGATCCTTGGCGGACGACGCGTTGCGGCCGGCGGGGGCGGGTTCTTCCGCGTGCTGCCCTATGCCTTTTCGCGCTGGGCGATCCGGCAGGTCAATCGTGAAGAAGGCCGTCCGGCGGTGTTCTATTTCCACCCGTGGGAAGTCGATCCCGATCAGCCGCGTGTCGGCCATGCGCCGCTCCGCTCGCGCTTCCGGCATTATACCGGGCTGTCGCTCATGGCGGGCAAACTGCGCGAGCTGGTTCACGAATTTCGCTGGGGCCGGATGGATCTGGTCGCCCATCGTGAAGCCGCGCTGGCAGGCGACCTGTTCCTGCCCGAACCTGCGGGCGAGGGCGTCGCACCATGAATGCGCCGGTCAAATCCGGAACAACCGTCCGCCTGATCGACTTTGCCGATGCGCAGGATATGCGCCGCATCGAAGGTTTCGTGGCAGAAGCGGGCGCGAGCCTGTTCCACCGCCCGGCATGGTTGCACGCGGTCCAGAACGGAACCGGCCAGCGCGGCGCGGGGCTGCTCGCCGAGAAACTTGGCACGGTCAGAGGCTGGTTGCCGCTGACCGAAGTGCGGTCGCGATTATTCGGCAAGGCACTGGTATCCAGCGGATTTGGCGTCGGCGGCGGCATTATTGCTGACAGTGAAACGGGCGCACAGGCACTGGCCAATGCCGCGCAGAGCCATGCGATGCGCGGCGGCTTTGCCGGGATCGAACTGCGCGGCGGGCCTGCGCCCGAAGGGTGGGAGTTATGGTCTGACAAGCATTGCGGTTTCGAACGCGCGCTGGCGTGCGACGACGAAACCGAATTGCTCGCCATCCCGCGCAAAGCCCGCGCCGAAGTGCGCAAGGGGTTAGGGTTCAATCATCGCATCACCATTGGCCGCGGCCGGGAAGATCTGGCCGCGCACTACGCCTGTTATGGCGAAAGCGTCCGCAATCTGGGCACACCGGTATTCCCGCGCGCGCTGTTCGCTGCCATGCTTGAGGCATTTCCGGGCAGTAGTGATATCCTGACCGTGTGGCAGGGCGATATCCCGCTGGCGAGTGTGCTGAGCTTTTATCACGGCGGCGCGGTGCTGCCATTCTGGGGCGGCGGCGTGTTTGCCGCCCGCGCCGCGCGCGCCAACGAAGTGATGTATTACGAACTGATGCTCCACGCCCGCAAGGCAGGGATGGAGCGTTTCGATTTCGGCCGCTCCAAAACCGGCAGCGGGCCGTTCGCTTTCAAGAAGAACTGGGGCTTTGATCCGCAGCCGCTCACCTACGCTGGATGGACAGCGCCGGGGGAACCGCCGCGTAATATCGATCCCACCGACGCCAGTTACAGCCGCAAGATTGAATTGTGGAAGAAGCTGCCGCTGCCCATCGCCAATATGCTGGGGCCGTGGATCGCACGCGGGCTCGCGTAATGGGGGCTATTCTGTTCCTTGCCCACCGGGTGCCGTTTCCACCGGACCGCGGCGACCGCATCCGGTCGCACCACCTGCTGAAGGCATTGGCCCAATTGGGGCCTGTGCACGTGGGGTGCTTTGCCGACGGGAACGATCCCGCGGCAGAACGCGCCTTGGCCGAAGTTGCGGCAACCTGCTGCATCGCGCCGCGCACCAAGCCGCTGCTGCTGGCAGGGGTCGAGGCGGTGCTGTCTGGCAAGCCAGTCAGCCTTACCGCGTTTCATTCGGCAAAGCTTGAACGCTGGGTGCGGGATACCATCGCCCATCACGATATCACCGCGATCGTCGTATTCTCCGGGCAGATGGGGCAATATGTCCCTGCGGATTTCCCGGGCCGCGTCGTCATCGATCTGTGCGATGTCGATAGCGCCAAGTTCGCCAGCTATGCCGAAGCGGGCGAGCGGGTGTGGCTGAACGCGCGTGAGGCTCGCCTGCTGGCGGCAGAAGAAGAACGGATCGGCCAGCGGGCTGATGCTGCGATCCTGATTTCAGCTGCCGAAGCGGCGCTTTATCGCAGCCGCCTGACTGCGCCAGAAGCGGTCAATGTCGAGGTTGTCGGCAACGGCATCGACGCTGCGTTCTTCGACACTGCTGCCAGCACGCCGCATCCGGCAATGGTCGGACAAGCTGGCCCGCATTTCGTCTTCACCGGACAGATGGATTACCGCCCGAACGAACAGGCTGCATTGTGGGTGATCGAGGCGTTGATGCCGCAGCTTCGCGCCCGCTGTCCCGATGCCATGTTCCACATCGTGGGCCGCAATCCGACCCGCGCCCTGATGGCACTTCATGGCAGCCCCGGGGTCCACGTCTGGGGAGAGGTGCCCGATGTGCGCCCCTTCATCGCCGCAGCTGACGCCGTGCTCGCCCCGCTGCTCATCGCGCGCGGGGTGCAGAACAAGGTGCTGGAGGCCATGGCAATGGCCAAGCCCGTTGTGCTGACCCCCGAAGCGGCGACCGGCATTGCCGCCGAGGACGGCACACATTGGCTGGTCTGCCCACCCGATCCTGAGGCAATGGCAGCACGCATCGCGGCGCTGATCTCCGACGTTGAGGCACCTGCCCGGATCGGGGCCTCCGCGCGCAGGTTCGTCCTTGATCATCACGGTTGGGAAGCGATGATGGCGCCGCTCGCCCGCCTGATCGGAATGACTCGGGATGGGCAGCGCCATGCCGCCTGACACCGTCATGATGTCTGCGCCGTCCCCTGAGGCACGCCTTCCGGCAGCATGGCGCACGCCGCTGGCCGGATTGGCTGCGGCGGCGCTGGTTCTGATGATTATCACTGCTGAGGCGTGGGGGGAAATGTTCCACCAGTGGTGGAATATCGACACCTATAATCACCTTCTGCTTGTGCCGTTCATCACTGCATGGCTGGTCGCTTTGAAAGAAGAAGAGCTTGCTGCGCTGCGCCCGCAGCCGTTTGGCCCCGGCCTGGTCGCGGTGACCGCAGCACTTGGCCTGTGGTGGGCTGGGCAGGCCACGGGGATCAACCTGCTGGCTCAGGCAGGCGCGGTCGGCGCCCTGCAGGCGGCAGCCGTGACGATGCTGGGCTTGAGGGTCAGCCTGCTGCTTGCCCTGCCGATCGCCTTTGCCGCATTCATGGTGCCGTTCGGCGACGAGATCATCGCGCCGCTGCAATTCCTCACCGCCGATATGGCGATTGCGCTCACCCACGCCAGCGGCATCCCGGCGCGGGTCGAAGGTATTCATATCCACACCCCGGCGGGGTTGTTCATCGTTGCAGAGGCCTGTTCGGGCGTGAAGTTCCTGATCGCGATGGTAACGCTGGGCGTTTTGGTTGCCTTCACCCGCTTCACCAGCTGGTGGCGCCGTGCGGCGTTGCTCATCACGTGCGTTATCGTCCCGATCCTCGCCAATGGCGTGCGCGCATGGGCGACGATCTATGTCGCGCAGTTCATCGGGGCGGAGAAAGCCACCGGCTTCGATCACATCGTCTATGGCTGGGTGTTCTTTGCGATCATCACCGCAGCAGTACTTGGCGCAGCATGGCGCTTTGTCGAGCGTGAGCCTGAGTCCTATGGCTGGACTGCTGCAAACATCGCCCGCTGGCCGTTGGTCGCCTGGGCCGAAGCTTTGACCTTTGCGCCCACAGGCGCCGCCTTCGCGATCATTGCTCTGGCAGCGATTGCCGCGCTGGCCGCGCTGGTTTAGGCGGCCCGGACGATGTGCGGAATTGCCGGGATATTTCATGCCGAAACGCCCAAGCCGGTCGATCCTTCGCGGGTTGCTCGGATGTGCGATGCATTGGCACACCGCGGGCCGGACGGTTCGGGCGTGTGGACCGATCACGGCGTAGGGTTGGGCCACCGCCGCCTGTCGATCATCGATCTGGCCGGTTCACCGCAGCCCATGCATGCCAGCGATGGCCGCGCGGTGATCGTCTTCAACGGCGAAATCTACAATTTCCGCGAATTGCGGCGGGAACTGGAGCAGGCTGGTTTCACCTTCCGCACATCGGGCGATACCGAGGTGATCCTTGCCGCATGGCAGCGCTGGGGGCCGGATTGCCTCGCCCGGCTTGACGGGATGTTTGCCTTTGCGCTGTTCGATCTGAACAAGCGGCAGCTGTTCCTTGCCCGTGACCGGTTCGGGGTGAAACCGCTGTTCCTCGCGCACCTGTCGGACGGCAGCATTGCTTTCGCTTCGGAACTGAAGGGCTTGCTCGCGCATCCGCTGCTGCGCCGCCGGGTCAATCCGCAGGCGGTCGAGGCGTACATGACCTGGGGCTATGTTCCGGACAGCCATTCGATCCTTGCCGGGGTGGAAAAGCTTCCCGCAGGCCATTTCTGGTTGATGGAACAGGGGAGGGCCCCCGGACGGCCGCAACGCTGGTGGGACATGGATTTCACACAGCGCGAACGCGGCAGCGAGGCTGACCTTTCGGCGCAGCTCGTCCACTTGCTGCGCGAAGGCGTGCGTTCACGGATGGTGGCCGATGTGCCGCTGGGCGCGTTCCTTTCGGGCGGCGTGGATTCGTCCGGCGTGGTCGCCTTGATGAGCGAGGCGAGCAGCCATCCCGTCCAGACCTGCTCTATCGGCTTCGATGTCGCGGCCTATGACGAGACCTCTTACGCCCGGCAGGTCGCCGCGAAATTCGGCGCGGATCATGCCGAACGCATCGTTGCCACCGATGATTTCGCCGCAATCGATCAGCTTGCCGCGATGTTCGACGAACCTTTCGCCGATGCATCGGCCCTGCCGACATGGCGCGTCTGCCAGCTTGCCCGCGAACGGGTGACCGTTGCGCTATCGGGCGACGGCGCGGACGAGGCTTTTGCCGGTTACCGCCGACAGGTGTTCCACCATCACGAGGAACGGGCACGCTCGGTGCTTCCCGCCGGTCTGCGTGCGCCGCTGTTCGGCGCCCTTGGCCGCGCCTGGCCCAAGGCTGATTGGGCACCGCGTCCGTTACGCGCCAAAACGACGCTGCTGGCGCTCGCGGAGTCGGGTGAGGAAGGCTATGCGCGCGGTCTTTCGGTGACTTTGCCGGATGCGCGGCGCGCGCTGTATTCCGAAAGCTTTGCTGCCAGCCTTGACGGTTTCCGCGCCGAGGACGAGCTGATTGCCCTGATGCGCGCCGCTCCGGGGCGGTCGGGCCTCGACCGGGCGCAATATGCCGATCTGATGTTCTGGATGCCCGGCGATATCCTCACCAAGGTCGACCGCACCAGCATGGCGGTCAGCCTTGAAGCGCGCGAGCCGCTGCTCGATCACCGGCTTGTGGAATTCGCCGCACGCCTGCCCGAAGGCATGCGGGTCAAGGGATCGGTCGGCAAGCATCTGCTGAAGAAGACGCTCGAACGCTATCTCCCGCACGATATCCTTTACCGGCCCAAACAGGGCTTCGTCACGCCAATTACCGAATGGCTGAGAGGTCCCCTGGCAGGCGCAGCACGCGGCATCGCGACCGGCGGAGGCATCGCGCAAAGCGGGTTCTTTGATCCGCAAGCGATCAGCACCATGGCCGAAGCGCACATCGCAGGACGTTCGGATCATTCCCGCACCCTATGGCAATTGCTGATGCTGGAAAAGTCGCTGACGCAGTTGGGCGTGAGCGGCTAATCCTCCGTCCCGTGGCCCAGCGCCATGTATTCGGCGCTCTGCATCTCGTTCAGCCGGCTGACGGTGCGTTCAAATTCGAAAGCTCCGTCGCCCGACGGGTAGAGGTCTTCCGGCGCGGCAGCGGCGGTGACGAACAGCTTTACCCGATGTTCGTAAAGCGCATCGATCAGCTTGGTGAAACGCAGCGCCTCATTGCGGTTTTCGGGCCCCATCATCGGGATGCCGACAAGGATCACCGTGTGAAACGCCTGAGCGATCGCCAGATAATCCGCCGCACCGCGGTTTTCACCGCATAGCTTTTTAAAGCTGAACACGCCCACGCCCTTCAGGCATTTGGGTACGTGCAAGGTCCGCCCGCCGCCCAGATCAAGCGCGCCGCTGGGCACGTGGGCGGCGTCTTCAGGTTCAAAATCGGTCAGGCGGAAAAATGCCTCGCGCACCTGCGCTGTCGCCGCATCCCCCATCGGCGCGTGCCACATGGCCAGCCCGCCGATCCGGTCGAGCCGGTAATCGGTCGGTCCGTTCAAGGACAATACGTCCATGCGGCTTTCGACCAGATCAATGAACGGCAGGAACAGCGAGCGGTTCAGCCCGTCCTTGTAGAGATCGCGCGGGGGCCGATTGCTGGTGGTGACGATCACCGTCCCTGCCTCGATCAACGCGGTGAAGAACCGGCCCATGATCGCTGCGTCGGCGGTGTTGGTGACAACCATCTCGTCAAAGGCGAGACAGCGAACCTCCTCGGCCAGTTGCATGGCGACCGCAATCAGCGGGTCTTTCAGCCCGGCCTTGCGGGCCGCGGCGATGCGCCGGTCGACTTCGAGCATGAAGGCATGGAAATGGACGCGCCGTTTGCCCGGCAGGGCCAACGTGTCGTGGAACAGGTCCATCAGCATGGACTTGCCGCGCCCGACGCCGCCCCAGATGTACAGCCCGCGCGGCGGCGGGGCAGGTTTGCTGCCGAAAATCCTGCCAAGCAGGCCCAGTTCGGGGGGAGGGGATTCAAGCTCCTGCTGCAAGCCGCCAAGCCGTTCAGCCGCGGCGCGTTGATCCGGGTCTGCGCGCAGCTCTCCGCTGGCGATCAGCGCATCATAGCGGGCAAGCATCCCCGGCACCGGCGCGTCACCCGCGCGAGCGCATCTTGCGCACGATGCCGGAATAGCTGGCGATGATATCCTCGCCGCCATCATCGCGGGGCTGGGTCGCAAAGCCGCGCAGGAACAGCATCCGACCGGTCTCGCGCACGATCTCGCTTACCGCGTCGAGCGGGCGGGCGGGATCGCCGCCGCCAACGAACTGCGTCGAAAGCTCAACCGTCACCGAAGGGCCAGCCTCACCGCTGCCATTGATGTGCATGGCGGCGAACAGGGCAATGTCGATCAGGCCCAACGTGACCGCGCCGTGGATATTGTCGCTGAGGTTGGTGTGGCGCCGCTCCGGAAACATCCGCAGGCGGCAGTGCGGCCCTTCGCGGCGTACACGCATTTCGCCCAGCACCACCGTGTTGAACCGGGTGCGGTCCATCATGTTCCAGGTGTACCAGCCGCTCTCCCCATCGCATTCCTCCGGGGCGAGCGGACGGTGTTCAAACGGCGCGTTCAAGGGTTCATGGTCAGCCATTGTTACGCGCCTGTATCGTTACTGGTCTGGAAAATCAGATCGCGCGTTCGGCCATCATCTTCTTGGTTTCGGCGATCGCCTTGGCCGGGCTCAGACCCTTGGGGCAGACATTCGCGCAGTTCATGATGGTATGGCAGCGGTACAGGCGGAACGGGTCTTCCAGCTCGTTCAGTCGCTCGCCAGTCATTTCGTCGCGGCTGTCAGCCAGCCAGCGATAGGCCTGCAACAGGATCGCCGGGCCGAGGAATTTGTCGGAATTCCACCAGTAGCTGGGGCACGATGTCGAACAGCAGGCGCACAGAATGCATTCGTACAACCCGTCCAGCTTCTCGCGCTGTTCGGGCGATTGCAGCCGCTCCTTGCCCGAAGGCGTCGGGCTGACGGTCTGAAGCCACGGACGGATCGAGGCGTATTGCGCGTAAAAATGGGTGAAATCGGGGACAAGGTCCTTGATCACGTCCATGTGCGGCAGCGGCGTGATGCGAATTTCGCCCTTCAGGTCCTCGATCGCGGTGGTGCAGGCGAGGCCGTTCTTGCCGTTCATGTTCATCGAGCACGAACCGCAGATGCCTTCGCGGCACGAACGGCGGAAGGTCAGGGTGGGATCGATCTCGTTCTTGATCTTGAACAGCGCATCCAGAACCATCGGGCCGCATTCGTCGAGATCGAGTTCGAATTTGTCGTAGCGCGGGTTCTGGCCGCTGTCGGGATCGTAGCGGTAGATCTTGAACGCCTTCACGCGGCCGCCAGATGCCTTGTGCACCTTGCCAGCGTTATTGATCTTGGAATTCTTGGGGAGAGTGAAGGTCGCCATTACGTGATCCCGGTTTCGATTTGCACCCTATCTAGCGGCATTGTCCCACCGCGCAAGCGGGCGCAGGTTGCGCGCTTTCGCACAGGGGTTGTCCAGTCCTCAATCTTGCGGAACCAACCGCCGTGCGAGGCGCTTTGGCAGCGATGGCATCAAAAGAACAAGTATCGAAAAACGCAGCCCCCTGGCCGCGCATCGCAGCTGTTTTCGGCGCGAGCGGCGGGATCGGACGTGCGCTGTGTGACGCTTTGGCGGCGGGGGGGACGCAGGTGATCCACGCCGGATCGCGCGCTGGTGAAGGGCCGGAGGGGCCGGCGATCCGCCCCTTCGCCTTCGATCTGGCGGATGAAGCCAGCATTGCCGCTGCCGTTCAAACGATGCGGGCCGATCCGCCCGAACTGGTCATCGCCGCGACTGGCGTACTGACCTTGCCGGACGGCACCGGGCCGGAGCGGACCTTCAAGCGCCTCCACCCGGCAGCGATGGCGCAGGTCTTTGCGCTCAACACCATTGGCCCCGCGCTGATTGCCAAGCACACCTTTACGATCATGCCGCGCGGCGCCGCTTTCACTTTTGCGGCGTTGAGCGCTCGGGTAGGGTCGATTTCGGACAACCGGCTTGGCGGGTGGCATTCCTACCGGGCGAGCAAGGCTGCGCTGAATATGCTGCTGAAGAACTTCGCGCTGGAAATGACGCGCACGCATCCCCGCAGCGTGATTGTCGGCCTGCACCCCGGCACAGTGGATAGCGCGCTGTCTCAGCCCTTCCAGTCGGGTCTGGCTGATGGGCAACTGACCGCGCCGGGCACAGCTGCGGCCAATCTGCTCGGCGTGCTGGCGGCGCTAGGGCCTGGGCATTCGGGGCGGGTGTTCGATTTCAAGGGTGAGGACGTCCCCGCCTGATCGTCGCTTCCCTTGACCGCGCGCTTGGTTAGACTGCGGGCAACGAGGGGAGAATAAGATGGGGGTCACAGACTGGTACGAGGCGAACATCATGCCACGCCTGATCACCTGCGCCTGTTCGCAGGGGCAGGTGATGAAACGGCGTGCGGCGGTGGTGCCATTGGCGCGCGGGGACGTGTTCGAACTCGGCTGCGGGGGCGGGATCAATCATGCCTTCTACGATGCGGCAGCGATCACCTCCTACGCGGGGATCGATCCGCACGCGGGATTGCTCGATGGCGCGCGGGCGGCGGCGCGGGACAAGGGCTGGGCGGCTGATTTGCGGCAGGGGCGGGGCGAGGCGATCCCATTTGCCGACAGCAGTTTCGATTGCGTGGTTTGTACCTTTACGCTGTGTTCTGTCGATGATCCTGCGCAGGTCATGCACGAATTGCGCCGCATCCTGCGCCCGGGCGGTGAGGCGCTGTTCCTTGAACATGGCCGCGCGCCGGATATTTCGGTGAAGCGATGGCAGGAGCGGATCGAACCTGTCTGGAAACGCCTTGCGGGCGGCTGTCACCTCACCCGCCCGATCGCCAGCGCGCTGGCAGGTAGCGGTTTTCAGGTCGAAACCTTGGGTGAAGGCTATACGCCTAACGCGCCCCGCTTTGCCGGATGGATGGAGTGGGGCATCGCCCGCAAAAGGACATGAAAAAGGGCGGGAAAGGTTGCCCTCTCCCGCCCTGTTTTGTGTTCGACTGACCGACGGGTTTATTCGCCGAAGGTCCGCTGCCACCAGCCACGACGCGGTTTCGCGTCAGTTTCCGGCGCTGCATCAGCCGCCGGGGCTTCCTGTTCCGGTGCGGGTTCAGCGGTTGCCGTTTCGACCGGAGCAGCGTCCGCTGCCTTGGTGCGGCGGCGGCTCTTGGGCTTGGCCGGCGCATCGGCAGTTTGCGGGGCGTCGTCCGGGGCGGCGATCACCGCCATGTCCTGAGCGACCTGATCCGCAACAGCTTCGGCGGCAGCGGCTTCTGACGCCTTGGTCTTGCGCGGTGCACGCTTGCGCTTGGGCGCCTCGGCTGCTGCGGGTTCAGGCGCAGGTTCGGCCGCTTCGGCAGTGACTTCGGGGGCCAGTTCCACAGCGGCCTCAGCAACACCTGCCTTCTTGCGCGGCGCACGAGTGCGCTTGGGCTTTTCAGCAGGAGCCGCTTCGGTAATTTCCGGAGCGGCATCCGCTTCGGTCATGTCAGCGGTTTCGGCAGGTTCAGCGTCCGCATTGTCCCCGCCTTCAGCGTCCGGGCCTTCGCCGCCTTCGACACCATCATCGCGCCGCTTGCGTCCGCGACCACCACGACGGCGACGCTTCTTGCGGCGGGCTTCGCCATCTTCGTCAGCGGCGGCATTTTCGCCGGGCGCCTGATCGTCGTTATCCTGATCGGCGCTTTCGCCCTCTGCGCCGTCGTCGCGATCGTCCTGATCAGCGTTTTCGCCCTCAGCTCCGTCTTCACGATTACGGCCACGGCCACCGCGGCGACGGCGACGCTTCTTCTTGCGGTTCGCATCGTCATCGTTGTCGGCGCGTTCACGGCGCTGGCGTGGTTCGCGTTCCTCGACCTCGTCCTCGGCGTATTCTTCCTCATCCTCTTCCGGCAGATCGTCGTCATCATCATCAACGATCGGGTCGAACTTCGGAGCATGGACAGGACGCGGGCCGGCGCTGGATACGGTCATCTTGGCGCCTTCGTCCTCGCCTTCCGGCACGACTTCGACGTTGACGCCGTAACGCTGTTCGATCTCGACCAGATCGGCGCGCTTTTCGTTGAGGAGGTAAATCGCCGCTTCGGTGCTTGCTGCAAGCCGGATTTGCGTTCCCTTGCCGCGTGCCGCCTCGTCTTCGATCAGGCGCAGCGCCGAAAGGCCGGCCGATGAAGCCGTGCGTACCAGACCCGTTCCGTCGCAATGCGGGCAGGGGCGGGTGGTCGCTTCAAGCACGCCGGTGCGCAGGCGTTGGCGGCTCATTTCCATCAACCCGAAGGAACTGATGCGTCCGACCTGAATGCGGGCGCGGTCATTCCTGAGCGCGTCCTTCATTGCCTTTTCGACTTTGCGGACGTTGCCCGAATATTCCATGTCGATGAAGTCGATAACAACCAGGCCGGCCATGTCGCGCAGGCGCAACTGCCGGGCGATTTCCTTGGCCGCTTCAAGGTTGGTATGAAGCGCGGTCGCCTCGATCCCGTGTTCCTTGGTTGAGCGGCCGGAGTTGATGTCGATCGACACCAGCGCCTCGGTCGGGTTGATGATCAGGTAGCCGCCGGATTTCAGCTGCACCATCGGATCATACATGGCGCGAAGCTGGTCTTCGGCGCCATATCGCTGGAAGAGGGGAACGGGGTCGGAATAGGCCTTCACCCGCCGCGCATGGCTGGGCATCAGCAGCTTCATGAAGGCCTTGGCCGACTTGTAGCCTTCCTCGCCCTCGACGACGACTTCCTCGATTTCCTTGTTGTAGATGTCGCGGATCGCGCGCTTGATGAGGTCGCTGTCCGAATGGATCAGCGCCGGCGCAACCGAAGCGAGCGTGTTTTCGCGGATCTCGTCCCACACGCGGGCGAGGTAATCAAAGTCACGTTTGATCTCGGGCTTGGTGCGGCTCATGCCCGCGGTGCGGACGATCAGGCCCATGGTGCGCGGCAGCTTGAGATCGGACACCATGTCCTTCAGCCGCTTGCGATCGCTGGTCGAGCTGATCTTGCGGCTGATGCCGCCGCCGCTGGTGCTGTTCGGCATCAGCACGGTGTAGCGCCCGGCAAGACTGAGATAGGTGGTGAGTGCGGCGCCCTTGTTGCCGCGTTCTTCCTTGACGACCTGTACCAGCAACACCTGACGGCGCTGGATCACGTCCTGGATCTTGTAACGGCGACGCAGCTCCTGACGCTTGGCGCGCACTTCGTCGACCTGCTTGGCGCGGGCGCGGCCCTTTTCATTGCCACCCCGGTCGCCTTTGCCACCCTGACGGCGGCGTCCGCGCCGGCCGCGTCCGCGGTCCTGCCCGCTTTCCTCGCCGCCATCGGTTTCGGGGTCGTTCTCGTCACCATCCTCGTCGGATGCTTCCTCGTCCGAAGAACCGCCTTCAAGGGTGGCAACATCGTCCTTGTCGGAGGTGTCGACTTCCTCGACCCCGTTTTCGGCCAGGTCTTCGGCGAGCGCTTCGCCGCTGTCATGCTCGGCGTCGTATTCGTCGCCGGGAGCGATGCCTTCGTCTTCCTCTTCGGCGCGGAGGCGTTCCTCCTCCTCGGCAGCCTCGGCCTCTTCAGCCAGCAGCGCGTCGCGGTCTGCCTTGGGGATCTGGTAGTAATCGGGATGGATTTCGCTGAAGGCGAGGAAGCCGTGACGATTGCCGCCAAAGTCGACAAAAGCTGCCTGCAGCGAAGGTTCGACCCGGGTTACTTTAGCGAGATAGATATTGCCTTTGATCTGCTTGTGTTCGGCAGATTCGAAATCGAATTCCTCAATCCGGTTGCCTTGCAGAACCGCCACCCGGGTTTCTTCCGGGTGGCGCGCATCGATAAGCATGCGGGTTGCCATTAAATAGTCTCCATGCGCCCGGCCTTGCCCGCGAACGGACATGAAGGGGGCGCGTATCATGTGGTGAACCGGCGAGCCAAAGGGCAGGGCCGGAAGGGGAAATCGCGCTTTCACCGCGGAGTGCGGTTAGCGCGAAGCTCGTGTCTGCAATGTCAGACGTGCGGCCGATTGCCGCTTGCCCACCCGCGACGGCACGCACGCGAGAAACGCGCATTGTGCTGGTCTGCCGGGAAGAACCTTCTGTCACTGCATCAACCTGTACTGACCGGGGAGCGAAAGAAATATGAATGCCCCGGTGCAAGAGGGCGGCAAATCGGGCGTATCACGCCTTGATCCTTACCTCTCTGTCACTATCGCTAGCACTGTGGGGCAAACCTCGCAACTCTATTGCGTTTCCTTTGCGCAAGACCGTAAGCCGAGCGGGCAATGAGTTATCGCACCCTGATGCTGATCGTTCTGTTTGTCCCGGTGATTGCCCTGGGCGGGGCGAAATTGTTGGGCGCCACATTGCCGGTCCCGCAATGGGGGCGCGATTACGTGCTGCAATTCGTGCTGGATGAAGGTGAGGGGCCGCTCGAACTGCCACCGGTTGCAGGCCCGGATGATCCGTCGCGGCCGCTGGTGGTAATCGATGCCGGACATGGCGGGCGCGATCCGGGCGCGATCGGCGAAGATGCGGACGGGCGCAAGTTCAACGAAAAGGACATCACACTCGCCGTCGCGCTGGCGCTTCGCGACGAATTGTTGCGACAAGGCGGCGTTCGCGTGGCGTTGACCCGCGCGGATGATCGCATCCTGCCGTTGGGCTACCGGCCGGAGATCGCCCGCCAGTTGGAAGCCGATCTGTTCATCTCGATCCACGCCGATTCCGCGGGAGAGCGCGACGATGTGAGTGGTGCGAGCATCTATACGCTGTCGAATGCGGCATCGAACGAGGCTGCGGCACGATTTGCCGCGCGCGAAAACGATGCTGATCGGCTGAATGGTATCACCATCGACGGTCAAAGCGCGGCGGTGAGCAAAATTCTGGTCGAATTGTCGCAACAACGCACGCAGGAAGATGCGTTGGCTTTTGCGGCGCTGGTGCTGCGCGAGGGAGAGCGCGAGCTGGCCTTCATACCCCAGCCGCGCCGCGCCGCTGCACTGGCGGTTTTGCGCGCACCCGATGTGCCGTCGGTTCTGTTCGAAAGCGGATTCGTCACCAACAGCACCGATCGCGCCCGGCTGACAACGCGTCAGGGGCGCGCGCAATATGCCGGCGTGCTGGCCCGTGCGATCAAAATCCACTTTGCGCGCCGCACTGATCAGGCGCCTGACGTTGAATAGGTTCGCAAAGCGGCTAGCCTTGGCCAAGCCCAGCGTGCTAGTTGCCGCGGCTTCATGACTGAGCCTGCCACGCCTCCCGACCAGCCATCGACCTGGGCTTACCTGCGTTACCGCGTAAATCGCGATATTGGCGCGGCGACCGCGTGGTTCCTTGCCCGCTGGCGGGAAAGCCGGTTGTTCAAGCTGGTGGCGATCGCGTTTGCAGCGTTCCTTGTGCTGTGGATTGCGCTGTTCGTGTGGATGGCGAACGATCTGCCCGAGGCCGAGGCGCTGCTGACCTACGAGACTCCCCTGCCGACGGTGGTGCGCGGCGTGGACGGCGAAATCGTCCATTCCTATGCACGCGAACGGCGGGTGCAGCTGCAATATGCCGATTTCCCGCAGCAATTGATCGAAGCCTATCTTTCGGCGGAGGACAAGACGTTCTTCAGCCACGGCGGGATCGATTTCCTCGGCACGGCCAATGCGGTGTTTGATTACGCCACCAAGCTCGGCTCGGGTGAGCGGGCGGTGGGCGGATCGACCATTACCCAGCAGGTCGCCAAGAACCTCTTGCTGGGTGACGAATATTCGGTGACCCGCAAGCTGAAGGAAATGATCCTTGCCGGGCGCATTGAAGGCGTGCTGACGAAGCAGGAAATTCTTGAGCTTTATCTCAATGAAATTCCCCTAGGGCGGCGTTCGTTCGGTGTTCAGGCTGCATCGCGCGCCTATTTCGACAAGGACGTCGATGCCCTCGAACTGCACGAGATGGCCTTCCTTGCTATTCTGCCCAAGGCGCCCGAACGTTACGGCCGCAAAGGTCTGGAAGATGCTGCACTCGAACGGCGCAATTTCGTGCTGGAGCAGATGGAGGCCAATGGCTTCATCAGCGCTTCGGAACGGCGCGCGGCAGCGGCCCAGCCGCTGGATCTGGTTACGCAGCGCCGCGAGCGCAGCGTCGATGCCGGGTATTTCCTCGAAGAGGTCCGCCGCGAACTGATCGACCGCTTCGGTGAAACGGCCGAGAACGGCCCGAATTCGGTCTACGCCGGGGGATTGTGGGTTCGCACCTCGCTTGATCCGGTGATGCAGTTGGCGGCGCGCGATGCACTGCGCGAAGGGTTGCTGCGCTATCACGGCGGGCGGGCCTGGGCCGGCCCTATCGCGACCATCGATGTTGGCGAGGGCAACTGGGCCAGCCAGTTGCAAGGCTCCCCGTTGGGGATCAATTACAAGGACTGGCGCGTGGGTGTGGTCACCAGCCGCAGCGGGCAGTCGGCACGGATTGGCTTTGCCGATGGCGCCGAAGCACCGCTGGGCGGATTGCCCGATGCGCTGAAGGCGGGGGACGTGATCGCCGTCAGCCCTTCGGGCAATGGCTTCAACGTGCGCTCGATCCCCTCCGCGCAAGGCGCGCTGGTTGTTGAAAGCGCGCAGACCGGCCGGGTGCTGGCGATGCAGGGCGGGTTCGATCACCGCCTTTCGGACTTCAACCGGGCAACGCAGGCGATGCGTCAGCCCGGTTCGACCATCAAGCCCTTCGTCTATGCCGCCGGTCTGGACAGCGGCATGACGCCGTCCACCCAGGTCGATAACAACCGCTTCTGCTATTATCAGGGCGCAGGGCTGGGCGAAAAATGCATCCGCGGTACCGGCAGCGGCGGGCAATATCCGATGCGTTATGGTCTTGAGCAATCGCAGAACATCATGACCGTTCAGATCGGCATGACTGCCGGCATGAACCGAGTGGTCAAGGACATTGAAAAGCTGGGGATCGGCAAATTCCCCGCTTATCCATCAACCGCGCTGGGTGCAGGCGAGACGACGCTGGTCAAGATGGTTGCTGCCTATGGTGCGCTTGCCAATCACGGCCGGCTTAACCCTCCGACTGTCATTGATTACGTGCAGGACCGCCGCGGCAAGGTTTTATGGCGGGCCGATAACCGTGATTGCCGCGCCTGTAACATGCCCAGATGGGACGGAAAACCGATGCCGCGCTTTGGCGTCAAAGGGACGCAGGCGATGGACGCCCGCACGGCGTTTCAGGTGATGCACATGCTGCGCGGCGCGGTCAGCCGCGGGACGGCGACCGTGCTCAATTCGCTGAACCTGCCGCTGTTCGGCAAGACCGGCACCACCACAGGCCCCAAAGACGTGTGGTTCATCGGCGGCACACAGCAGCTGGTTGCGGGCGCTTACGTGGGCTTCGATCAGCCGCGCAACATGGGCGGCTATGCCTATGGCGGCACGATCACCGCGCCTATCATCAAGAGCCTGATTGAAAAAACGAAGGCCAAGTGGTCCGATCTTCCTGCTGTTGCGCCCGCCGGCGTGCGGATGGTGCGGGTCGACCGCCGCTCCGGCAAGCGCGTTTTCGATGGCTGGCCCACCGATGACCCAAAGTCCGCGATTATCTGGGAAGCCTTCAAGCCGGATACCGAGCCAGAGCGTTTCACCAGACAGGATGCGATCGCGGCCAAGCGCAACGAAATCCTCGCGCTGATCCGCGCCGGACGCCAGAACGCCGAAAGCGCGGTTGTGGACGCCCCGCCGGAGCCGGAGCCGGATTCCCTAGTCGAAGGCGGCATCGACTGATCCGGCAGGAACTCTTGGCGGCGCTTGGAGGTTTGATGAAGATGAAACGTTTTTGCTTTGCCGCTGCCGCCGCGCTGTTTGTGACCAGCGCCGCCGCCGAACTGCCAACGGGTGCCAAAGCGCCCGGCTTTTCCACCCGCGCCGCGCTGGCAGGGAAGGAGTTCGGCTTCAATCTCAACGCCGCGCTCGCCAAGGGGCCGGTGGTGCTGTATTTTTACCCCAAGGCGTTCACCCAGGGCTGCACACTCGAAGCCAACGCTTTTGCCGAGGCCATGCCGGGGTTCAAGGCAGCAGGCGCCAGTGTTATTGGCATGTCAGGCGACGATATCGCCACGCTGAGCCGGTTCAGCCGTGAGGAATGCCGCGATGCCTTCCCGGTCGGTGTTGCCACAGCACCGATCATCGCTGCCTATGATGTGGCGATGGGCAAATCGGGTCTTACCACGCGCACGTCCTATGTGATTGCACAGGACGGGCGGATTGTGGCGGTGCATTCCAACGCCGATTACCGCGGTCATGTCGACAAGACGCTGGCCGCCGTGCGCGCTTTGAAAAAGTAGGGCGCGAAAGAAGAGGCGGGCCGCCGCTGTGCAGCCGCTTTACAATCGCGCCGCCCACGCTAAGCGGTGCCGACTTTTTCGCGCGACTGAAGGATAGACCATGCGGGCCGAGGGTCAGGCATACATCAACCGGATCGAAGCGGCGCTGGCGCTGGTGCGCCTGTCGCTCGACTGGGAGCGCGCGCTGCGCCGGCTAGACGAGCTAAACGCGCGGGTGCAGGATCCCAAGCTGTGGGACAATCCCAAGCAGGCGCAGGCCATCAGCCGCGAACAGAAGACGCTCGAAACCGCGGTCAACACCGTCAACGAAATCGCCGCCGAAATGGCTGACGCAGTCGAATTTATCGAGATGGGTGAGGCCGAGGGCGAAGATACCATCGTTGCCGATGGTCTCGCCACGCTCGCCGCGCTGGCCGACCGGGCCGACGCCGACAAGGTGCAGGCGCTGCTGTCGGGCGAGGTGGATGGCAATGACACCTACCTCGAAATCCATGCAGGCGCAGGCGGCACCGAAAGCCAGGATTGGGCCGAAATGCTGTTCCGCATGTATGGCCGCTGGGCTGAACAGCGCGGCTTCAAGGTCGAAACGGTCGAATATCAAGCGGGCGAACAGGCGGGCATCAAATCCGCCACGCTGCTGATCAAGGGTGACGGCGCCTACGGCTATGCCAAGACCGAAAGCGGGGTTCACCGCCTTGTCCGCATCAGCCCTTATGACAGTTCGGCGCGGCGCCACACCAGCTTTTCGAGCGTCTGGGTATTTCCGGTGATCGACGATTCTTTTGAAATCGACATCAACCCGGCCGACCTCAAGATCGACACCTACCGCGCCTCGGGCGCAGGTGGCCAGCACGTCAACACCACCGATTCCGCGGTGCGCATCACTCACCAGCCGAGCGGCATCGTCGTGGCCAGCCAGCAGGACCGCAGTCAGCACAAGAACCGCGAAATCGCGATGAACATGCTGAAAGCGCGGCTGTATGAGGCAGAAATGCGTGCCCGCGAAGAGGCAGCCAGCGCCGAACATTCCGCCAAAAGCGATATTGGCTGGGGTCACCAGATCCGTTCCTACGTCCTGCAGCCCTACCAGATGGTCAAGGACCTACGCACCGGGGTGGTTTCGACCTCGCCCGATGCGGTGCTGGACGGGGCGATCGATCCCTTTATCTCTGCCGCGCTGGCACAGCGCGTGACCGGCGAAAAGGTCGAGATCGAGGACGTGGAATAGCGCGATGTCGCTGCGGGGCGCGCTTCTTACGGGTGCCGCGTTGCTTGGCGCGGCTTTACTGGCCGGGTGCGACGGTTTCGGCGCGGTTACGGCAGAGAGGCCTGGAAGTGCTGCGGAATTTCCGGCGGCCGACCGTCCAATCGTGGCGGTTGTATCAAACCAGTTTTCCAACGAAGATGACCGTGACGAGCGGAACGAAGCGCAGGTGGTGATGGACCTCGCCGACATCCGCCCCGGCATGACCGTCGCCGATATTGGCGCGGGTGAGGGTTATTACACCGTTCGTCTCGCTGAACGGGTCGGGGCGGACGGCCGCGTGCTGGCGCAGGACATCAGCCGCGAGGCGCTGAACCGGCTCGGGCGCCGTGTCGAACGCGAACGTCTGGAAAATATCTCGATCAAGTTCGGCGATGCAGACAATCCGCAGCTCCCGCCCGACAGCTTCGACCGCATCTTCATGGTCCACATGTATCATGAGGTGACCGAGCCTTACGCTTTCCTGTGGAACATGTGGCCTGCGCTGGGGGCGGGTGGGCAGATCGTGGTGGTGGAAAGCGACATACCGGTGGGTCGCCACGGACTGCCCCACACGGTTCTGTTCTGCGAGTTCGAGGCGGTCGGTTACGTCCTGGTCGAATATATCGAGCGGCCGGACATCAAGGGTTATTTCGCCCGTTTCGAGCGCGGGGCAAAACGTACCGAACCAGAAGCTATCAAGGTCTGCGACGCGGGTTGACCCTGCACAGCGCTCGCAAGGTTGCGGCGCAGGGCGGGGCGCACTATGCACGAATGGGAAAGATCAGGCGCATGTTTGCGCACCAAGGGGATTATCATTGTTCAAGGGATTGAGCCCGATCGTCTATGGCGGTCGTGAAGTTTGGCCGCTGGTCGAAGGCGGCAAGGGCGTGTCGGCGACCAACCACGCAAGTTCCGGCGCATGGGCCGCTGCCGGCGGAATCGGCACAGTCAGCGCGGTCAATGCCGACAGCTATGACGCGGATGGCAACCCCGTCCCGCAGGTCTATCACGGCAGAACCCGCGAAGAACGCCACCAGGAACTGATCCGCTACGCTATCGACGGCGCAACCACGCAGGTGAAGAAGGCGTATGAGATCGCGGGCGGCAAGGGCGCGATCAACATCAACGTGCTGTGGGAAATGGGCGGCGCGCAGGCCGTACTCGAAGGTGTGCTGGAGAATACCCGCGGCATGGTGACCGGCGTTACCTGCGGAGCGGGGATGCCCTACAAGCTTGCTGAAATCGCGGCGCGGTTCAACGTCTACTATCTGCCCATTGTCAGTTCGGGACGCGCCTTCCGCGCATTGTGGAAGCGCAGCTACCACAAGGTGCCCGATCTGATGGCGGCGGTTGTTTATGAAGATCCGTGGCTGGCCGGCGGCCACAACGGCCTGTCCAACGCCGAAGATCCGACCAAGCCTGAAGATCCGTACCCCCGCGTCAAGGTTCTGCGCGATACGATGCGGGCCGAAGGCGTCCCGGATTCCGTGCCAATCGTGATGGCGGGCGGGGTGTGGTATCTGCGCGAATGGAACGACTGGATCGATAATCCGGAGCTTGGGACCATAGCCTTCCAGTTCGGCACCCGCCCGCTGGTGACGCGTGAGAGCCCGATCCCGCAAATCTGGAAGGACATGCTGCGCACAGTCGAACCAGGCGATGTGCTGCTTCACAAGTTTTCGCCCACCGGTTTCTATTCGAGCGCGGTCAAGACCCCGTTTCTTTATGACCTGATGCATCGGTCTGAACGCCAGATCCCGTTCTTCAAGCGCGGCGAGGAAGTGGGTACAGTCAAGCTTGGCGAAGATGGCAAGGCGCGCAGCTTCTGGGTCAAGCCCGAAGACAAGGCCAAGGCTGAAATGTGGATGCGCGCGGGGCATACCGAGCCGCTCAAGACGCCGGACAACACTATCGTGTTCGTGACGCCCGATTCACGCGAGACGATCCGCAAGGACCAGCAGGATTGCATGGGCTGTCTGTCACATTGCGGTTTTTCCAGCTGGAAGGACCACGATGATTATACCACCGGCCGCCTTGCCGATCCGCGCAGCTTCTGCATCCAGAAGACATTGCAGGACATTGCCCACGGCGATGATCCCGACAACAACCTCGCCTTCGCGGGCCACGCCGCCTATCGCTTCAAGACCGATCCGTTTTTCTCAAACGGCTACACACCGAGCGTGGGCGAGTTGGTGGAGCGGATTTTGACGGGGGATTGATGGGCGGGGGGCTTACCCCCGCACCAGCGCGTCCAGCACCTGATCGGGCGGTCGGTGGCCATCGGCCCACATGCGGATATTCGCCACCACCTTGTGACCCGAATCCTCGCGGCCCTCCGCCGTGGCGCTGCCGATGTGGGGGAGGGTCATGACATTGGGGTGTGCAATCAGGCGCGGATCGACGTTGGGTTCATCCGGGTACACGTCCAGCCCTGCGCCGGCGAGGTGGCCGGATTGCAGCGCGGCGATCAGCGCCTCCTGATCGATCAATTCGCCGCGCGCGGTGTTTACGATGCTGCTGCCCGGCTTCATAAGCGCGATGCGGCGTGCATCAATCAGGTGGCGGGTGTCTTCGGTGAGCGGGCAGTGCAGCGTGAGAATGTTGGCCTCGGCCATCAAGGCATCGACATCAGCAACATATCGCGCGCCCAGCATCCGCTCCAATGCTTCGGGCAGGGGCTTGCGGTTGGTGTAGGCGATTTCCAGTCCGAAGGCGCGGGCGCGGTGGGCGACGGCCTGACCGATGCGGCCCATGCCGATGATGCCGAGCACCTTGCCGGCCAACTTGCGCCCCAACATGCCCGAAGGCGCCCATCCGGTCCATTCTCCGCGCCGGATCAAAGCCGTGCCTTCGCGGATCCGGCGCGGCACGCCGATGATTCCGGCCATGGTCAGGTCGGCCGTGTCATCGGTGAAGACGCCCGGAGTGTTGGTGACGATGATCCTGCGGGCCGCGGCGGCGGCAAGGTCGATATGTTCGGTGCCTGCGCCAAAGCTTGCGATCAGGCCCAGCCGCTCGCCTGCGCTGGCGAGCAGATCGGCGTCGATCCGGTCGGTGACAGTTGGCACCAGAACATCGCAATCCTGCATCGCGGCAGCGAGCTGTTCCCGGGTCATCGGCACGTCCGCCTCGTTCAGCACCACGTCGAACAGTTCGCGCATGCGCGCCTCAACCTCCGGCATCAGGTGGCGGGTGACGATCACGCGCGGGGTATGGGAGAGCGGGCGGGATGGGCGCTGGGTCATATCTGACGGCTAATGCCTCAGGGGGTTTGCGGTCAAGGCACGGCAGCGCACGCGCTGCTTGAATCTGCCGGGAATAAGGCGCTATTCGATCGACCATGCAGGGATCCCGCTTTTTCATGATGGTCGGCCTGGTGCTGACACTGACCACCACCGTCCTGATCGCGCCGCTGGCGGCGCAGGAGCGCGAGCTGCCCTATTGGGCCAGTCTGCGCTACGAACAGGTCAATATGCGTGTTGGCCCCAGTGCGGAGTATCCCGTCACCTGGGTTTACCAGCGCAAAGGCCTGCCGGTGAAGGTGGTGCGTCTGCGCGAAGGCTGGCGTCTCGTCGAAGACCACGAAGGCACGCAAGGCTGGATTGCGTCAAGCCAGCTTGATCCGGCGCGCGGCGGCTTGGTGATTGGCACCGGCCTTGCCGAAATACGCAGCCAAGCGGGCGAGGGCGGGGCGATCAAGTGGCGCGCCCAGCCGGGTGTCGTCGCCGCGATGAAGCCGTGTCGCGCAGGCTGGTGTGAAGTCGATATTGCTGGCCGCAAGGGCTGGATCAGCGCCGCCCGGTTGTGGGGCTCGGACGTGCTGCCGGGCGACGAATAACCCCGCCCGGCAGAAGTCTCTTCAGACCAGTTCCACCGCGATCGCGGTTGCTTCCCCGCCGCCGATGCACAGCGCGGCGACACCGCGGGTCATGCCTTTCATTTTCAAGGCATTGATCAGCGTCACAATAATGCGAGCACCGCTCGCTCCGATGGGGTGGCCAAGGGCGGTGCCGCCGCCGTTCACGTTGATCTTGTCATGACCGATGCCAAGGTCACGCATCGCGAACATGGCAACGCAGGCAAAAGCCTCGTTCACTTCGAACAGATCGACATCATCCACGCCCCAGCCCGCGCTGGCGAGGACTTTCTGGATTGCCGGGATTGGCGCGGTGGTGAACTGCGCAGGCGCCTGGGCATGGGCGGCGACAGCGATCACGTGGGCGATAGGTGTCAGTCCCTTGGCTTCGGCCACGCTCGCGCGGGTCAGCACCAACGCCGCAGCGCCGTCCGAGATCGAACTGGATGTTGCCGCGGTAATCGTGCCGTCCTTGGCGAAGGCGGGCTTCAGCTGCGGGATCTTGTCGGGGCGGCCCTTGCCCGGCGCCTCATCGTGTTCCACCACAACATCGCCGGCGCGGGTGGAAACGGTGACCGGCACGACTTCCCCTGCAAATGCCCCGCTTTCAATTGCGCGGTTGGCGCGGGCGAGGGATTCGATGGCGTAGGCGTCCATGTCCTCGCGGGTCATCTGGTAGGCGTTGGCCGTATCCTGGGCGAAGGTGCCCATGGCCCGGCCCGGTTCATAGGCATCTTCCAGCCCGTCGAGGAACATGTGGTCATAGGCGGTGTCATGGCCCAGCCGCGCGCCCGAACGATGCTTTTTCAGAAGGTACGGCGCATTGGTCATGCTCTCCATCCCGCCCGCAACCACAACGTCGATGCTACCGCTGGCGAGAGCTTCTGCCCCCATGATCACGGTCTGCATGCCCGATCCGCACACCTTGTTGACGGTGGTCGCTTCAACTGAAAGCGGCAGTCCTGCCTTGATCGCGGCCTGACGGGCGGGCGCTTGGCCAAGGCCTGCGGGAAGCACGCAGCCGATATAGGCGCGGTCGATGTCCTCGCCCGCAACTCCGGAGCGTTCCACCGCGGCCTTGACTGCGATTGCGCCGAGATCGGTCGCAGCCATTTCCGCCAGCGCGCCCTGCATCGCGCCCATCGGGGTTCGCGCATAGGACAGGATCACGATCGGATCGGCGGGGGAAAGCTGGGGCATTGTTCAAGTCCTTTTCCGTCACGGAACAGTATGTCGCCGGGGGATGTAATGCTGCGATGCGGCAATGGCAATCAGACCTTCGGCCTGTTGCCGGGCCGCCCCTGCTTGCGCAGGCGCGCGGTTTGCGCAACAACGCGTCGCAAATCAAAACCGATATGTCCGAACGGGAGAACGACATGGCCGATGATCGCCGCGATGAACTTGAAGCCCTGCTTGCGCGTCAGCGCGCCGCCTTCACCGCCTCGCGCCCTGAACCGATGTCGCAGCGCAAGGATCGCATCCGCCGTGCCATTGCGCTGGTCAAGGAACATGGCGACGAATTCGCCAAGGCGATGAGCGCCGATTTTGGGAGCCGTTCGGTGCAGCAATCAATGCTTACCGATATTGCCGCCACCGTTGGCGCGGGCAATCATGCGCTCAAACATATGGATGGTTGGGCCAAGCCCGAAAAGCGCAAGGTCCAGTTCCCTCTGGGTCTTTTGGGTGCGCGGGCGGAGCTTCGCTATGAGCCCAAGGGCGTGATCGGCATTCTTTCGCCCTGGAACTTCCCGGTGCAACTTGCCTTCGGGCCGTTGATGCAGGTGCTGGCAGCAGGCAACCGGGCGATGATCAAGCCTTCCGAATTTACCGAACGGACTAGCGATCTGATGGCGCAGCTGACGACAGAATATTTCTCCCCCGAAGAAGTGGCGGTCGTAACCGGCAGCCCCGAAGTTGCGGCGGCGTTTTCTTCGCTTCCCTTCGATCACCTCGTGTTCACCGGATCGACCGCGACGGGACGCCGCGTGATGCAGGCGGCAGCGGCCAATCTGGTGCCGGTCACACTGGAACTGGGCGGCAAATCGCCGGTGGTGATGGGCCGCAGCGCTGATTTCGCCAAGGCGGGTGAGCGTATCGCGATCGGCAAGATGCTTAACGCCGGGCAAATCTGCCTCGCGCCCGATTACCTGATGGTGCCCGAGGACAAGGCGGACGAGGCGGTCGCCGGCGTCGTCAACGCGGCCAGCGCGATGTATCCGCGCATACTCGACAATGATGATTACGCCTCGATCGTGTCCGATCGCCACTTCGAACGTCTGCAAGGCCTTGTTGCTGATGCGCGCGACAAGGGCGCTGAGGTGATCGAGGTCAATCCGGCGGGCGAAGACTTCGCCAATGCCAATCAGCGCAAGATGCCGCTGACTGTGCTGCGCGGCGTCAATGACAGCATGACCGTGATGCAGGAGGAAATCTTCGGCCCTGTGTTGCCGGTGATGACCTACAAGGCGGTGGATCAGGCGGTGGATTACATCAATGATCATGACCGCCCGCTCGGCCTTTATTATTTCGGCGAGGACAAGGGTGAGCAGGAGCGCGTGCTGACCCGCACTATTTCCGGCGGGGTGACCACCAATGACGTGGTGTTCCACGTCTCGATGGAGGACTTGCCATTCGGCGGGGTCGGGCCTTCAGGGATGGGCTCCTATCATGCCGTCGAAGGTTTTCGGGAATTCAGCCATGCGCGCGCTGTCTATCACCAGCCGAAGATCGACATTGCCAAACTGGGCGGGCTGAAGCCGCCGTATGGCAAGGCCACGGACACAGCGACGGCGCGGATGATGAAGTAAGATGCGGGGGAGGCAAGGTGTTTGACCAAGCTTCCCCGCAACCATTGTTCGATTTCCTGCAACACTCATGCGGGGTTTTCCCCGAGTCTCACCCTTGCAACCGCCAAGCGACAGGCCTAGGTGGCACGCGGGATTAATAGCTTGGACATCGCTGTGATAGATCTCAGCCAGTATCTGCCGATACTGTTATTCGTGCTGGTGGCCTTCGGGCTTTCGGTGCTCTTCGTCGTGGCACCGATGGCGGTGTCGCGGCTGACCGGCGTGCACAATCCGGACGCGGAAAAGCTTTCGGAATATGAATGCGGCTTCCCCGCGTTCGAGGACGCGCGCAGCCAGTTCGACGTGCGTTTCTATCTGGTCGCGATCAGCTTCATCGTTTTTGACCTCGAAGCCGCCTTCCTGTTCCCCTGGGCCGTAAGCCTGGGCGAAACGGGCTGGGTGGGCTGGAGCGGCATGATGGTGTTCCTGTTCATTCTGGCCGTCGGCCTTGCCTATGAATGGAAGAAAGGGGCGTTGGACTGGGAATGAACAACTCGATTTCTCCTCCCCAGGGATTGCCCGATATCTCGAAGCTGACCACCGCCGTCGGCGGAGAGGTGTGTCAGCCTGATGCGAGCTATTTCAGCGCGCTCCAGACCGAGGTGAACGACAAGGGCTTCCTTGTCACCTCGACCGAGGATCTGTTCCAGTGGGCGCGCACCGGCTCGCTGTGGTGGATGACTTTCGGCCTTGCGTGCTGCGCGGTCGAGATGATCCACGCCAACATGCCGCGCTTTGACATGGAGCGCTTCGGTGCCGCTCCGCGCGCATCTCCGCGCCAGTCGGACGTGATGATCGTGGCGGGTACGCTGTGCAACAAGATGGCACCGGCGCTGCGCAAGGTTTACGACCAGATGTCTGATCCCAAATATGTGATCAGCATGGGTTCGTGCGCCAATGGCGGCGGCTATTACCATTATTCCTATTCCGTCGTGCGCGGCTGTGACCGGATCGTGCCGGTCGATATCTACGTCCCCGGCTGCCCTCCGACCGCCGAGGCTCTGCTTTACGGCGTCATGCAATTGCAGCGTAAAATCCGCCGCGTCGGCACGATCGAGAGATAAGGGCAAGGATTATGGCTGTTCTCCATTCCGCCCCGAAATTCGCTTCAAATGAGGGTGTGGTCGACGCCATCAGCGAGACGATCTCCGTCTGGCTGATGGGTTCTTATGAATCGCACGGCGAACTGGTCTTCCGGGTCGAGCGTGACGCAGTTGCGCGCGTGCTCGAAATTCTGCGTGATGATCATGCCTACCAGCAGCTGATGGAAATCGCCGGCGTCGATTACCCTTCGCGGCCCGAGCGGTTCGAAGTCGTCTACATGCTCCAGAGCCTCACCAAGAACCATCGCATCATGGTGAAGTGTTCGGCGAGCGAGGATACGCCGGTGCCGACCGTCACGACGCTGTGGCCCAATGCGGGTTGGCTCGAGCGCGAGGTGTTCGACATGTTCGGCGTGACCTTCGCGGGCAACCCCGATCTGCGTCGCATCCTCACCGATTACGGCTTCGAAGGGCACCCGTTCCGCAAGGACTTCCCGATGACGGGCTACACCGAACTGCGCTATTCCGAAGAGGAAAAGCGGGTGGTGTACGAACCTGTAGTTCTGCCGCAGGAAATGCGGACTTTCGACTTCCTCTCGCCGTGGGAGGGCGCGGATTACGTGCTGCCGGGCGATGAAAAGTCGCGCGGGGAGCCGACCGTGACCGAGGTGAAAGTCACCGAGAAGCCGTCCGAAACCGGTGCGGGCAAGAAGGCGGACGAAGCGGCGGCCAAGCGCGTCTCCCCACCCGGACCCGAGCAGAAAGACACCGGCAAACCCGCACCCGGCGCGCCCGATCCCACCTCGAAGGAGGGTGGCCGATGAGCATGCAACGCGAAGATTCGCTCACCACCACGGGCGAGGTCATCTCCAATTACACGATCAACTTCGGCCCCCAGCACCCTGCGGCACACGGCGTGTTGCGCATGGTGATGGAGCTGGACGGCGAAGTGATCGAACGGATCGACCCGCATGTCGGCCTGCTCCACCGCGGCACTGAAAAGCTGATCGAGCAGAAGACCTATCTTCAGGCGCTGCCCTATTTCGACCGGCTTGATTACTGCTCGCCGCTGGCGATGGAGCACACCTGGGTGCTGGCCATCGAGAAGCTGCTGAACCTCGAAGTGCCCGAGCGTGCGCAGTATCTGCGCGTGCTGTTCGCCGAGCTGACCCGCATCTGCAACCACCTGCTCAACATGGGCGCGCACATCCTCGATGTCGGCGCGTTCACGCCGAACCTGTGGATCATGGACCTGCGCGAGGATTGCCTGAACTTCTTCGAACGCGCGAGCGGCGCGCGGATGCACTCGGCATGGTTCCGCCCCGGCGGCGTGCATCAGGACGTGCCGGAAAAGCTGCTGGTCGACATCGGCGACTGGCTCGACAACCGCTTCTTCCAGCTGTTCGACGACGCGATGAGCCTCGTGCTCGACAACCGCATCTTCAAGCAGCGCAATGTCGATATCGCCGTGGTCAGCCGCGAGGACGCGATTGCCTGGGGCTTCTCCGGCCCGATGATCCGCGCCGCCGGCATTCCGTGGGACCTGCGCAAGAGCCAGCCCTATGACGTCTATGACCGCATGGAGTTCGACATTCCGGTCGGCACCAATTCGGATTGCTACGACCGCTTCATGGTGCGCGTGAAGGAAGTCTCCGAAAGCGCGAAGATCATCCGCCAGTGCCTGCGCGATATGCCGGGCGGGCCGATTGCCAGCAGCGACAGCAAGGTCGTCCCGCCCAAGCGCGGCGAGATGAAGCAGTCGATGGAAGCGCTGATCCACCACTTCAAGCTCTACACCGAAGGCTTCCACGTGCCTGCGGGCGAGGTTTACGTGGCTACCGAAAGCCCCAAGGGCGAATTCGGAGTCTATCTCGTCAGCGACGGCACCAACAAGCCCTACCGCTGCAAGATCCGCCCGACCGCCTTCTCGCACCTGCAGGCGATGGACTTCATGTCTAAGGGCCACATGCTGCCCGACGCGACCGCCATTCTGGGCGCGATCGACGTGGTGTTCGGGGAGTGTGACCGGTGAGCAAGTTGGCGCGGTTCGAGATAATTTGGCTCGTCGCTGTGGCTGGTTTAGCAGGCTACCTTATTGGCGACATCCTTGGCTCTTGGGACACTCAGGCGATTGTTGTTTTGCTGTGGTCAGGCGCGCTGATTTTAGCGGGTCGGAAAACAGGCAAAACGAAGGGTTTTGATCATGGCTGACCGCACCCCCGCACCCGACACCCCCGAACTGCGCGCCCGCTGGGGCGGCTTTGCGTGGACGCTGGAGAACAAGAAAACCGCCGATTGGCACATCGCCAAATATCCCGAGGGGCGTCAGCGTTCGGCCGTGATGCCGCTGCTCGATCTGGCCCAGCGGCAGGTCGGCGCGGAGACCGATACGCAGGGCTGGTTGCCGCTGCCGGTGATCGAGTATGTCGCGGCCTATCTCGGGATGCCGGTGATCCGCGTGCTTGAGGTCGCCAGCTTCTACTTCATGTACAACCTCAAGCCCGTCGGCAAATTCCACGTGCAGGTGTGCGGCACCACGCCCTGCATGCTGCGCGGTTCGGACGACATCATGGCCGCCTGCAAGAAGCGCGGCATGGTGAAGGGCGGCATTTCGGCGGACGGGCTTTGGACGCTCACCGAAGTCGAATGCATGGGCAATTGCGCCACCGCGCCGATGGTCCAGATCAACGACGACAATTTCGAGGACCTGACACCGGAACGCCTTGATGCGGTGCTTGATGCACTGGCTGCGGGGCAGACCCCCAAGGCGGGAACGCAGGAGCCGGGGCGGCATACATCCGAGCCTTCGGGCGGGGTGACGTCGCTGGCTGCGATGGTCGAGGCCAACCATGACTATCGGGGCGAGTGGTAAGGTGGAAATGGTCGCCTCCCTCCTCGGCGCGCTGCTGCTGGCGTTCATCGCCTACAAGCTGCTGATGGGCGTGATCCGCGTGGGCGTGATCCTGCTCATTGTCGCCGTGCTGGCAGGCATGTGGCAG
Source organism: Porphyrobacter sp. (assembly GCA_041639595.1). Taxonomy (GTDB): domain Bacteria; phylum Pseudomonadota; class Alphaproteobacteria; order Sphingomonadales; family Sphingomonadaceae; genus Erythrobacter. The sequence continues at coordinate 32,951 of JBEQBX010000025.1, forward strand.
CAAGGGGCAATCGGATGAACGGCCTGACGCTTCTGTTCGGTATTCTGGGCCTAACCGGCTTTGCCATCGGGGCCGTGCTCAGCGCGACCGGCCCTTATGAAATGGGCGTGATCCTGATGGGTCTGGGTCTGATGTTCCAGGTGATTTCGCTGGTGCGCATCAAGCGCGCCAAACAGCAAGGAAAGCAGTGATGCTTGGCGATAGTGATCGCATCTTCACCAATGTCTATGGCTTTCAGGACTGGGGCCTGAAGGCAGCGCAGGCGCGCGGCGATTGGGATGATACCAAGGCGCTGCTCGCGCGCGGGCAGGATGCGATCATCGACGAGATGAAGGCTTCGGGCCTGCGCGGACGCGGCGGGGCGGGCTTCCCCACTGGCCTGAAGTGGTCCTTCATGCCCAAGGAATCGCGCGACGGTCGGCCGAGCTTCCTCGTCATCAACGCCGACGAATCCGAGCCCGGCTCCTGCAAGGACCGCGAAATTCTGCGCCATGATCCGCACAAGCTGGTCGAAGGCGCGCTGGTCGCGGGCTTCGCGATGCGCGCGCGGGCGGCCTATATCTACGTGCGCGGCGAATATATCCGCGAGGCCGAGGTGCTTCAGGCCGCGATCCATCAGGCTTACGAAGCAGGCTTCCTCGGCAAGAACGCCTGTGGTTCGGGTTACGACTTCGACGTGTTCATGCACCGCGGCGCGGGCGCCTATATCTGCGGCGAAGAAACCGCGATGATCGAAAGCCTTGAAGGCAAGAAGGGTCAGCCGCGCCTCAAGCCTCCGTTCCCGGCGGGCGCGGGCCTCTATGGCTGCCCGACGACGGTCAACAACGTCGAGAGCATCGCGGTCGCCCCGACGATCCTGCGGCGCGGAGCGACGTGGTTCTCCAGCTTCGGGCGCGAGAACAACAAGGGCACGAAGCTGTTCCAGATCAGCGGCCACGTGGAAAAGCCCTGCGTCGTCGAAGAGTCGATGAGCATCAGCTTTGAAGAGCTGATCGAAAAGCACTGCGGCGGCATTCGCGGCGGGTGGGACAATCTGCTGGCGGTGATCCCCGGCGGTTCCTCCGTGCCGCTCGTCCCTGCCGCGCAGATCCGCCACGCGCCGATGGACTTCGACGGGCTAAAGGAACTGGGCAGCGGCCTCGGCACGGCGGCGGTGATCGTGATGGACAAGTCCACCGACATCGTCCGCGCGATCAGCCGCCTCTCCTACTTCTACAAGCACGAAAGCTGCGGCCAGTGCACTCCCTGCCGCGAAGGTACGGGCTGGATGTGGCGCATGATGGAGCGCCTGCGCACGGGTGACGCCGCGATCGAGGAAATCGACATGCTCCACGAAGTCACCAAGCAAGTCGAAGGCCACACCATCTGCGCGCTGGGCGATGCCGCCGCCTGGCCGATCCAGGGGCTAATCCGCCATTTCCGCCCCGAGCTGGAGCGGCGGATCAACGAGCATAATGCGCAATTCCAAGAGGCAGCCGAGTAATGCCTAAAGTCACCGTAGACGGTCAGGAAATCGAGGTCCCGGCGGGCGCGACTGTGCTGCAGGCGTGCGAGCTGGCGGGCAAGGAAATCCCGCGTTTCTGCTATCACGAACGGCTCAGCATCGCGGGCAATTGCCGCATGTGTCTGGTCGAGGTGAAGCCCGGGCCGCCCAAGCCGCAGGCCTCCTGCGCGCTGCCCGCTGCCGAGGGTCAGGAAATCCGCACTGACTCGCCTATGGTCAAGAAGGCCCGCGAGGGGGTGATGGAGTTCCTGCTCATCAACCACCCGCTCGATTGCCCGATCTGCGATCAGGGAGGCGAGTGCGACCTGCAGGATCAGGCGGTCGCCTATGGCCGCGGCGGCTCGCGCTATCACGAGAACAAGCGCGCGGTGACCGAGAAATACATGGGCCCGCTGATCAAGACGATCATGACCCGCTGCATCCATTGCACCCGCTGCGTGCGCTTCTCCGAAGAGATCGCGGGCGTGGACGAGATCGGCGCGCTGTACCGCGGCGAGGATATGCAGATCACGACCTATCTGGAGAAGGCGGCGGCGCATGAACTCAGCGCCAATGTCATCGATCTGTGTCCGGTGGGCGCGCTGACCTCGCGGCCCTACGCTTTCGAGGCGCGGCCGTGGGAGCTGAAGAAGACGCACTCGATCGACGTGTCCGACGCGGTGGGGGCGAACATCACGCTCCATTCGCGCGGCCGCGAAGTGATGCGCGCGCTGCCGCGCATCAATGACGACGTCAACGAAGAGTGGTTGAGCGACAAGGGCCGCTATCAGGTCGATGGTCTCGGCAAGC
>JBEQBX010000026.1:0-34542 GCA_041639595.1 Porphyrobacter sp.
CTGCCGAAGCCGAAGAGCGATACTACGCCATGCTGGACGACACGCCCATGGCAGCATAATTTAAGCCGAATGGCCTCCGGCAATCCCGGGGCGGTTCACCCCGCAGTTCTTGCGTCACATTCAGTACTGATGAAGCCAGCCCTGCCATCAGCAGGACTGACTTCAAAGCAAGTTGCCATCTAGGCCTAGAACTTAACACGGCCTCCAATCAGGAATCGCCGATCGAGTTCAGTGACACTGTACGGAATAAAGGCGCCGGTCGACTGATTGAAGACCTGGGCCTTTGTCAGGTTGAGGGCCTGCAGCTGGATCGAAAAATTCTGATTGATGTTGTAATTGCTACTGAAATCCAGCTGGCCGAAGGCATCAGTAAACCGCGGGATCCCGAAGTCATCGCTGAATTGCGCCAGATAGCGATCGCGCCATGCATAGGATAAACGCGCATCGAACTTCCCGTTATCAAAGTAGGCGATGGCATTATAACTGTTGCGGGAAAGTCCTGGCAGACCGCGAGTTCTTACATCACCGACAACGGCAAAATCTGCCGAACTCTCAGTATAGCTGTAGTTCACAATGAAACCGAAGTTTTCGAGCGATGGGGAGATAAACCCAAGCCTTGACTGTGCGCCCACTTCAAGGCCTGTGATCGTTGCACTCACCCCATTGACAGGCTGAGCAAACGTAATTGGCCCAGTCACTAGCACGCCATCGGCCTGGCGAGGAAAAGTGCGGTTTTCGACGAAATTTCTCGTGTCGATAAATCCATCGATGCTCTTGTGGAAGATATTGGCGCCAATGAAGCTGTCACGGTCGAAATACCACTCGACGCCGAGATCGACATTGTCCGACGTGAATGGTTGAAGGTTGGGGTTGCCAATCGATCCCGTGCCGCCGCTCTGGTCGATCCCGCCAAAATTCTCAGAGGGGGCAAGTGCAAACAGATCGGGACGGGTAAGAGTGCGCGAGTATGCCGCTCGCACAATCACATCCTGTGCGACTTCCCAGCGGGCGGCAAGTGAGGGGAGGAAAATAGAGTAGCTGCTGTCGACAGAAACCGGCGTGATCCGTTCGCTGGGCTGGAAGAGTGCGGCAACACTAAAGCCCGTCGAGGTTTGTTGGGTTCTGACGAAGCGCAGGCCAGTGACAACATTCAAATCCTGAATATTGAATTCAGCTTGGCCATAGGCAGCAAACGTCTTCTCATTGATTGAGAAGGTCGCGTTGGCATCCGATCCGCGAAAGTTGCTGTTGATGACCGTGCCAGTTACTGGCGACCCATTGGGGAAGAATGCCGCCATCGCCGCGTCACGATCAACCACAAGGGTGCTGCCAGGAGCATTCGAACCGCGGACCTCGAAATCAATCAAGTTCGAGATGTTACCAAGGCTCGGCGGGACGGTCGTGGCTACCGTGCCGGGCCGCTGCAGCCGCGTCTGGAACACCGCGCGATCCTTTTGCCTATCGGAATAACGCGCGCCGAACTTGATGTTCGAAAGAGCCCCATCGAAATCTCTCTGCAAGTCGATCTTGGCAGTGAATTCCGTATCCTTGTCTTCGTTTGGACGCCGGATCAGCACATTGAACAGGAAGTTCTGGGGATTTGAGGCAAAGTCAGTAGCTGTTGATGTGAGATCCAGGAAGTCGCCTCGGATATTGTAGCTCACCGACCCTGGGTCAAATGCACCAGCAGCGTTTGCCAGTCGGAACGACCATAAATCCCAAGCCCTCTCGGTCGTCCGGCTTGAGTAGCCGACGAGCGGAGTGATGGTCCAATACTCGTTCGGCTGCCATTTCAGACCTCCCGAGAATTGGTAGAACTCCTCGTCAGTATCGATGAAATTCGTGCCAACGCGCTGCTGCGCTCCGGTAAAGGTTCCGGCGGTGATGACCCCATCCTCGATTGTAACGTTGGTCGGGCTGCTGATCCCCCCTTCGAGGGCCGCATCGTTGCGGTTCGCAACCAGATTGTTTTTGAGCTTCCCGTAGATCCCGTCGAGGGTGAGCTCCAGTTGGTCGCTCGGGCGAGCCTGAATCGTGAGGGTCGAGCCGAAAGTGCGACGATCCTCACGGAAAGTTGCCAGTCCTGGCACATTGGGAGACAGCGCCGCGCGAACATTATCAGGCGCGCGCACCCCAGAATTTGCATTTGCAAATGGGCGCCAGCTGCCTGCGCTGATGAGATTGGACACTAAATCCGTTTCAGCAACGGCAACGGACGCCGTCACGCCGATCTTGTCATTCGCATTATAGCTGAACAAGGCAGAGCCGCGCGGGTTAAGCTTGTCTGCGAGTTCGCTGTAATTCCCGAGAACCGCGCCAGCAAAGCTCCAACCCTGCTTTTGATCGAATGGTCGCGGCGTCTGGAGCTGGACTGTGCCCGCAAGCCCACCCTCGATAAGTTCCGGCAGGCTTGTTTTGTTAACAACCGCGCTGCTGAAGAGCTCGGCAGCAAGAATTTCGAAATTGAACTCCCTGCCCCCTCCGCCGAGCCCAAAGCGCCCGCCAGAGCCATTGGAAGTACCGGGCAGACCATTGATTTCAACGAGCGTGAATTCTGGCCCGAGACCACGCAGATTGATCGAACGCCCCTCACCAGTGGAGGTCCGGTCGAGTGCAACACCTGGGATACGCTGGAGCGATTCAGAAATGTTCAAATCGGGGAACTTGCCGATATCCTCGGCCGTGATCGCGTCCGAGATACCAGGCGCGTTGCGCTTGATCTCCAGGGATCGCTCAAGACTGCCCCTGAAACCGGTGACGACGATAGCACCTTCCTCGGTGACATCATCGTCCGAACCAGGGTCGGCAGCGGCTGAAGCGGGAACAGGGGCCGATTGCGCTTGGGCCTGGACGCCGCATAGAGCGAGGGCAAGCGCGCCAAGGCTTGCCGAAGAATATCCGTAAGTCTTTCTCATATCATTTCCCCTTTTTGCCCCCGAGAGAGATGTCAGATGCCCGATCCTGTTACCGCAATGACAAGACCTCTGCAATACCATATGATGATTTGTATGTAACCAATTTGTCACTATCCGGCCTGACTTCAGGCGGTAACAATGTAGATATTGGTATTGCAACTTTTGGGGACAAAAGGGCTGATTCTTGCTGTTTTGTATCTAAGTGGTATTATCTGAAGCGCGGGTTGCGCTTCTCATTGGAAGGGCGATATGACCTTTCATGCGCAGGCCGGCCTCACGAAACTGATGTTTTCGCCGTAGTACGAGTGCGGTTGGACTCGCACCCTGTGCCTCACCGGGAAGCGATTTTCCCCGCCGGCTTCGATTGCGAAGACCGTCTAATCCAGCCCGAATGACTCAAATCAGGATATGCAGGTCGCAAGGCGTAGTCTGCACCCAACGGCCGTTGTGCACCTCGTCCAACTGATCATGAGCGATCAAAAGAGGATCACGCAGACGCAGTATCATGCGCCGCCCACAGGAGTTCTGCGATACAACATTAGCGGCGCCGCCGACCAAGTTGAAGTCAAAGCCATCACACTTTTGTTCGTGCGAATCTTGGATCACCGCTTGTTGGGCCAATGGTGCATCAACGCGACTTTCGCTGTCTGTTGCTGGGTCACGCGACGCTATCTCACAATAGCCACGCATCCCTCCCGCGATCCGGTCGGCCTCCGGTCCGATAACGACCTGAACGCCCCGGCTGCCAACATTCAACACGCCTTTGGCGCCCAACGTGCGAAGCATGCCACCATCGACCACCAGAGTATCATGCAGGACGAGCCGCAAGCGGGTGGTGCAGGCATCGATGGCTTCGATGTTTTGCGGCCCACCAAGCGCACGAACATATTGTGCTATCCGCGATTGATCGGAGAGCACTCCTACTGACCCGCCCGAATTTTCCTCAGCAACTGCTGCACCCGCTTCGAAACCAGGAACTTTCAATTTCAGCAATCGGATGAAAAATCCGAAAACAACATAATAACATACGAAATACGCGAGCCCTACCGGGATGAGATACAATGGGCGCGTGGCAAGATTGAAATTCAGGACATAATCAAACAGGCCAGCAGAAAATCCAAAACCAAGCCGGATCTCCAGCCAATCCATGACGACCATTGAAAGGCCGGTCATGACAGCGTGAACCCCGAACAGCACTGGCGCGAGAAACATGAAGCTGAACTCAATCGGTTCGGTCACCCCTGTCAGCATAGAGGTAAGCGCCATTGAGACATACATGCCTGCCATCGGCTTTTGCCTTTCGACTGGCAAGCTTCGCCACATGGCAAGACAAGCTGCGGGCAGACCAAACATCATCACCGGGAAGAACCCCGCCATGAATGCACCTGCATCCGGGTCGCCGGCAAAAAACCGGCTGAGGTCACCGGTAGATCCTTCGAAATCGCCGATCACGAACCAGGCGAGGTTATTCAGAATGTGGTGCAGGCCGGTGATCAGCAGCAAACGGTTCAGGACGCCATAGACAAACAGCCCCAAAGATCCGGCCTCAATCACCCAATAGCTGAGCCGATCGATGGCAAGCTCAAGAACCGGAAAACCCAACCCGAAAATCGCGGCGGCTACGAGACCGAACAAGCCTGCTGCGATTGGAACAAATCTGCGGCCACCAAAGAACGAAAGGTAGCTGGGCAAAGCTATCGTGTGGAAACGATTATATATATAACCCGCAGCAATGCCCGAGATGATACCCGCAGGGATCGCAAGCTTGGCAAGCTGTTTCTGCCTCCATGCCTCGACTAGAGCGGCGCGGATCGTGCTATCTTCGAAAGCAATGGCGCTGTTGGGCACTACAAGCAATGCCTGAGCGCCATTTGTGAGGACAAGGTAGGCCACCGCACCGGCGAGCCCGGCCGCGCCATTGTTTTCCTTTGCCAGCCCGAGACCTACGCCTATCGCAAAGAGCAGCCCCAGATTGGCAAAGATTGCCGAACCTGAGGCAGCGACAAAAGGCAGGTTGAGAAGATCAGGCTGCCCCAATCGAAGTAGCAATGCAGCGATTGGCAGCACCGCGATCGGAAGCATGAGCGCTCGGCCGAGCCCCTGAAACGTCTCTTGCGCCCGCACCGATGCCTTCATGCGAGTTCTCCTTTGATCAAACGGCGAACATCGTCGGCGGATGACATGGACAGCGCCTCTTCTGCCAAGGCCGTACAATCAGCCCGGTCCCAGTGCCGCAGGCGCTCCTTTATTGCCGGAACGGCCCTTGGGACCGAAGACAGCTCAACGCAGCCCAGACCTACGAGTAGCGGAGCTGCATCGACGTACGAGGCGATCCCGCCACAAATACCGACCCAGCGATCACGCGCCTTTGCACCCTCGACAGTGGTCTTGATCGCTCGCAGTACGGCAGGATGCAGGGCATCGGCTCGGGCCGCCAGCTCCGAGTTTCCTCTGTCCATGGCAAGGACGTATTGAGCCAGATCATTGCTGCCGATGGAGAAAAAGTCGGACACCTCAGCCAGTGAGGCACTCATCAAAACAGCAGCGGGGGTTTCTACCATGATGCCGAGCGGCACGTCCGCGTCCAGTTCAAGCTCCCTCGTCAGGTCAGCAATCATTTCGCGCACTGCGAAGATCTCGTCTGCCTCGATGACCATCGGCAGCATGATACGCAGCTGGCTGGCAGGCACCGCCTGCAACATCGCCTTGAGCTGTCTGCGAAGAACGTCGCGGTGCTTCAAGCCAAACCGGATTCCGCGCATGCCGAGAGCCGGATTGGCCTCAGCCGCAAAAGGAAAATAGGCAATCGGCTTGTCACCGCCGACATCCAACGTCCGCACGATGAACGGGCGCCCGTCCAGTTCTGCGGCGATAGCGCGGAGCTCTTCGATCTGTTCGTGCTCTGAGGGCTCTGAGGCTCGCTCGGAGAAGAGAAACTCTGTACGAAGCAGGCCGCAGCCTTCAGCGCCCTGGGTTATGGCTATTTTGGCGTCGCTTTGGGATGCGAGGTTGGCAAAAACCTCCACCCTGTATCCATCCTTTGTACGGCACTCGCGCCATGATGACGCCAATGCCTCTTCAGCCTGAGCAGCCGCAAGCGATGCGCGGGACTTAGCATCTTGGATCGTTTCGTCCGAAGGTGCAAAATTGAACAACCCGCGATCGGCGTCGACCACAACGGTCGTGTCATCAGCGATCGACAAAATGTCGGAACCCAGACCAACCACCATGGGAATTCCCAAGGATGCAGCAAGGATCGCCGCATGTGACGTCGCCCCGCCACTAGCGCAGCAAATCGCGGCAATCTGCTGGCCTTGCCTCGTCATCAGGAGTGACGGCTCAACATCATCACAAACAACGATGCAGCCCGAATAATCCGCGTTCTCCCTGCTGGACTTCTCCCCCAGCAGGGCGTCAATCATGCGCCGCTCAACATCGCGAAAATCAATTGCTCTTTCCTGCATCCGGCTGCTCGGCATCGAAAGCATGAATTCTTCCTGCGAGCGCGACGCCTTGCGCCATGACGAGGCGGCACTGAGGCCAGCCTCGATATACCGTTTGGCCTGTTGCTGCAGTGCGGGATCGGCCAAGACCTCTTGGTGCGCGCCAAGGATTTCGGCTGCAACGCCATCGGCCGTTGCAATTGCGTCACTGAGGACCACGCCGACCGTGCGGATAGCGGCATCAAGGAGCGCCTTTTCCTCTTCAGAGTCGCCAGCATCGGCGGGGACTTCGCGGTCGAATGATCGGAGTATCCTGATCGGGCCAATGGCGACCCCCGGCGCAGCCTTGACCCCGTGACGCACCTCGGGGTGCCCGGGCGCTGTGTTGGTGGCTGCCTGCGCCTCTTGTAGAACATCGCCGCTGCCCTGCTCCGCGGCCGTGAGTTGTTCGAGCAGATCACCAAGAGCCAGCGCTGTCTGGCGCGCTTCGCTGCCAACCACCCGAATGCTGATCTCCTCGCCATGGCTCACGCCAAGCTTCATAAGTTCCGTGGTGCTCGCAGCAGCTGCGCGATGCTCACCTTTGGAAACAGTGATAGAGCCCTCATAGTTGCGCGCAAACCGAGCGATCTGTCCAGCTGGCCGCGCATGGATTCCATGGACTAACCTCACCGCAATGCACAGGTGGGCCGTCGATGGTTCGGATGATGCTAAGGCCCGATGCGGAACATCTGCAGCCGCCACATCGAGGATCGGCTCGCCTGCAACAACTGGCCCCTCAGATCGCAACTGCGTCATTGAGCGGGAGCCCGCCACGATGATGACCGGTGTCAGGCAGTCTCTAGCCCGTCGAGCAATCAGGTCGAGATCAAATGACAGCAAGGGGTCGCCCCGCTTGACTGACTGGCCTTCGACGGCCTGAGGATCAAAACCCTCGCCATTTAGCGAGACGGTATCGATCCCGACATGGATCAGCAATTCAATGCCGCAGTTAGATCTGATCGTGACCGAATGTCCGGTCCTGGCGATCATTACGACGTTGCCGTCAAAAGGAGCAAACACGCAAGAGCCCAGAGGGTCAATCGCGACGCCGTCACCCAGCATGCGCTCGCTGAAAGCAGGATCAGGGGCACAGCCTAGCGAGCGCAGAACACCGGTGATCGGCGCATGGATCCTCACTGAATTGCCACCCAATGCCTGCACTCTGCTCTCCACTTCGCTATTTGAGACTGCCGCCGAGTGCGCTGCGCGATGAAACAACAGCGTGGGCCTCACAGATTGTAGGGCCCGTGATATAACATTTGCAATACCACTACAATCCTTATATATGTCCAATCATTGAATAGGTGGGCACTCGGCGAGGGCTCACGTTCCTGTTTTTTGTGAGAAAGCCTGTGACGCGGACATTGATGTTTAAGGAGGCCGCCCAGTCAGGAAGTGTGGTGGCAGCTCAGGCTATGCGTTCCAAGGACATGCTTGCTTTGTTCGCAGCCAGCATAGCCGCCTCTCCCCCCAGCATGTATCTGACTTGTGCAAGAGGCAGTTCTGATCACGCTGCGACCTTCATGCGCTATCTTCTGGAAATTGAAGCGGGAGTTGTAACCAGCTCCTTTTCGCCATCGGTGTTTTCTGTTTACGGTCGCGCGCCGGCGATCGGTAGTGGCGTTTGTGTTGTAATCTCGCAATCAGGACGAAGCCCTGACCTCCTCGCAGTTGCCCAACAATATCGCGACCAAGGTAGTCGGGTCCTGGCGATCGTTAATGACCTTGGGTCTCCCCTTGCGCAGATTGCCGATTTCGTATTTCCGATAGGGGCGGGACCGGAAACCAGTGTTGCCGCAACCAAGAGCTTTATCGGAACTCTCTCAGCCATCCTTCAGATCGTCGGATGCCACCCGGGCACAGCCGTAAATCCACAAGACCTTCTCGACCTTCCCAATCTGCTTGATTTGGCCTGGGAGCAAGATTGGTCCGCGCTGACCAAGGCGATTACCGCCTCGCGGGGCCTGTTTGTTATCGGGCGGGGAGTGGGCTTTGCAGCTGCGAGCGAGGCTGCCTTGAAGATGAAGGAAACCAGCGGATTGCATGCAGAGGCCTTCAGTGCAGCTGAAGTCAGGCATGGTCCCATGGCACTTCTGGCGACCGGCATGCCGGTGCTGATTTTTCGGCAAAATGACAAAGCGGCGAGAAGTCTTGATGATTTCGCCAGCTTTGCCGCCGCTCAAGGCAATCAGGTTTTTGTTGTCGGAGCTGAAGTGGCAGGGGCGACATGCCTGCCCTGCCCTACTGCGGCCCCATTCCTTGAGCCCGTAGTCCAGATTCAAGCTTTTTACCGCGCGGCCAACGAACTCTCGGTCGCAAGAGGACTGAACCCTGATGCGCCGCCGATGCTCAGAAAGGTAACTCAAACGCTGTGACGCGCCATGCTTACACCAACGCCCAGATCTTCGCACAACAGCGCCTCCAATCCGGGTGTGCCTTGCTGGTGGAGCAAGGCATCATCACAGGGCTCGTCAATGAGAATGAAGTTCCTGAGGGAAGCCTCATCGTTGACCTTGAAGGGGCGCGGCTCGTTCCAGGGTTCATCGATCTTCAGGTCAATGGTGGCAACGGCTTTCTGTTCAATGATTGCCCAACGCTCGATACGGTGCGCGCTATTGCCGAGGCGCATTACCAATTTGGGACCACTGCGCTTCTGCCGACGCTGATCAGCGACGATCTTGACGTTGTTGAACGCGGGATCATTGCCATTGAGCAGGCAATTTCTGCCGGCGTCCCGGGCATTGCAGGCATCCATATTGAGGGGCCGTTCCTTAACGTGGAGCGCCGGGGGATCCATCCGCGCGACAAGATCCGCCTCGGTGATGAGAATGCGCTGAAGGTGTTGCGCACGGTCGAAGGTGGAGTGACCCTTGTGACGCTTGCCCCAGAATGTGTTCCGGCGGAGCAAGTCACCGAACTGCGCGACCGCGGGATGATTGTCTGCGCCGGACACACCGATGCCACCTTTGATGAAATGATGAACGCGTTCAATGCGGGCGTGGCGGGTGTAACACATTTGTTCAATGCCATGCCGCCTTTGCTTAACCGGGCACCGGGCGTCGTCGGTGCAGCCTTGCTCCATTCTGAAAGCTGGTGCTGCATCATCGTCGACGGCAAACACGTCAATCCCGCCGCATTGCAGATCGCAATTCGCGCAAAGGGTGGGCATCAGCGTTTCATTCTTGTCACTGATGCAATGCCGACCGTTGGTCAGAGCGATAAGCACTTCATGCTTAACGGTGAGCAAGTGATGGTTATTGATGGCGTATGCCAGAACAATGATGGAACGCTTGCCGGCTCGGATCTTGACATGGCCAAGGCAGTTGCAAACGCCCAGTCAATGCTGGGTATGAGCCTCGCCCAGGCAGTAGAGATGGCCACGTTTAATCCCGCACAATTCCTTGGATTAAGCCATCAGATGGGCGTTCTCGAGGTAGGGAAGCGCGCAAACATGGTCTGCCTCAGCCCATCTGGTGAGGTTTTAGCCACATGGATTGATGGGCAAAAAGTATGGGGCGCATCTTCATAGACTGCGGCGTCTTATCACCATCAGGATCAAGCCATCACCCCAGATCGCCGAAAGTTCGCTATGGCCTGATCGATGGAGCATACTTTAAATGTGTATGACCATATCCCGAGCCGATTGCGTTTACCTCATAGGAGGCAACTCCGGGCACACCGATCCGCGCCAGAAGGACAAGACCGTCGTCGGCGGCAAAGGCGCCAATCTCGCCGAGATGGCGAGCATCGGACTGCCGGTACCTCCGGGCTTCACCATCACCGCCGAGGAATGCGTGGCCTATCTGCGCGATGAGGCGGGCTTCTCCGATGGACTGAAGGCGGCGGTGGCGGACGCGCTCGCCCATATCGAAGCCGCGGTGGGCAAGATTTTCGGCAACGCGGGCGATCCGCTGCTGGTCTCGGTCCGCTCGGGCGCGCGGGTGTCGATGCCGGGGATGATGGACACCGTCCTCAACCTCGGCCTGAACGATGCTACGGTGGCGGGGCTTGCCACATCGAGCGGCGATGCCCGTTTCGCCTGGGATTCGTACCGCCGGTTCATCCAGATGTATTCGGACGTGGTGCTCGGGATCGATCACGGGCTGTTCGAGGAAGCGCTCGAGATCGCCAAGGAAGACAAGGGCTTCTACAACGATACCGAGATGGGCGCTGAAGACTGGCAGGCGCTGGTGGGCGAGTACAAGGGCATCGTCGGCGAGGAACTGGGCCGCGACTTCCCGCAAGATGTGCACGAACAGCTGTGGGGCGCAATCCGGGCCGTGTTCGACAGCTGGGATAGCGACCGCGCAAAGGTCTATCGCCGATTGAACGACATTCCGGGCGACTTGGGCACCGCTGTCAATGTGCAGGCGATGGTGTTCGGCAACATGGGCGAAACCAGCGCCACTGGCGTCGCCTTTACCCGTGACCCGGCAACCGGTGAGCGCGCCTATTACGGCGAGTACCTGATCAACGCACAGGGTGAGGATGTCGTCGCCGGCATCCGCACGCCGCAATACCTGACCAAGGCGGCGCGCGAGGCGGCGGGGGCCAAGCCGCTGTCGATGGAAGAGGCCCTGCCCAAGGCTTACGCCGAGCTGGCGCGTGTGTTTGACCTGCTCGAACTGCACTACAAGGACATGCAGGACATCGAGTTCACCGTGGAGCGCGGCAAGCTGTGGATGCTCCAGACCCGCTCGGGCAAGCGGACGGCCAAGGCCGCGCTCAAGATGGCCGTCGACATGGTGGCCGAGGGCCTGATCGACGAGCGTGAGGCGGTGCGGCGGGTCGACCCGATGGCGCTCGATCAGCTGCTCCACCCGACGCTTGATCCCGATGCGGAGCGCAACGTGCTCACCACCGGTCTTCCCGCATCGCCGGGTGCGGCTGCGGGCAAGATCGTGCTCGATGCCGACACAGCCGAGCAATGGGCCGGGCGCGGCGAGAAGGTAATCCTTGTGCGCGTGGAGACGTCCCCTGAGGACATCCACGGCATGCACGCAGCGCACGGCATTCTCACCGCGCGCGGCGGGATGACCAGCCACGCGGCGGTAGTCGCGCGCGGGATGGGGCGGCCTTGCGTTTCGGGGGCCGGGGCGGTCTCGATCGATCGCAGCACCAGGACGCTGCGGATTGGCTCGACCGAATTGAAGGAAGGCGATGCAATAACCCTCGACGGGGCGACCGGGCAGGTGATGCTCGGCATCGTCCCCACGGTCGAGCCGGAGTTGGCGGGCGATTTCGGGACCCTGATGGTGTGGGCTGACGGCCTGAGGCGCATGAAGGTGCGCACCAACGCCGAAACGCCGGAAGACTGCCGCATGGCGCGTCAGTTCGGTGCCGAGGGCATCGGTCTGTGCCGCACCGAACACATGTTCTTCGAAGCCTCGCGCATCTCGCTGGTTCGCCAGATGATCCTCGCCGAAGACGAGACAGGCCGGCGCCGCGCGCTGGACAGGCTGCTGCCGGAACAGCGCGCCGATTTCACGGCAATCTTCGAGGTCATGGCCGGGCTGCCCTGCACGATCCGCCTTCTCGATCCGCCGCTGCACGAATTCCTCCCGCATGCGGATGAGGACTTCGCCGAGCTTGCCGATGCAACAGGCCTTGGGGTCGATCATCTCAAGCGCCGGGCAGGCGAGTTGCACGAATTCAACCCGATGCTCGGCCATCGCGGCTGCCGCCTCGGGATCACCTTCCCAGAGATCTACGCCATGCAGGCGCGCGCGATCTTCGAGGCGGTCTGTGCGGTCAAGCAGTCCTCGGGCGAGGCACCACTGCCTGAAATCATGATCCCGCTGGTCGCCACCAAGCGCGAACTCGCGATCCTGAAGGCGCTCGTCGACAAGGAGGCCGAGGCAGTGTTCGCCGAGACCGGCACGCGGGTCGACTACCTTGTGGGCACGATGATCGAACTCCCGCGCGCCGCGCTGATGGCGGGGGAGATTGCTGAGGAAGGCGCGTTCTTCAGCTTCGGCACCAATGACTTGACGCAGACGACGCTGGGCGTCAGCCGCGACGATGCGGCGCGGTTCCTCAGCGTCTATGTCGACAAGGGCATCTTCCCGCGCGATCCTTTCGTCAGCCTCGACATCGAAGGCGTCGGTCAGCTGGTCGAATTGGCGGCCGAGCGCGGGCGCAAGACCCGGCCCGACATCAAGCTCGGCATCTGCGGCGAACATGGCGGCGATCCGGCGAGCATCGCCTTCTGCGAAAGCGTGGGTCTCGATTACGTCAGCACATCGCCCTACCGCGTGCCGATTGCGCGGCTCGCAGCAGCTCAGGCGGCTTTATGCACTTGAGTGAAATGGCACAAAATCACCCCAACGACTTCATATCGGTTGGCAAGGCGAGCCCCTATGAATGTTGATCGCTGTCGAGATCTTGCGAAAAATGCCAAATCTTGTGAGCAATCCAGCGCCATTCCTGTAACGGGAAACAAGCTCGGATGGTTACCGCACAGGGTTCTCTCGCGATCATTGGTAGGATTATGCGCTTTCTCATCAGCGTGCTCTAATTATGCCGTTGCGGCGGCCCAGGTCGAAACGACGAGCCAAGCTTCAACCATTGCCGATCTCCAACGGCAAATCGATGACCTACGGGCAATTGTAGAACAGCTTAAGGCCGCGGAGGAGATCGTAGCTGCATCGTCCTCGACACCGGCTCCACCTTCAATCGTGTTAGAAGAACCTGTGGCCGTGACCACGCCAATCAAAGAGATTTCACAGAGCGCAGCGTGGTACGAAAAGTTCCAGCTACGCGGCTACACGCAACTGCGCATGAGTGACATCGTTTCCGGCGGGTCAGTCGCGTCCGCAGGCATGTCACGCCTGCGCTCCATGCACGATGGGGATATTCGCGATGGCAGCAATTTTAGTTTCAGACGTCTGCGCATTGTCTTGCAAGGCGACATCAACGAACATCTAGCGCTCTACTTCCAGTCCGATTTTGCCGCCTCTGTGTCCAATCAGTCCGTTGGGGAGCGTCGCGAAGGGGCTGTCTCTTTGCGGGATATGTATGTCGATGTTTTTCCTACCGGGGACAAGGAATTTCGTATTCGCCTTGGCCAATCGAAGGTGCCTTACGGATGGGAAAACATGCAATCATCCGGTAGCCGCGTCCCACTGGACCGAAGCGACGCCATCAATACTGCTGCGCCCGGCGAACGCGATATCGGCATCATTGGTTATTACACCCCGCCACGTGCGCAGGCCATCTGGGATCGCCTTGACAGGGATGGCCATAAGCTTTTCGGCAATTACGGCGCGTTCGGTTTTGGAGTGTTCAACGGGCAAGGCACCAACCGCACTGAAGTCGATGATGAGGTAATGATGGTTGGCCTCGCAACGTGGCCATTCAAACTCGATGGGTTGGGGTTTGATGGGCAGGTTCTGGAGCTTGGTGCACAAGTTATGCAAAACCGCTTCCGTCCGGAATTACGGACCGGTGGCCTCAGTCCGGTGGGGTTCAAGGATAATCGAGTTGGCCTGCACGCAGTGCTATATCCCCAGCCTATCGGACTGCAGGTGGAGTGGAACTGGGGGAAAGGACCAGAATTCGATCCTGTATCGGGTGGTATCGAGGAGCGGCCGCTGACCGGAGGCTACGTGCAACTGCTCGGCAAGGTCGACAACATGCCAATAGGGCCGTTCTTTCCCTATGCCCGTTGGCAATATTATCGCGGTGGCCTAAAGTCGGCAATTAATGCTCCCAGGCTTGAGACCGAGGAACTCGATCTTGGTTTCGAGCTGCAGGTCGACAAAGCACTGGAATTGACGGCAAGCTATGGATGGGCTTCACGCCGAGAGCCAGACGAACGTCGCTTAGGGCGAGCTGAAGGCGAGTTCATTCGGTTGCAAGCCCAATGGAATTACTAAGGTATCTTGGTGAAAAATTGACCGCGAATACCGACAAATTTACCGATGGCTTATTATCGAATAGCCACGACCTTCACTTTACTCGTGTCGGCGACCGCCTTCCAGCTCTGATCACTCGTCCAAGCCGGAAGACCATCGCGTTGCGCCAGCGCAAGGCAGAAGCGGTCGCCGAGCGACAGCCCGTGGCCGGCAGTGATAGCCCGCAATCGCCCGGCCATTTGCGCCAGGGCCTTATCGGTCGGCACAATCGTCATCGGCAGTGGATCGAGCATAGCGTCAACCTCACGCTCGGGCATGCCAAGATGGATGAAGTGCGTGACCACCTCGGCGTAATTGATCGTGCAAATCCGGGCGCCTGCTATCGCGGCGGCGACTTTGTCGGCACCCTTCTCTCCCTTCAGCATGGCGATGAGGGCGGAGGCGTCCAGTACGATCTCGCTCACTCCCCGCTATCCTCGCGGCGCTTGGCCAGGAAAGCCGCGACTGAGGCTTCCGGGTTTCCTTCAGTGTACTGCTTCGCCAAAGCCTGAGCGCGGGCCACAGCCTGTGCGGCTGTTCGCAGAACCAGACCATCCGGCGTCTCGTCCAAATAGACTGCGCCGCCGCCGACGAGCCCGAGCCGCTTGCGGATGTCAGCCGGGAGGCTCATCCGGCCATTGGGCGTGATGTTGACTTGGACTGTCATGCGGGCTCCGACTCCTAATGCGTTGGCTGTGGGGCATACTCTAGCCAGAGTGCTCCTGAAATTCAACACAATGCAAATTGAGACACAAATAATCAAATGGGCCACATAAAGGCCTGCATGTCGCAATCGTCGAAAAGCGTCTCACCGATACGTTGCTGCCAGTGCGCCCGCCCCTCGCAACAGCGATGGCACCTTGCCGCTGCTTGTCCGAAAGGGATCCCTCACCGGACACTTTTTAGGACCGACAGCGCGTTCCTAATGCAGAGATCAAAGGCTGCCCGGCATGGCGCTCCAAACGCGCTTTGATGGCGGACGGAAATGGCTTGGTTTGGGACTTAGCCGCCGTTCCCACAGGACGAATCAAGTGGCAGGTTCTTCATCAAAACAAGGCACCGAGGACATGGCGACTGAGCGCGCACAGCGGCTGAAGCTAGACCGGCTCCTGAACGGCAGGCTTCGGCAACGATGGGGTCAAAGCCACGATTCAGCTTTCACGTCACCGCCGCCGCCGGGCATTTCGTATCTGCAAAGGCAAGCGGCGAGAATTGGGTGGCAGCCTCGACCGGCACGGCGACCAAGTCTCACTAGGTTAGCTGCAAGACGACGGCGTCCCGAGGAAAACGATCAAGCGCAACCGATCATTCGGCATTCGCGGGCAGGAATGCCGCTAGCGCCGCGCGATCGAGGATTGGCCCGTCTGCCGGATAGGCATAGCCTGCCTGCATCGGGCTCACCGCGATGGCACGGCGATAGACGACGCTTTCGTCATCCTGCTGCTCCGGCGCGGGCGGCGCGGTGTTGAAATCGAAGCTGACCCCCGGCAGCGGCGGGACTTCCATGCCCCGCGATTTGGCCATCATCTTCATCATCGGCGAGGAGCTGGCGGCCATGTTGGCGGTGAAACCGATCTTGTAGGCGTTGTAATTACCGATTTCGGCAAGCTCCCAGCGCGCGCCCTCCAGTTTGTCCGGAAAGTTGACGTTGAGCGCAAGCCCAGCGGGCAGCAGCGGCCCTTTGCCCGCCTTCGCCTCAAGCCCCGCCACCAGTTCGACTGAGCGGCGCGCAACCTCGTCGGACAGCGGATTGTCGAGGCTCGCTGCCTCGGTGTTCGCTCCGGCGCTGAGCGCGATCGCAGGGATACCCATGACAGCAGCGTATTGCGCCGCGCTGACCGTGCCCGAGGACAAGATGATCGCGCCGACATTCTGTCCTTCGTTGGGACCGGAGAGCACCAGATCAGGTGCCATGCCCCAGCGCGCCTGCGCCACCACCTCGAGCCCGTGGAGCAATGCTGCCACTGGGGTTCCGTCAACATAGTGGAAATCGCCTGCCGGTAGCCCCTTGCGGGTCATCGGCCCGGCACCCGGATCGCCGGGCTGTGCCGCATCATTGAGGCACGCCGCCTTCAGCGGCGCGATCGGGCGCGCAATGCCAAGCGCCGCGCCCTGCCCGCTCTGGTTCACGCAGGGCACCGAGACCACCACGTCATGCCCCGCGGCCTTCAGTGCCTCGTAGAGCGCGACGACATTGCTGGTGAGACCGTCATCATTGGTCAGCACGATGTTACGCGCGGAGGTGGCTGCTGGAGCAAGGCCGAGCGCGCTCGCGGCGAGCAGGGCGGTGAGGTAGTGACGCATGATGAATTCCCTCGGCTGATCAGAAGTTGAAACGCACGCCGAACAGATAACGCTCGCCGATGCGCTCCACTTCGGACGGGGCCGCTGACGTGCCTTCGTAGGCGACATAGGTCTCGTCGGTCAGATTAGCGAGATCCGCGAACAGAGTGATGTTGGGCGTCAGCGCATAGCGGGCTGTGACATCAAGGTTTTCGAATCCCTGCCGAAACTCACCCGAACCCAGGCCCCCAATGGTGTCAAGGAAGTCTGTGCGCTTCTGATAGGCAACCCGCAGGCTCAACCCGGCATATTCATAGAACACCGAGGCGTTCATCACCGTATCCGACAGGCCCTGAAAAGCGAAGGTTTGCAGCTGCCCGGCAGCATTGCGCGCCTCGAAATCGCCACCCAGCAGCGTCAGGTTGCCCTGCACCCCGAGACCGGCCAGCGCGCCCGGAAGGAAATCGAACTGCGTCTCGACGTTGAACTCAACCCCGTAAAGCGTGCCTTCCTCGCCGTTGAAGGTTGAACCCAGCAGGTAGTTCGACCGGTCGATCGTGCCACTGTCATAAAGGTCCGAGCCGACCCGTTGCTGGCTCTGGTAGAGCACATCCTCGACCCACCGATGGAAGCCGCTGATCGAGGCGATGCCGTTGCTGGCGAAGTAGTATTCGATCGCCGCGTCCACGCCCCAGGTATATTCGGGGCTGAGGAAGGGGTTGCCGCCATTAATGGTGGCCGACGTGTCGCTGATCGAGGCACCGACGCGGATCGCGGCATAGGCCGGGCGCGAGACCCCGCGCTGCCCGCCAAAGCGCAGCACGACATTATCGCTGGCCTCAAAACGGATGTTCAGGCTCGGGAAGAGGTCGAAGAAGTCCTGCTCCACGGCCAGCGGCGTCTGCGCCGCGCCGACCAGCACGGTGCCGGCATTGTCGATCTCGTATTGCTCGGCGCGCACACCCGCGACCAGTTGCAGCGGCCCGGCATCCCACTGGGCCATCGCGTAACCGGCGATGATGCGTTCTTGCTGATCGTAGAACGATGTCGGCAGCACGAAGTTTGCCGGATTGATCCCGGCGCGACCGAGCGCGGCCTGCAATTCGCGGTTCATCGCGCGGGTATCAACATAGTTGATCCCCACGCCGAGCGGGAACTGAGTGTCCCACGGCCGGTCGGTGGCGAAGCCGTTGGGGTTGAACCCAGTCGCCGCCAGTGGCACCACGCCGCCGATGCCGATGTTGTTGCCGACGATATCGCGGGTGGTGGCATAAAGCCCGGAGCTGATCTTGAGATCGTCCAATTGCTTCCACGCATCGAGCCTGCCCGACCACGCCTCGGACGTCACGCCCTGCACAATCGGAATCAACACGGTGCGCGGCAGGTTCTGTTCGGTGATCGGGATCGACGTCAGCTCGGCCCCGCGCGAGAACACGCCGCCGGTGTTCACGGTGCGGAACAACCGCACCGTGGGGAAGCGCGGATCGGCCGAGCGATCATAATCAACGCTGATCCCGCGGATCGACGACTGGATCAGCGGCAGATCGGTGGTATTTTCAGTGCGGGTATAGCCGACAATGCCCTTAATACCGCCTTCTGCCGTGTCGTAATCGAACCCAGCCGAGCCGATGTAGTTCTGGTTGAGATAGAGCCCGTCATTGTAGTTGGTCGTGATCGAGACATTGTCCAGGCTGCCGGTCAGCAAGCCTCGGGTGCCGCGTGCGGCGGCTTCACCGATCTCGATCTCGTAAGCGTGGCGTTCCTCGCGGTCGCGGAACTCGGTGAAAATGCCGTTGACGAAGAACTTCAAGTCGTCGCTTGCGCGCACTTCGAAGGCACCGAACAGGCCGTTGTTTTCACGGGTGAGTTCGTAATTGCGGATGTCGATGTCGATCGGAATGCCGTTAGCGTCGTAACCGGCCTCGCGGTTGTCGGTGACCTGCTCGCGCAAATAATGCGAGCCGCCGATGGCGAAGCCGATCCGCTCGTTGGTCCACGACAGGCGTAGCGAGCCCTGACGCTGCGGCCCCTCGCCAAGGCTCATGAAACCATAACCGGCATCGCCCGTGATTGTGACGCCAGCCTTGCCGTCATCCAGCGGCGAGAAGGTTTGCAGATCAACCAGCGCCGTGATGGCTTCGGCGGTAATATCAGGGGTCAGCGACTTGTTGACGACCAATTGCTGCAGAAGCACGGCAGGCACAGCGTCGAAGCGGAAGGCGCGCTCGCCGCCGCCTTCGTCGGTGCCGGTTTGCGGCAGGCCGTCGATGCTCACCGACGTCCAGCGGTTGGGCGCGCCGCGCACCTGGATGTAGCGCGCTTGACCCTGATCAAGCTGCACAGCCACGCCGGGCAACCGGGCGAGCGCGGCGGCGATGTTCTCGTCGGGGAAGCGGCCAACCGAATCGGCGGTCGCGACGTCGGTCACATTCAACGCCTCGCGCTTGGTCGCGGTCGCATTTTCCAGCGAGCCGCGGATTGACCCGGTGACGACGATGACATTGCCGGTCTCGCCTTCGCCGCCAGCGCCGGGTTCGGACGGGAGGTTATCCTGCGCAGCGGCGGGCAGCGCCATCAGGACCGCGCCGAGCGCGCCGCCTGCCAGCAAAGCCGTCCGGAAAGACTTGGTTACATTCGCCATCGACGATACCCCTATTGCCCTGATTCGCAGTCCAGCTAGAACACTTGTAAGTAACGCGGGTTACAGTGACCAAACCGGTTCGCGGAACCGGTGTACACGAGGGCTTTTCGTGAGAAGCAGCAGCGCCGGGATCACAGTCTGGTCACGTGGAGAACAAGAAAACGTCATAAAACCGACAAACACACGCCTGATTGACGCCTTGCTCGACCTCTGGGCAGACGCCCCCGTTGATGATGTCTCCGTGCGGGCCGTGGTCCAACATGCCTCTGCGGCGCAATCATCGATCCATTATTACTTTGGCGATATGGAACGATTGTATCTTGCCGCTTCGCGCTCTGCGCTTTCCCAGGGACAGGCGTGGATGGGAACACGGCTCGCGCAACTTGGCAGGCTGGACGGAGAGCCGCTCCCGGCCGGGTTGCAGGCGTCGCTGATTGCCTCGACCATCGCGGATTGGACGGGCGGGGAACGCCGCATCGCCATGGCGTGGCGCCATGCTGCCGATGCCGAATGGCAGGCGGCATGGGATGGTTTCTGGAGCGACATGGCGAGTATGATCGGCCTGCACGAGCACGCTGACGCTCTCGCCTGCTTTGCCGCCGGCGAATCCGCGCGCCACCTGCTGGTGTGGAATCCGCCGCTTGACCGGGCGCTTCTTGACGAAACCGTTGCCGCCTTCACGCTGTGGCTGCGCGAGCGCCGTCAGTCGGCAGATTGTGTCCGCACCGCCTATTGTGCGCTGGCCCGCGGCAACTATGATATGCCTGCACCGCATCCAGACGTTCAGGCGGCACAGGTCGCGGACGCAGCGGCAGCATTGCTCGCCGAAAAGGGCCATGCCGGTGTGACGTTCCGCTCGGTTGCTGCCCGGGCGGGGGTGACGCTCGGCAAGGTCATCCACGTTTACGGGACGAAAAGCGTGTTGCTGCATGCGGCATTGCATGGCCTCTACGAACGCGAAGCCCTGCGCGGCGATCTTGAACAGCTTCGGGCTCACAGGATCGCACCCGGACCCATGCTGGAGCGCGTTCTTGAAGCTGTCCTCGGCGGGAGCCAGCCGGTGCTTGCCGCCTATGACGAGATCGAGCGTGCGATCTACAACGGCCCGGATCATGCCGCCTTACGCGGGCTGGTGCGCGCCATGGATGATCCGAGCGGGACGTGGGCGCTGCAACAGATGCTGGGCGGAACAGAGCCGTCCGCGTCGCTTGTCGCCGCCTTTTCGGCAGTCATCAGGGGTGTCGGTTACCGGGCGCTCCATTCAGACGGTGCGCAGGGCGATCTGCGATCTGGCGCAATGGCTGCATTGGAACCCTTCGTGGGTTAACGGACCCGAATTTGCGAAAGCCGCTTACGGACCTGCAAGGATGCATGGGCTGATGGCCGCAGCCTTTCGGACAACGCGCTGACCGGGCTGTGTGTCCGCAAAGCAACGACTGCGAAACGTCATGTTTCCGTCGCGGTTGTGAAACCGAAATCTAATCGAACCGCAACATCGCAAGCCTAGCGCCCCCTTCGCATCCACAACATTTGCAGGGGCAGAATCATGAAGTACACCATCTTGCGCGCCGCGTTTCTTTCCAGCGCTGCGGCAATCGGCCTTGCCGTTCCGGCGCAGTCTTTCGCCGCCGAGGCAGATGCCGATGCGCAGGTGATCGCCGGCGCCACCGATGCCGATGCACCGGAAGCCGCAGAAGCGGGCGAAATCGTTGTCTATGGCAAGGGCGAAGTCCGCCAGGTGACCGAGATCAGCGCCGCTGATATCCAGCTGACCACCGCCGGTTCCAGCCCGTTCATCGCCCTGCGCAAGCTCCCCGGCGTCAATTTCCAGTCGGCCGATCCTTTCGGCACCTATGAATGGTCAACCCGCATTACCCTGCGCGGTTTCAACCAGAACCAGCTCGGCTTCACGCTCGACGGCGTGCCGCTGGGCGACATGAGCTATGGCAACACCAACGGCCTCCACATCAGCCGCGCGATCATCGCCGACAATATCGGCCAGACCCGCGTGAGCCAGGGCGCGGGCGCGCTCGGCACGGCTTCGACCTCGAACCTTGGCGGCACGCTGGAATTCTTCAGCCGTACGCCGCAGGACGAGATCGGCATCGCCGGCAACATCACCTATGGCGACAGCAACACGCTGCGCGCTTACGGCACGCTCGACACCGGCGATCTGGGCGGGTTCAAGGCCTATATCAGCGCCGCCCATATCGATGCGGAAAAGTGGAAGGGCTTCGGCACGCAACGCTCGACGCAGGTCAACGCCAAGCTGGTCGCCGATTTCTCGCCCACCACGACTTTTACCGCCTTCGTCAATTTCTCCGACCGCAAGGAGAACGACTATCAGGATCTCAGCCAGGAAATGATCGGCCGGCTGGGTTATGATTGGGACAATATCTCGGACAACTGGCCTTTGGCGGTCCGCCTTGCCTTCATCGGCGCCAACCGCGGCGATACGGGTGTGGTCGTCGGGCCGAACACCTTCGGCACCACCTACCCTGCCCCGATCCGCACAGTCGACGATGCCTATTTCGACGCTGCGGGCCTGCGCCGCGACTGGCTCGCCAGCGGGCGGATTGACCAGCAGTTCGGCGACAACGTCAGCGCGGGCGTGCAGGCCTATCTCCACACCAACAAGGGGCAAGGTTCGTGGATCACGCCGTACCGAGCCAGCCCCGGCGGTCTGCCGCTGAGCTTCCGCACCACCGAATACGAAATCGAGCGCATCGGCGTGCTCGCCGATCTCGAAGCCGAACTCGGCGCTCACACCTTCAGCATCGACCTGTGGTATGAGAACAACGACTTCGAACAGGCCCGCCGCTTCTACTCCATGGGCGCCAGCCAGACGGTCCCGGGTGCCAGCGCGCTCGACTATCAGTCAAACCCGTTCTTCACCCAGTGGAACAACGCCTACAACACCCGCACCTTCCAATACGCGGTGCAGGACCAGTGGGAGGTTAGCGACGCCTTCACCGTCACCGCAGGGTTCAAGGGCCAATCGGTCAAGCTTGAAGCAACCCCGATCAATCCGACGCCCGGCCCGCTCGCGCTGGGCGAGATCGAGGGTGAGGACTTCTTCCTCCCGCAGGTCGGGGTGCTTTACCGTCTGGGCGGCGGCAACGAGATCTTCGCCAGCTTCACCCAGAACCAGCGCGCCTTCACCGCGGCGGCGACCACCGGTCCCTTCGCGACCTCGGCCGCGGGCTTTGCCGCGCTGCGTGACCGGATCGAACCGGAACAGACCAACACCTACGAACTCGGTTTCCGCTTCGGCGAGGGCCAGATCACCGGCGTTGTCGCGGCCTATCTGGTCAACTTCCAGAACCGCCTGCTCGCCATCCCGCAGGGCCCGGGCATCGTCGGCAACGCCGCGCTGCTATCCAACGTGGGTGACGTGCGCTCGATCGGGGCGGAAATCGGCCTTCAGTGGCAGCCAGTGCCGGACTTCACCGTGACGGGCAGCTACGCCTATAACGAGAACACCTACCGCGACGACGTGATCAACCAGGCCGGCGTGGTGGTGCAGCGCATCGCGGGCCGCACCGTGGTGGACAGCCCGGAAAGCATCGCCAACCTCGAACTCGCCTATGACAACGGCCAGTTCTACGCCCGCGGCAATGCCAACTACACCTCTGAGCGGTTCTTCACCTTCTCCAACGACCGGTCGGTCGAAGGGCGGGTGCTGGTCGATGCGCTGATCGGGTTCCGCCTGCAAAGCGACAACCGCTTCATCAATGGCCTCGCCCTCGAAGTCACGGCGACCAACCTGTTCGATGAAGAATTTGTCGGCACGATCGGTTCGAACGGCTTCGGCTTTTCGGGCGACAACCAGACCTTGCTGGCAGGGGCTCCGCAGCAGTTCTTCGTTACCCTGCGCAAGGACTTCTGATGACCTTGGAAGGGTCGGCTGGAAAAGCTGGCCGGCCCTTCCCCGAACTCTGACAAGGCCGCACCATGATCCGCCATCCCTTTGCAAAGCCGCTGAGCCGGCGCACCACGCTGGGCAGTCTGGCGGCAGGCACGGCGGCGCTCGCGCTGCCCGATGTGGCGTTGGCGGCCCCTGACGGCCCCTTCCGCCACGGCGTGGCCAGCGGTGATCCCGATGCGACCAGCGTGGTCCTGTGGACCCGCGTCACCACCTCGGGCGATGTGACACTGGTGGGCGAGGTCGCGCGCGATCCGGACTTTGCCAGTATCACTCTGCGCACCGAAATTGCGACCGGGCCGGACCGCGACCACACTGTCAAATGGCTGGCGCGCGGGCTGGAACCGGGACAGACCTATTACTACCGCTTCCGGCTCGATGGTGAGGCATCGTCCACCGGGCGCGCACGGACGCTGCCGACCGGCAGGCTCGACCGTCTGGGCATCGCGCTCGCTTCCTGTTCCAACTATGCCTTTGGCTATTTCAATGCCTACGAGGCCATCGCGCACGATGCCGCAGTGGACTTTGTTCTGCACACTGGTGACTACATCTACGAATACGGGCAGGATGGCTGGGGTGACGGAGCGGCCCAGTCGCTCGACCGGCGCCATGATCCCGCGCACGAAATTGTCAGCTTGTCGGACTATCGCCGCCGCCATGCGCAGTACAAGACCGATGCGGGCGCGCAGGCGATGCACGCCGCGCATACCTTCATGGCCTGCTGGGACGATCACGAGAGCGCCAATAACCCGTGGACAGGCGGCGCGCAGAACCATCAACCGGCCCTCGAAGGCGACTGGCAAGCACGGCGGGAAGCCTCCGTCCGGGCCTATTTCGAATGGATGCCGGTGCGCGAACCCGAATGGCTGGGCCGTCCGGGCGCCACGCGGATGCAGTTCTGGCGCAGCTACAGCTTCGGCGATCTGGCAACGCTGACAACACTGGAAACCCGCCACACCGCGCGGGCGGAACAGATCGATTATGCGGCGGTCATGGACAAGACCGGCGATGCCGCTGAGATTACCCGGTTCCGCCGCGATGTGCTGGAGGCGCCGGGCCGCCGGATGATCTCGCCGGAATGCGAGGCCGATCTCGCCCGCAGCCTTACACAGTCGGTCGCGGCCGGGCGGCCATGGCGATTGATCGGCAATGCCATCCCGATTGCGCGCACCGATGTCCCTGATCTGGTGAAGATCGGCATCCTGCCCGATCCCGATGCCACCGATACGCCCTTCGCCGGTGCCGCGCTCGACAATGCCAGGCAACTCGCCGCCAAGGGCCGGGCTGGCCTGCCGTTCTATCCCGACACTTGGGACGGCTATCCTTGGGCGCGCGAACAGCTCTACGATCTTTCGCGCAAAGCCGGGGCAGGTGATCTGGTTTTCCTGACCGGTGACAGCCACAGCTTCTGGGCCAACAGCCTCAAGGACGCAGCGGGGCGCTCGGCAGGTGTCGAACTGGGCACGGCCGGCATCACCTCGCCGGGTGACTTCGTCGAGAGCGGGTTCGGAGACGAACTCTCGCGCGCGCTGGACAAGGCCTTCACCGACCTCATCCCCGAGGTCGTATGGACCGACAACATGCATCAAGGCTATGTCCGGCTCGACTTGCGACGTGATGCGGCCGAGGCGACCTTCATTGCAGTGGATACGATCCGTTCGCGGGCCTTCCGTCCGTTCATCGTCAACCGCGTGATGATCATGCACGAAGACGGCGGACTCGTCTTTGCATAAGCGGTGCGGTTTGCAGCACCATTGAGGTACTGGCTGCTTGACTGCGCTACCCCGAACCGCTCCGCAAACCGAATTGTTGTTGTATAGCTGTCGCATTCGAAAAATCACTTGCTCGTGCATCTTTGCAGGCTCAGCATTTGCGTCATGGGGGAGCACCGCGACATTCTATTGCGTCTGATTCGGCTCGCATTGGCGGATAGCAAAGACCATTCCGTGGATCTTAGATCGGCAGTGCCCGATCCCCGCACACTGGATGCGGTCGAGAAGGCTGCCTGGATTGAACTGTATTTCGGCGGGGACGACTATCCCGCGACGATATCAGACGAGCGCTGGGAACATTGGCGCGTCGAACGGCTGAGGCATCTGCTTGCCAGCCTTCAGATGCGCTTCTGTGATTACCAATGTTAGAGGCAA
The DNA here is from genome assembly GCA_041639595.1 of Porphyrobacter sp. Lineage (GTDB taxonomy): Bacteria > Pseudomonadota > Alphaproteobacteria > Sphingomonadales > Sphingomonadaceae > Erythrobacter. The sequence goes on from JBEQBX010000026.1 coordinate 25,292, forward strand.
TCATTTCCGCATGCGGCCGAACTTTTCTCCGGCTTCTTACGCGAACAGGCATGGGTCGGTTCGGCGCTGTCAAAAGAATTCGCCGGCAACCTGTTTGCTGTCATCGGAATTTATCGGCCGGACGACGTTGAAGGGCCGTACGCCTGCTTTCAGGAGGCCGTCTCAGTCCCGTTTTTTCAGCAACTCGGATTAGAGCGTGCATGCTGTGCGCCTTCCAATCAGGCTTCATGGGAATGTCCGGCTCCGATGCGCAGCGCGCAAGCGGGACAAGCCCCGCCAGAAACTGCCGGGTTGCCTCCTCCCACGAGAAGCTCGCGGCATAGGCAGTGCAATCCGTGCGGTCACAATAACGCGCGGCGTCGATCGCGCGGGCGAGGTCCTCGGCCATTGCGCCGACGCGGTCGGTGAGGATGTCGAGCGGCCCTGCCACCGGGAAGGCGGCGACAGGCGTGCCGCAGGCAAGCGCCTCGATCATCACCAGGCCGAAGGTGTCGGTGCGGCTCGGGAAGACGAACACGTCCGCCCCAGCGTAGCACCCCGCCAGTTCGGCACCGGTCTTCTTGCCGAGGAACATTGCGTCGGGGAACTTCGCTTCCAGAGCCGCGCGCGCCGGTCCGTCGCCCACCACCACCTTGGTGCCCGGATAGGGGCTGGCGAGAAAAGCCTCCATGTTCTTTTCGACCGCGACACGCCCGACATAGAGCAGAATGGGCCCGTCGGCCTGCGCATATTCGGGCGGCGGCGGAGCCTGCGGCGAGAAACAGTCGAGATCCACGCCCCGGCTCCAGTGAGCGAGCCGGGTGAGGCCCTGCGCGCGAAGCTCGGCGCGGATCGTGTCGGTGGCGACCATGATGGCTTCGGCGGGGCGGTGGAACCAGCGAATATAGGGCCAGAACAGCCGCGCAGGCAGGCCGGTGCGGCGCGCGAGGTAATCGGGGACCTGGGTGTGATAGGCGGTTGTGAAGGGCACGCCGCGCCGCACACAATAGGCCCTCGCTGCAAGGCCGAGCGGCCCTTCCGTGGCGATATGCACCGCCTGCGGCGCGATGCGCGCAAGGCGGCGGCCGACCGCACCGGGCGCGGTGACGGCTAGGCGGATCTCGGGATAGGTCGGAGCGGGAAACGTGACGTAGTCATCGGGCGAGATCACCGTTACGCGGTACCCCCAGCCGCGCAGCACTTCGCAGGTTGTCGTCAGCGTGCGCACGACACCATTGACCTGCGGGTGCCACGCGTCGGTGACGATAGCGATGGAGGAAGGGCCGAAAGCGGCGGGGCGGGCCGCGCTTATGTCCAGCGGGATCGAATTAAGCCGGTTCATGCGGCCTCGCCCACCTCTCGCGCCTCGCCAGCGGGATCGGCAGCGGCTTCTTCAGCGAGCCGGCGCTTCATTTCCTCGGGCCAATGGAGGATCTCCATTCGTCCGTCATGATGCTCGACCAGGGCGTTGCAGCCCTCCACCCAGTCGCCGTCGTTCCAGTATTCGATGACGCGGCCCTCGTGCTGGAACGCGCGGAACTCGGCGGTGTGGATGTGGCCGCACACCACCCCGTCAACCCCGCGCGCGGCAGCAGCCCGGGCGACGGATTCCTCGTACTTGCCGATGAACTCCACCGCGTTCTTGACCTTGTGTTTGGCTGCCTTGGACAGCGACCAGTAGGGCTTGCCGAGCGCCTTGCGCACGGCGTTCAGCACGTGGTTGCACTTCATCATCAGGTGGTAGGCATGGTCACCGACGAAGGCGAGCCAGCGGTGCGAGAGCATCACTGCGTCGAATTCGTCGCCGTGCAGCACCATCAGACGGCGGCCATCGGCGGTATCATGGAAGGCCGCGCGGCGGATTTCGATGCCACCGAAGTTGAGGCCGGTAAAATGGCGGAACATCTCGTCGTGGTTGCCCGGGATGTAGACCACCCGCGTACCGCGCCGTGCACGCTTCATGATGCGCCACACGATGTCGTTGTGCGTGGTGGGCCAGTAGAACTTCTTTTTGAGCCGCCAGCCATCAATCATGTCGCCGACAAGGTACATCGTCTCGCTGTCCACATGGTCGAGGAAGTCGATCAGCAGATCGGCGTTGCAACCACGCGTGCCGAGATGGACGTCGCTGATCCACACCGTGCGGTAGCGGTGGCGGGCGTTTCCCTCAGGCTCTGGGATGCGGGGCAGATTGAGCGGAAAGCTCGCGATATTGGCGCCAAAAAGATCGGAGAGGTCGGCACTGGTCATGGGTCGGCCCTTCGCGTGTCGTGTTGCGATGAACCTTGCTTTGGCAGGTCAATGTTACGCCCGATTCACAGAGCCGTGACGGTTCGGAGACAGCTCGCCAATGACATGTCGCCGATCTGTCATGGCCGGGACACTGCACTGTCACTGATCGCGACTAACGCCCGCTACTAGACGCCGCCGACGATCGGGCCTGGCGCAGGGGAAAGTCACATGATCCGGACCAAGCTTTTCTTGGGCACCGCCGCTGCGGCAGTGACCGCGTTTTCTGCCACAACCGCTTCGGCGATGGAGCCTTCGCAGGCGACCGCCGTTGCCGCGCAATCGGGCGGAGCGATCGCCGAACCCGATGAAGACGATGACGGTCAAATTCAGACCGCCAAGGAAATCGTGGTGCAGGGCTCGATCGGCTTCCGCAATCGCTCCGACGCGGCCGAGCCTGTGCTGGTCTATGACGAGGAATATTTTCAGCGCTTCGAACCGCTGACCGCCGGCGACGCGCTGAAGCGGGTGCCGGGCGTCACCTTCCTGTCCGACGTGATCGAAAGCGACGGCGCGCGGCTGCGCGGGCTTGATCCCGGCTACACGCAGATCCTCATCAATGGCGAGCGCGTTCCAGGCGGCCAGTCCGACCGATCCTTTTTCCTCGACCGTATCCCGGCTGAGCTGATCGAGCAGGTTGAGATCGTGCGCTCCTCCTCAGCGCGGCGCACCGGCGATGCAGTCGCAGGCTCGCTCAATATCAAACTGCGTGACGGGTTTGCGCTTGACGGCGGCTACCTGCGTGCCGGCGGGCTGTTCTTCGACGATGGCGAGTTCAAGCAGTCGGGCGGCTTCTACTACGGCGGCGCGCTGGCCGGCGGGCGTGTGCTGATCGGGGCCAACATCCAGGGCCGTTACAACCCCAAGGAAAAGTCGAGCCTGCGCTACGGCGACAGCCCCGAGAACAACCCGAACTTTGCCACCCAGGACTTCGACAACCGCGAAGACCAGACCGACGTGCGCGACGGCACCGATTATGCCTTCAACGCCAGCTGGGGCATCGAGACCGAGACCACCGAGTTCGAAGTCCTCGCCAATTTCGTGCGCACGGAACGCACCGAGACCGAACGTTCCTTCGAGTATGACAATCCTACCGCCATCAACGGCCCGGTCCGCGCCACTCCGGCGGGCAACCTGCTGACCGACAATGCAAACGTCAACGACATCACCACGGAAAGCTTCTCGGTGATCGCCAAGCTCGATCAGGAATGGGGCCTTGGCGAAACCCAGCTGCGCGTCGGTTACGCCAGCTTCGATGATTTTCAGGACCAGTTCGAATATGAAGTCGATTTCGATCGTTCGGCACCTCGTTTCACCGGCGATCTGACCATCCTCGACATCAACGACACCGAAATCTTCGTCAATCTCGAACACGAATTCGAGCTGAACGAGAACCTTGAGTTCGCGATCGGCGGCTTCCTGCAGAACAAGGACCGCGACACGCTGCTGCAGACCGGGCGCAGCCGCTTCAACCTGCCCGTCGCCGCGCGGCAGGGATATGACCAGTTCAACCGCAATCCGGGCGAATTCGTGCCCGATCCCTTCCCGCCCCTGGCAGGGGCTCTGAGCAACATTCAGGAAGACCGCCGCGATCTTTACGCCCTGATTGAGGGCGAGTTTGATAACCTCACCTTCGAAGCCGGGATCCGCTGGGAAAACACCACGGCGAACATCGAAGGGATCGCCAACGAATACGACGAATTCCTTCCTTCGGCCTCGTTGAAGTATAAAATCGGCGATGGCCGGATCACGCTGTCGGGCGCGCGTACGCTGCGCCGTCCGCGCTTCGATTTCATTTTCTCGGGGCTTCTCGAAGCCGAGCTTGGTGACAACGACTTCCTCGGCAATCCGCTGCTTGCGCCGGAAACTGCGTGGGGCGGCGATCTGGGTTACGAGCACAAGATCGGCAAAAGCGGGGTGATCGGCGTCAACGTGTTCTACCGCGATGTCAGCAACCTCACTGAGATTGCCACAGTGCTGGATGCGCAGGGTGGACCGGTCGAGGGGTCGGAAGGCCAGGGCACCTTCGTATTCACCCCCCGCAACACCGGCAATGGCGAGGTTTACGGGATCGAATTCGACGCCTCGTTCAGCCTGTCGTTCCTCGGCCTGCCCAACACCGGGGTGTTCGGGAACCTCGCGCTGCTCGACAGCAACATCGAGGATGAATTCGGGGAGCGGCGGTTCAATGACCAGTCCGAATATGTTTACAACTTCGGCGCGATCCAGAATATTCCCGAATATGGCGCAGCCTTCGGCGCGACCTATCGCAAGCAGGGCGAGGCCTTTGGCCGCGTGGTGGGCGAGGAAGTGTTCACCCGCTATGGCGCGGATCTGGAGATCTTCATTGAAAAGCGGTTCGGCGACAGCTTCACAATCCGTGCGGTGGGTTCCAACCTGCTAGACGGAACGAAAGACGAAGACTTCAACAAGTTCGCGACCGTCGAAGTCCAGTTGGCCCGTGATTTCGACGAGTATGAACTCGAAAGCGAGCGTGCCGGGCCGGTGTTCCAGGTGGTTGCGAGGTATGCGTTCTGATGTGGAGAATTTCCAGCGCCTTGGCGACGTTTGCCCTGCCGATGGCCTCGGGCTGTGCCACCCTTCCAGCCATTACCGGCGATCCGGCAGTGACCGTTATCGCACGGGCGGAAACCCCGCCAGTGGGCACGGTGCGCGAGGATGCGGCTGATGATCCTGCAATCTGGCGCAACGCGGCCAACCCGGCGGCAAGCCTGATCGTCGGCACCGACAAGAAGGGTGGGCTGTACGTCTATGATTTGAAGGGTGCGCAGAAAAGTTTCCTTGCCGCGCCGGGCCTCAACAATGTCGATCTGATCGAGCTTGCAGATGGCCGGGTGCTGGTGGCAGCCAGCGATCGCAGCGATCTGGCGAAGGTGCAGCTTTTCCTCGCCCTGCTCGATACCCGCACCGGCGCGCTTTCCCCCGCCGGCAAGATCACGGTCGGCCCGGGTGAGGGCTATGGGATCTGCATGGTCAAGCCTGCCGGCGCGGGCGGCATTGTTGCCTTCAGCGCGCCCAAGGGCGGGACAATTTACCGCACGTTGATGACAGAAGCGAACGGGGCCTTCTCCGGCACCACCACCACTCTGGCGCAAGTGCCGACCCAGACCGAAGGCTGCATCGCCGATCCCCGCACCGGCACGCTTTACATTGGCGAAGAGGACGCGGGCATCTGGGCGATTGACATGGCATCGGGCGCCAAGCGGATGGTTGCTGCGATCGACAACAAGATGCTGGTTGCCGATGTTGAAGGCTTGGCCATCGCCCCAGAAGGCAAGGACGGCGGCTATCTGGTCGCCTCATCGCAGGGGGACAATGCCTACGCTGTGTACCGCCTGCCTGATATCGCCCCGGTGGGCCGGTTCCGTATTGCTCAAGGCCCTTTCGGCAGTGTGGAGGAAACTGACGGCATTGAACTCGACAATCGCGACTTTGGCCCCGGATTCTCCGCGGGCCTGTTCATCGCGCAGGACGGGCGAAATGCACCGGAGGCGCAAAACTTCAAATATGTCCGATGGGATGAGGTGCTCGCCGCACTCGCTGCCAGCTCCGGCATTTAGGTCTTCGGCTTACTCTAAGATCAGGGTTAATAAGGCTGCTCTTCTGCCATTCACCCAGCTGCGGTAATGTCTGGAGCCGATACGTGGTCCCGAAAGCGGTACGGCGGCTTCGGGCCGAACCAGACATTCAAATGGTCGATCACGAATGACCGCCTCTGTGAAGGGTTTCGGGCGCTTGCGTACGAAACCCTCCAGTGCAGGAACCCGCGGGCCGCACGCGCTGGTTTATGGGTAAAGCGGCTTTGGGATGGTCTGGAGCGGCGGGCGCTGGTGATCCGGTAGTGTAGCCAATGGTCGGATCGGAGTGGTTTCGTAGGGTGCCGGATTGCGAACGACATTGGATTTGCTGGCGACCATGTGCTGCGCCCGGGCTAATTCGGGGATGGGCACGCGCCGGGTCGTCGGCCGGGACACCGTAATCTCGGCGATACTGTAGGATGAGCCATGCCGGATCATGGCGTGCGTCTCCGGGCGGGGAGTGCTGGAGTTGGCGGTGCGCGCGGTTGGTAGGAACGGGCGAAGGCCTCGATGATGGTCATGTGCCCACCGCAGCATGGGCATGGCGGGCGATGGTCGGGCGGTTTATCCGGTTCGGTCTTCTCGACCGGCGCAGCGATGCCCAACAACCTTCTGGCGAGCGCCATAGCGTCCTTGTGCGTCGAACTGGCGAGCAGGCCGTAATGCCGGATGCGATGGAAGCCGCGCGGCAGGACGTGGATCAGGAAGCGGCGGATGAACTCATCGGTCGCCAGAGACATGAGCTGCTGGCGTTCGGTCCCTTCGCGGCGGTAATCCTTGTATCGGAACGTCACACCGCGCTCGTCGAAGGCGAGGATCCGCCGGTTCGATATGGCGACGCGGTGAGTGTAGCGCGAGAGATAGGCGAGCACCGCCTGAGGCCCGGCGAAGGGCGGTTTGGCGTAGACCACCCAGCGTTTTTTGCGGATCGGCGACAGATGCCGAAGGAAGACCTTGCGTGTCGCGAGGCCCGCCAAGGTGTTGAAGAAGGCCAGCCTGCCGGCATCGAACAATGCCAGCAGGCGAGTGAGGAACAGCCGGCGGAACAACGCACCCAGCACCCGCACTGGCAGCAGGAACGCCGGGCGCGACGAGACCCAGCGCGTGCCATCAAGCGCGATCCCGCCGCCCGGCACGATCATGTGCACATGCGGGTGGTGGGTCAGTGCCGATCCCCAGGTGTGCAACACGGCAGTGATGCCGACCCGTGCGCCGAGGTGCTTGGGATCGGCGGCGATGGTCAGCATCGTGTCGGCAGCCGCGCGGAACAGCAGATCATAGACCGCCGCCTTGTTCTGCCACGCGATATCCGCGACCTCGGCCGGCAGCGTGAACACGACGTGGAAGTATCCCACCGGCAACAGATCGGCCTCGCGCGCGGCCAGCCAGGTGCGCGCCGCGGCACCCTGGCACTTGGGGCAATGCCGGTTGCGGCAGGAGTTGTAGGCGATCCGCCAATGCCCGCAGTCGTCGCAGGCCTCGACGTGACCGCCCAGCGCGGCGGTGCGGCAGGTCTCAATCGCCGTCATGACCTTGAGTTGGCCGAGGCTCAAATGCCCGGCATGGGCTGCGCGATAGGCGGGCCCGGCACTTCGGAAGATGTCGGCGACCTCGAGCGAGGTGCGCACTGGCTCAACCGGGCGGCGATACCGTTCGCTTCCGGCCTTCCATCAGGCTGAAGATGTGATCGAGCGGGCTCGCCACCGCCTGCATCGTTCTGGACGATACCTTGGTGTAAATGGCGGTGGTGTCGATCTTGGTATGGCCCAACAGCACCTGGATCACGCGGATATCGACGCCCTGCTCGAGCAGGTGGGTAGCAAACGAATGGCGCAAGGTGTGCGGACTCACGCGCTTATGTATCCCGGCGAACTCGGCCGCCTCATGCACGGCGCGGTTCAACTGGCGCGCCGAGATCGGATCGGTGCAGTTGCGACCTGGGAACAGCCAGCCATTGGGCAGCATCGCCCCGCGTCGTTTGCCTTCGCGCCACCACTGACGAAGCAGATCCAGCAGGTGCGGGGAAAGCATGGCGTTGCGATCCTTGCGTCCCTTGCCCTGCTCGACACGGATGACCATACGCTCGCTGTCGATATCTGTGATCTTGAGGTGGGTCACCTCGGACACACGCAGGCCCGCGCCATAGGCTACGCTGAATGCGGCCTTGTACTTGATGCCCGGTGCTGCCTCGATCAACCGTGCGGCCTCCTCGACGCTCAAGACCTCCCGGAGCTTGGGGGTGCAGCGAACGACGACAAGCCCCAGTGCCATCTCCGGCCGCTTGAGGGTAATACCAAACAGGAACCGCAGTGCCGATACGGCCCCGTTGATGGTTGCAGGGCTGATGGCGCGCTTATGCTGATCGATCTGAAAACGCCGGAGATCTTCGATCGTCGCCGTATCGGGGGGGCGCCCGAGAAACGCCGCAAATGATCGCACGTGCCGGATGTAGTCCTTCTGCGTGTGGTCACCAAAGCCACGCATCGTCATGTCTTGCAACATACGCTCGCGCAGGGAATTGCTCGGGACAGCGGTAGTGATGGTATCCATGATGAGTTCCTCTCCATTGAAGGAACTCCACGCTCGCAAGCGACGTTGCCGCTCTCAAAGCCTCGACAATACCAGACGACCTCACCCCAAGCGACCCTCCCGCGAAGCGGGTTCGTGCTCTGGGTCGACAGCCGACAGGGCACAACTCGAGCCGCAAATGGCGGCTTTGCCAGGTTCGTTTCCCGAAACCCGACATGCAGGAGTCGACCCCGAAGCGGACATCGCCCCGCAGGGTGTTTCTCCTGCCAATTTCTATCAGTCGTTGCAGCAAATGCCCTGCTGGATTGGAGGGCATGGCACCGTTCCGTAGGAACAAAATACGCAGCAGTCGCCTTCCAGAGGTTTTAGTCGGGTGCCGCAGCCCGAACAGGTATAAAAATACCAGCAGGCGTCAGTCGGCATGACCTCATTCTTTTCAGTCCCACAATCGGGACACCTCAGGCGAGAGATCAGGATTGGGTCAGACATAGATCATGGCTCCTGCAAAGAGAGCGGTGCCGATCAACAATCCGAATGCAGTCAGCGCTCTGAAGATTGGGCTTCCACAGGCCGTATCCGACGGACAAGTGCGTGCGAGCCGGAATTGCCAGACTAAGCGTGCCGCCCCTGCCAACAGCAGCACTGCTGCAACCACCAATAAAGGGGTTCGGTAGGGCGCGAAAATCGGTGCGATGCTGCCGAGCCATGCCGTGCCTAGTCCGGCAGATGCAAGCATCAGAGGCAAAGCGCAGCATGTCGCTGCGCCGAAGGAAGCCAGAACGCCCCCACCCGTTGCTAGTCCGCTGAACCAATTTTGAATGCTACGCATAACGTGTGCCTTTGCATGACTTCGCT
>JBEQBX010000027.1:0-34004 GCA_041639595.1 Porphyrobacter sp.
CCACCGCGCGCTGTTCCCGCGCCACACGGTCGAGGTGGCCGAAGCGCAGGTGCTGGCCGATGTGATGTTGCAATTTTACGAAGAAGTACCGCCGCCGCCGACCATTCTGGTGGACCGCGATCTGCCCGAATGCGAGCTGATCGAGGCGGCGCTGAGCGAATTAGCGGGACGCAAGGTGCGCATCTCCGTCCCCGAACGCGGCGACCGGCGCAAGCTGATGATGCAGGCCCAGCGCAATGCGATCGAGGCGCTGGAGCGGCGGCTGGCCGAAACCGGCACCAAGGCGCGCCTGAACCGGGAACTGGAGGAATTTCTGGAGTTGGACACCCCGCCGCAGCGGATCGAGGTTTACGACAACAGCCACATTCAGGGCGCCAAGGCCGTGGGCGCGATGGTGGTGGCGGGACCGGACGGCTTCGAGAAGAACCAGTACCGCAAGTTCAACATCCGCGAAGCGCAAACCAATGATGACTTTGCAATGATGCGCGAGGTAATGGCACGGCGGTTCCGCAGCTTTGCAGATTGCGAGGAGAACCCGGAGGCCAAGCAAGGCGGGCACGAAACCATCCTGCCCGATCTGATCCTGATTGATGGCGGCAAGGGGCAGCTATCCAGCGTCATGCGCGTACTGGAAGGCATCGGCATCGCCGATGAAATTGCGGTAGTCGGCGTCGCCAAGGGGGCGCATCATGGGCGTGACGGGCGCGAGGTGTTCCATTTCCCCGACGGCCGCGAGAAGATGCTGCCGGTCAATTCGCCGCTATTGTTCCACCTGCAGAACCTGCGGGACGAGGTGCACCGCTATGTCATCGGCGCGCACCGGGCGAAGCGGTCAAAGGCGATTACGGCGTCACCGCTGGATGAAATCTCCGGCATTGGCCCAGCGAGGAAGCGCGCGCTGCTGCTGCATTTCGGCACGGCGAGCAAGGTGCGCGCCGCATCGCTGGAAGACCTGCAACGCGCGCCGGGGGTCAGCGCCACGGTGGCTCGCAAGGTCTATGATTTCTACCACGCGGGCGGTTAGGGCCGGTCTGACGGCCGCTCTTTCAGGATTCTTAGCGAACCATATGCTATAATTGCTGCATGTCCGGGTTCACCTTTGCCATTCTTGCCGTTTTCGGGGTGCCTGCCGCGGTAATGGGGCTGTTGTTCCTCGCCCACCGACTGACGCCGGCGGCGATTTGGCACACCCGTAAGGTGCAGGTTCTCGCCACGTTGGCGTTCCTGTCCTGCATCGGATTGCCGGTCCTGATCCTCCACATCGACAGTCAGGGTGATTATTTCGATGACTCAACCGCGCTGGTAAGCGAGGCTTTCGCCCTTCCAGCGGGCGTAACGGTGAACCACCAAGGCGACAAAACCGTGCGGCTGGGTGATTGCTGGCGCAACGCGGTGAACTGGCAGTCAGAGGTGACGTTCCCCGATGCCGTTGCCTTTGACCAGTGGTACGCAGGTCAAGGCTTTCAGCAGGGGGTCGTGCGTCAGGTCGCTGGGTATTTCGGCCAATCGCCTGCGCGGGTGAGCGTCGTACCGGGCGCGCTCGACCTGCTGCCGCGTGATCCGAAACACATGCTTTCGGACGACAACGGATCGTATCACAGCAACGTTCGCATTCTGAAGTTTTATCGGCCGTTCGTTTGTACAGCAATTGACCGGGATACGGATGGCTCCATCACCTTGCGGCGCTGCGATCCGATTGCCAGGGGCGGAGACGCAGGCAATGCGGGGCAGGTGATCGTCAACCCTGATGCGAAGAAACGGACGCTCGAAGGCCGGATCTATTACGCGAGCGGGCCGTCCTATTGCACCAATCCGCTGCGCCGGGCGGTGAATGGAGCGTTGGGCCTGCCGCATCCAGAAGGGGGTCCGCCCAACACCGAGATCGGCGGTATGCTGCCGCTTAGGTAAAGCGGCTGCGGCAACGATCTTTCGTCGCCGCAGCCGATTGGCTTACTGGCCGTCGAGTGCCTTGCTCACCAGCACATTGACCGAAACGCGGCGGTTCTGCGCCCGTCCTGCCGCAGTGGAGTTGTCGGCGGCGGGGTCGGCAGTGGCCATCCCGGTCGGCGTCAGCATCCGGTACGGCTTCCACTTGCACACCTGCTGGAGGTGATTGACAACCGCGGAGGCGCGCTTTTCAGAGAGGGTCTGATTGACCTCCTGCGAACCGGTAATGTCCGTGTAGCCGAGCACCAGCATCAGCGAATTTTCGTTCGCGCCGGCCTGCTGCGCAGCGGAGCACAGTTCGGCCTTGGCAGCCGGGGTAATGACGGCCTTGCCAGTGTCGAAATAGACGTTGGTGGTGCTCTTCAGGTTGTACTTGTCAATATCGCCAAGCCGGCCGCGCAGGGCTTCGGTAGCAGCAGCGTTCTGCTGGATTGCCGCACCCTGTTCGCCGAACTGCTGCTGGGTGCCGCCGCGGATCATTGCTGCGATCTGACGGTCGTCGCTGGTGAAGCGCACTTCGTTGGCGACCAAACCCTGGCCGTATTGCGAGGTTTTCACGACAACCGGCAGGCCGTTCATCAGCGCGTTCTGGTCAAGCGTCTTGTTGCCGATACCGAGGAACCCGCCGCGGGTGCGGATTTCGGTTTCGGGATGCAGCGTGACAAGCGTCGCGTTGCCGTCATCGCCGGTAATCTGCAAACGCGAACCCTTGCGGGCTGAAATGATGCCGGTGATGCGCGGGCCTTCTTCCATTTCGGCGAGCGGCGGCAGGCTGCCATAGACCGTGGTCAATACCTCGCCCTGATCCTGGGGCACGGCATCAGGGGCGGTCTGGGCGGAAAGGCCGGTGGCCGAAGCAGCGCCCAGCAGAGCGATAAGCGCCAGGCTGCGCGAGTGTCGAAGGGTGGTTTTCACAGTGATGTTTCTCCTGCGTGGGGGCCGCGATCCCGTTGTGGTGGCCCTTGATGACGTTCTTGCGTGAGGCGTGGTTGTTCAGCAACACCTTGCTCGCAGATGAACGAAACCATCCCAATGGCCGCAGGAGCGGGCAATTGGGGCAGGGGATGCGACGAGCCGAGGCGATCGGGCCCGCCGCATCCCTGTTTCAACGTGCCGTCTGGGCCGCAATCCAGCGGTCGATCTTCGCCTCAAGTACCGCCAGCGGCAGCCCGCCGGTGTTCAGAACCTGTTCGTGGAATGTCTTGATGTCGAACTTTGTGCCCAGCCGGCTTTGCGCCCGCTGGCGCAGTTCCTGGATTTTCAGCGCACCGATCTTGTAGGCCAGCGCCTGACTGGGGATGGCGATATAACGATCCACCTCGGCCACCACTTCGGTGCGGGTCATGCCCGAATTCTGCATCATGAAATCGATCGCCTGATCGCGGGTCCAGCCCTTGGCATGGATGCCGGTGTCGACCACCAGCCGCATCGCGCGAAGCTGTTCGTCCTGCAACGTCCCGTAACGGTTCCACGGGTCCTTGTAGAAGCCCATCTCGTTGCCCAGCGTTTCGGCATAGAGCGCCCAGCCTTCAACGAAGGCGGTGGTGCCGCCGTAACGCATGAAGGCGGGCAGCGCCTCGTTCTCTTGCGCCAGGCTGATCTGGAAGTGGTGCCCCGGCGCGCCTTCATGCAGGTACAGCGTGACGTTACCCGGCGTCAGGCGGCTGGGCAGGTCGTAGGCGTTGAAGTAGAACACACCCGGACGCTCACCATCAGCTGAACCCGACTGGTAGGAACCACCAGCTTCGAACTCCTCGGTCGAAGGGTCATAGGGGCGGATTTCCAGCGGCGATTTGGGGATCAGCGAGAAGTAATCGCCGATCTTGGCATCGACCTGCTTGCCGATGTCATAATAGGACTGCGTCAGCGCCTCACGGGTCTTCGGCTTGAACTTGGGATCGGTGCGGACGTAATCGAAGAACTGATTGAGCGTGCCCTTGAACCCGACTTCCCGCTTGAGCTTTTCCAGATCGGCCTTGATCCGGGCCACTTCCGACAGGCCAAGCTGGTGGATCGTTTCGGGATCGAGCGGGAGCGTGGTCGAATCCTCGACCAGCCGCGCGTAAAGCTTGTCTCCGCCCTTCATCTGCGAAAGCCCGATGCTGTCACGCGCCACGGGGAGGTATTCGTCACGCAGGAAATCGCGCAAGCGGGTGTTGGCGGCGTAAATTTCACCCGTCTTCGCTTCGTAAGCGGCGGCCAATCGCGCCTTGTCAGCGTCCGAAAAAATGGCCGGGAAGGTCTTGGTCGGCGCCATGTACTGCGATTCCGCAAGCGCGGTGTTCAGCTGCGTGTCGAGCTGCGTGACCATGATGCCGGTGGTCAGTTTTGTCTCGATCACGCCGCTCGCCATGCCTTCGCGGAACTTGGCGATCGCCCGGTCGATGAAGGCGATATAATCGTCGTGGCGCGACAGGTTGTCCTCGTAATTGGCGAGGGTCTTGAACGGCGCGACCCCGGTGCCGCTGGCAAAAGTGGGGTAGAAGGTGTGCAGGCCGTAGAAATGGTTCAGTGGCCGTACGTCCGTCAACGCGCGGGTTTCATCGGTGTAGCCGAGCAGGGCGCGTTCCTGAGTGTATTTGAACACGTCATAGGCAAGCGCGTCGGTCGCATCCAGCTTGCTGCGGTCAACCTGCGCGAGCAGCGCAAGGTTCAGCTTGATGTCGGTGCGCGCGGCAAGGAACGCGGAATCGGTCAACAGGTCGCCAAGCCGGCCGGCGTTCTCCTCCTCGCCGCGGAACAGCCGGCTGAGGGGGTTCAGCGCCAGTTCGCGTGCATCGGCATCGTCAAAGAGGGCGAACAGCTTGTCATGTTCGGATTGGTCGGCGGCGGCTGCCGTCTGTGTCGGCGCGGCGGTCGTCTGGGCCAACGCGGGCGCGGCGGTGAACAGCAGCGCAGTCGACGCGGCGAGCGCAAGGCGAAGGGTCATGGGGTCGGTCCTCGGGAGAAGTTGGTCAAGCGCTGCGCGCTACCCCGCGGGTGCATGCCAGCGCAAGCGGCGCGGCGATGAGCGACGCTCGCCCCTCGACCGGTGTCATGACGTCAGCGGTTCAGGCGCGGGCAAAACGCTCTGCATGAAACGCGGCATCTGCGCGCAGTTGGTCATGTTCGACCCACACCGAATGGGTGCCCGAACAGATCTTGTGCGGCAGGGCGAGCCGGCAGATCGGGCCTTTGGCAATGTCCGCGGCATCAAGGATCGCGCATTCGGATGTGCCGGTATTCTCGTCGATGAGGAAGGTGACGAGATAGCCATCATCCTCCGAAGTCCCGCATTTACGCGGGATCATCGGGCTTTCGCTGGCATAGACCCCTTCGGGCAGGCGGTAGGTCTGTTCCTCGCCCGTCGCGGTGTCGTGCCGGACATAGCCGTTGAACAGGAACCAGCCGGGCCGCGAAGTGGTGGACCAGACGTAGCGGCTTTTATGCATCGCGAAGTTCGGGTTGATCATGCCGAATTCCACAATCCCGTCAGACAGACGCTCTTCGCGGGTTTCGCCGGTCTTGAGGTTGAAGCGCCAGCGGTGCAGGCGGCTTTGGAAGGAATGTTCGTCCACATAGGCCATCATGTGGCTGTAACGGCCCATTTCCTCCAGCGGATCAGGCATGGGCTTGGCCTGATGGTAACCTTCGAGGATGACCTCGTCGCCTTCTGACTCAGAGACTTCATACGCGTTCGTCCAGTGCAGGACATATGTGGGGGCAGCTTCGAACCAGCGGATATCCTGCGGCTGGCCGTGGCGGGGGATGAGGGCGAAGCGGGTTGGCACCCCGTCATGAATGCGCGCGGCGTGGATGTTGCGGCCCAGCAGCTCCTCGTCCCAGAACAGCGGCATGTCGTTGAGGATCGACCAGTTGGGCGTGATCGCCATGTCATGCGGCAGGCGCGGGCCGGGCAGGGGGACGGGGACGTAGTGCACCAGCGTGCCGGTGCGATCGACCACGCCGTAATGCATGAACGGAGCGTGCTTCGAATAGTTGAAGAACATCAACTCGCCCGTCGCCTCGTCCGCCTTGGGGTGGGCCGATATGCCGTCCAGTGGCACCCATGGCGCCTTGCCGCGGCTGGCGAGCGTAACGGGGTCCAGCATCCACGCTTCGCCGCACTGATAGAGCGTCGCATAGGCCGTGCCGGCATGGACGATGATATCGGTCGAACCGGTGTCCTTCAGCCCGCCATGCGCGCCAAAGCCGGGGCGTGTGGACGTACCCCAAGGGTCCATCAACCCGCCCCACAGGCTGCGGCCGGCGATCTGCTCCGCCTCAAAGCAATGGGTGCGCACGAAGCGGTTGCGATAACTCGCCTTGCCGCGGGAGATATTGACCTGATGGATCATCGCATCGCCATCGAAGGGATGATGGCGGCCCAAGGGCTGATGCACCTGATTTTCGGTGTTGCGCAGGTAGATGCCGTCGATGTCAGCCGGGATTTCGCCTGCAATCACGTGCAGTTCCGGCACGTCCACTTCCTCGTGAAGCGGGGTCCATGCGCCCGTCAGGTAAGGGTGGTTCGACGGTTCCAGCGAGGTTTTCACCGGCGGATGGCGCATGATCTGCATGATGTCTCTCCCTTGGCACAGGATGCGCGAGGCGGATCGCGCTGGCAAGCGGCGTTGCGCAGGCGGCAAATTTTGATCCCGATCAAGGCACGCCGGGCAAGGGCGGCGGATAATGCCTCCATCACAGGGAGACATGCGATGAAATCGATCTTGCTGCACATCGACCATGACCGCGCCATGACCGCCCGGCTGCAAGTGGCGCTGGATATTGCCCGCGCCACCAATGGCCACATCACCTGCCTTCAGGCGGTGAGCTATGACGTTTTTGCCCCCGGCGATTTTTACGGTTCGGCGATCGCGGCGGCCATGCCGATCATCAAGGAAAACGCCGACAACCTGCGTGCCGAGATCGAGAAGGAGCTGGAGAACGAAGGCGTGCCATGGGACTGGCGCTTCGTTTACGGGATTGCGCCGCACCGCCTGCTCGAAGCCTCGCCGCTCGCTGACATGGTGATTGTCGGCCCGGCCGAGGCGGGGACCGACGGGCGCGGGCCATCGGCGCTGGTGGGCGATCTTGCGATAAAGGCGCGCGTGCCGGTGCTGGTGGTGCCGGAAACCGCCAGGGTTTTCGACGTCGGCGCACCGATGCTGGTCGCATGGAATGGTTCGGCCGAAGGGGCCCACGCATTGCGCGCGGCGCTGCCGCTGCTGGCCTGTTCGTGCAAGGTCATCCTCGCCTGCGTGGTCGAGGAGGATGAGCGCGCCCGCTTCGACCTGCCTTCCACCGAAGGGGCGAAGTATCTCAGCCGCCACGGGATCGAGTGCGAACTGGTGGAATTGCCGCGCGGAACTGCGCCGGTGGCCGCGACGCTTGTTGCCGCAGCGCAGATGCGTGAATGTTCGCTGCTGGTGATGGGCGCCTATGGCCATTCACGCCTGGCGGAGCTTGTATTGGGCGGGGTGACGCGCCGGATGCTGAGCGAGCCGCAGATGCCGATATTGCTGGCGCATTAGTTTGTTGCGCCCTCAGGCACCGGGCGGCGGACATCCGTCCACCTTGGCTGTCGCGCCATAAGGCGCGGCGGCCGGTCGGCCTTGCGGCGCTGTGCGCCGACGTGCGTCAGGGCTTGGCGACCCGTTTGCGCATCATGCCTTCCTGCGCGACGCTGGCGACCAGCTCGCCTGCGAGGTTGAAGATCCGCCCGCGGTTGAACCCGCGTCCGCCGCCGCTCCACGGGGCGTCGGTGGCGTAGAGCAGCCATTCATCCGCCCGCGCGTCGCGGTGGAACCAAAGGGCGTGATCGAGGCTTGCACCGACCAGTTCGCCCCGCATCCATGACAGACCGTGCGGCAGCGCGCTGGTGCCGAGCAGCGTGTAATCACTGGCGTAAGTGAGGATCGCACGGTGGAGGTCGGGCGTATCTTGCGCGCCATTGATCGGGGCAGTCACGCGGAACCAGCTATGCGCGCGTGGTTCGCGCGGTTCGCTGCTCATCCAGTGCAACCGGTCAATGGTGCGCATCTCGATGGGGCGCGGGCGCAGCATCATGCTGCGCTGCTGTTCGCCCAGACGGTCGCCCCATTGTTCGGCGATCTCGCGGCGCAGTTCCATATCGGGGCGCAGGTCATCGGGGCGGGGCACATCCGGCATCGGGGAATCGATGTGTTCAAGGCCGTCTTCGGGCTGCTGAAAGCTGGCTGTGAGGTTGAGGATCGGGACCGCCGTGCCATCCTCGCCTTCCTGAGAAGCAACCACGCGGCGATTGGCGAAGCTGCGCCCGTCAAAATCGCGCTCGATGCGGTATTCGATCGGAGCACCCTCCCGCCCGCCGCGCAGGAAATAGGCGTGCAGCGAATGCGCGCATTTCCCATCCGTAACGCTCGCCTGCGCGGCCTGAAGCGCCTGAGCGAGCACCTGCCCGCCGAACACCCGCCCGATCCCGTCAGTCTGCGGCGGGCCAGCATAGACATCGGCGGCGCGTTTTTCGACGGTCAGCAGGCGGACGAGGCCTGCGACCAGTTCTGCATTGGAAAGTGTATCGCTCATGGCGCAAAGCCATGCGGCGCGGTCAGTTTCCCGTCAATCCCAGCTTGCGCATGATGCGGAAGGCATAGGCCTTGCCATAGTTCTGCTGCGGCCAGCGGCCGGGGGCGGCAGGATTGAACCCCCGTTCCCGCAGGATCGCGTTGAAGATGCGTGCATCGCTTTCACGGTAGCTCCATTCGGAACGCCAGGTGATCGATAGCGAAACCGACGGGGCCGGGCCGTTCTTCACGAAATGCGGGGCCATCACCGGCACGAATAGCGCCTCGCCCGGACTGAGCGGAAATTCGGTGCCATGCGCCAGAAAACCGTCATTCCACTTCAATTCGCGCGGGCCGCCCGAATGGTAGGTCTCGTGCGCTTCATCGGGCACGAAGCGGGCGTCGCCAGCCGGGAACTGGGTCATCACCTTGGTGCCGCGGATCTGGAGCAGGATGTTGTGTTCAGGATCGAAGTGATAGGGCGTCACCGAATTGGGGCTGGAGACGAAGATGAAGCCCTGCGGTGTCAGCATCGCGCCGGTCGCGGCTTCGATTTCGGGGCGGATTTCCTCCAGCAGCCCCATCAACAAGTGGCGGTAGGCGGGCACCTGTTCGATGTTCTTGAGTACCGCCCAGCTTTCAGCCTCTGCCACCTTGCGGATGGTTTCGGCGATGGCCATGCCGTTCGAACCCGGCTTGCCATCCACCCCGATCGGAAGATCGCCGCGGTTGTATTCGACAGAGGTGATCGGCAACTTTTCCGCAAGCTGCGCCAGCGCCTCGATCTCCAGCAGCGGGTGGCTGGTGAGATCATGCGTCAGGATATGCGGCTTTTCCGGGTAATGCGCGGCAAAACGCGCGCGGGCAGGGGGGGCGAAAACCGGTGCGGACAGAGCGTCGGCAAAGCGGGCAGGGGCGTTCATGTCTTGCTCCTCGGGCGGGTTTCGTAAGCCTTCAGCAGGCGGAAGCAGGCGCGCCGCAGCGGGCCGCCGATGGCGATGTTGCGGCTGACCACACGGCGTTGTCCGCGCCACAGGCGTTCGATCATCGGGTGGCCTTCCACCGCGCAGCTATCGGTCCATTGCACGTCCGCGCGTTCCAGCAGGGCAAGGTTCTCCAGTTGCAGCAGCATCCCCGGAGAAAAGCGGGCGTAACCTTCGTCGAAGGCGGTCTTGAAGCTGTAGGCGCCCGGCGGCGTGATGAAGTTCACCAGCATCGCAATGGCACGGTTATCCAGCCTCACGGCGAGCCGTTCAAGCCGCCCGGCCGCTGCTGCGCCCGCAAGCGATTGTTCGAACAGGGCGCGCGTTTCGGCCGCACTGGCAAGCGCCGATCCGCCCGCGCCCTTCCATCCGGCGGCTTCGAGCGCGAGGAATTCGGCAGTCCATTCCGCCAGCCCGTCATCGCCTTCCAGCCGTTCGAAAGCGAGCGTGCCTTCTTCGGCCAGACGATTGTGCTGGCGGCGCAGTTCCTTGCGCTTCTTGGCGCTCATCGACGCTTCGAGATAGGCTGCGGCAGTCGTATCACCGGTCAGCAGCGCGCGGTGTTCCTCGGCGGCGACGAAATGCGCCCGTGGCCGAGCGGAAAGCGCCCTGTCCAATGCGGCATGGGCCGGCCCTTGCGCAGGCAGCATCGGCAGATGCAGGAACAGCGCCCGCCGCGCGCTTCGGTCGAAATGGGCAAGCAAGTCCTGCCAGAACGCATCCTCGTGGCCTGCGGCGATCAGTGGAACGCCGCAAAACGCGTTGGGGTGCAGCCAGCCGGTGGCATGGGTGACGGCGTGACCGTAATACTGCGCGGTGCGCACCACCGGGAACAACCCTGTGAGCCGTCCATCCACAAACCACGCCTTGACCACCACCCGGTCGCGCACGCCCCATTGGCGCAGCGCGGGCAGCAAGAACCACGGTTCAAAAAACGGATTGGGTTCACACGCGCGGGCAACGAGCCGTTCCCATGACGCCAGAAAGCCGGGTTCTTCAAGCGCGCTCACGCCCAGCAGGCGGAGCTGACCATTGGGCAGCGGGGCGGGCGCGGAGCCACTATCGGATCGGGTGCGAAAACGGTCCGCACGTCCCATGTCCATTGTTGGTATTCCCGCCCTGCCGCGCCCATCCGTGCGCCCCGGTCGGTTGATGGCACACAGCGATTAAGAAAGCCTCAGCAGCGGTTGGCGCTGTCCGATGCAGGGACACGGGCAGGGGCAAAGATAAACCCCGCCGGGATTGCTCCCGGCGGGGTTTGAAGGTTCACAGATCAAGCTTCGCGGATCAAGCCGCCCCATGCGCCAGCGCCGCCAGCAGCAGCAGCGCGACGATGTTGGTGATCTTGATCATCGGGTTCACAGCCGGGCCGGCGGTGTCCTTGTAAGGATCGCCGACCGTATCGCCTGTCACGGCAGCCTTGTGGGCTTCGCTGCCCTTGCCGCCGTGATGGCCGTCTTCGATGTACTTCTTGGCATTGTCCCACGCACCGCCGCCGGCGGTCATCGACAGCGCGACGAACAGCCCGCTGACAATCACGCCGAGAAGCAATGCGCCGAGCGCCGCAAAGCCGTTGTCCTGCCCGGCAATCGCGGTGATGACGAAATACACCACCACCGGTGCCAGCACCGGCAGCAGCGACGGGATGATCATCTCCTTGATCGCCGCCTTGGTGACAAGGTCGACGGTGCGGGCATAGTCAGGCTTGGACGTGCCGGCCATGATGCCGGGATTTTCCCGGAACTGGTTGCGCACATCCAGCACGACGTCGCCCGCAGCCCGGCCCACCGCGGTCATGCCCATCGCCCCGAACAGGTAGGGCAGCAGCGCGCCGAGCAGCAACCCGACGATCACGAACGGGTTTTCAAGGCTGAAGTCCACGTTCGCATCGGGGAAGAAGGTCCGAAGGTCGGTGGTATAGGCCGCAAACAGCACCAGCGCCCCAAGGCCTGCCGATCCGATGGCATAACCCTTGGTCACGGCCTTGGTGGTGTTGCCCACCGCGTCGAGCAGGTCGGTCTTTTCGCGGACACTATCGTCCAGACCGGCCATTTCTGCGATGCCGCCAGCATTGTCGGTGACCGGGCCATAGGCATCGAGCGCCACGACCATGCCTGCAAGCGCCAGCATTGCGGTTGCCGCATAGGCAATGCCCATCAGCCCGGCGAGGCTGTAGGCGATGATGATACCGGCAACGATCACCAGTGTCGGCAGTGCGGTCGCTTCAAGGCTGATGGCAAGGCCCTGGATCACGTTGGTGCCGTGGCCCGTTTCCGACGCCTTGGCGATGGAGCGGACCGGGCGGTAGGCCGTGCCGGTGTAATATTCGGTGATCCAGATGATCAGGCCAGTAATGACCAGTCCCAGCAGCGCGCAGTAGAACAGCGTGCGGCCGGTGAATTCGGTCATGCCCTGACCCGGGTTGATGACCGTGTTCATGTCGACCCCGACCGAGCCGAGCGCATATTGCACCGCGATCCAGATCAGCGGGATCGAAGTGACGGCGGTGACGATGAAGCCCTTGTACATGGCCCCCATCACATTCGTTCCGCCGCCAAGGCGGACGAAGTAGGTGCCAAGGATCGAAGTGACGATGCACGCACCTCCGATCAGCAGCGGCAACGCCATCATCGGCAGCAGCAGATCGCCCAGCTGCGTCAGCAGCAGCGCGGTCAGCACCATGGTGGCGCCGACGGTGACGACATAGGTTTCGAACAGGTCGGCGGCCATGCCGGCGCAGTCGCCCACGTTATCGCCGACGTTGTCCGCGATCACGGCGGGGTTGCGTGGATCATCCTCGGGGATGCCCGCTTCAACCTTGCCGACAAGATCCGCGCCGACGTCTGCCGCCTTGGTGAAGATCCCGCCGCCAAGGCGCGCGAAGATCGAGATCAGCGAGGCGCCGAAGGCGAGGCCAACCAGCCCGTCGATCACGATGCGGTCGCTGGGGGACAGGCCCATCGGCCCGACCATGACATAGAAGAATACGGCAATCGCCAGCAGAGCGAGACCCGCCACCAGCATTCCGGTGATCGCGCCTGCCCGGAAGGCGAGGGTGAGGCCGGCCTGAAGGCTGGTGCTGGCCGCCTCTGCCGTGCGGACGTTGGCGCGTACCGAAATGTTCATGCCGATATAGCCTGCCACGCCAGAAAGCACGGCGCCCGCGACGAACCCGGCGGCCGGCACCATGCCGAGTGCAAAAGCGACAATTGCGGCGACAACCACGCCGACGAGTCCAATGGTGGTGTATTGGCGGTTGAGGTAGGCCTGAGCGCCTTCCTGAATGGCGGCGGCAATTTCCTGCATCCGCGCATTGCCCGGGCTGGCCCCGAGCACCTGCGAGCTGGTGATGATGCCGTACACAATGGCAAGCACCCCCAGCCCAATCGAAATGAGCAATAGATTCACGAGCAATCCCCTCTCGTCTTATGTTGCTTCCCCTTACGGGGCGCCTGCGCCTCCTTTTTAGATCCCTCGGGCGCAGAACCGGCAGCTTAGGGCTTCGCGGAAGGCTGGCAAGTCTCCAGCCTGCGGTGAAGGCGGTTTTGCGCGCATTTGAGAGGGGTCTGACCGTCGCTTGCCTGCGCCTGCCCCGGTCTAGCCGTGCCTGTAGCCCAGCGTTGCGGGGTCATTCAGCGCGGTTTCGCCCAGCATCAGCGGTGCCGTGCTACGCGCAATTACGGTTCCGATCCGGTGGGCCGTGACTGGCAGGCGGGCAGCAGGCGGGGCAGCGAACAACAGCTCGTAATCATCGCCCCAGCGCATACAGGCATCGCCCCGCGTCTGATCGGCAACGGGAATTGATGCGGGATTGAGCGCGATTGTAACCGCGCTTGCCTCGGCCATGCGGAAGGCGTCGAGCAGCAGCCCGTCTGACACATCCATCATCGCACTGACCATGGGTGCGAGCGCAATGCCCTCGGCCATGCGGGGCACGGGACGGTCGAAGGCAGCCCTGTGTGCGGGAATGCCTTCAAAGCCGAGCATCGCTTGGCCGACTGTGCCAGTGATGAAGATGTGGTCACCGACCTGCGCACCGCTGCGGGCGACGACGGGTGTGTGTGCGGCGCGGCCTATGGCGGTCAGCCCGAAACTGCGGGTGCCGGTTGCTGCCACCGTGTCCCCGCCGAGCAACAGCGCGTCAAAGGCAGCAAGCGCCTCGTGCAGGCCTTCAAGGAAGCGCGCATCATCCCGCCCGAGCATATGCCCCAGCAGTACGCCCACCGGCTTTGCGCCTTTGGAGGCAAGGTCGGAAAGGTTGGTTGCAACCAGCTTCCACGCTACATCCGCCATGTCGGCTTCCGGGCGGAAATGCGTGCCTTCGGCCATCATGTCGTGGGTGATGACCAGCGTCTCGTTGCCAATAGTCAGAACCGCGCAGTCATCGGTCAGCCCGCGCGCTGCCGGATGCAGCGGCAGGGCGCGCAAGGCGACGAGGAACTCGGGTTCATTCATGCGGCTGAGGGATTACCCCGCACGCGCCTCTTTGGCCACCGCATCCAGAATGCCGTTGACGAACTTTGCCTGCCCGTCATCGAAGAACGCCTTGGCGACCTCGACATATTCGTTGATCGTCACCGCGGGCGGCACATCAGCGCGGGCTAGCAGTTCATAAGTGCCGGCGCGCAGCACTTGCAGCATGGTCTTGTCGAGTCGAGCGATGCTCCACCCGGCGGCCAGTTTGTCCGCTACCAGCGCGTCGATCTCGTCGCGCCGCGCGTCCACGCCGCGCACTACGTCGTCGAAGAACGGCACTTCGGCATCGGCATATTCGGCGTCGTCGAAATCCTCATCGTCGATGGTGTTGCCTAAACGATGCTGATGGAATTCATCGAGCAAACGGGCAAGGGCAGTGCCCTCCATGTGTTGCTGGTAAAGCGCCTGCACGGCGGCGAGACGCGCAGCCGAGCGGGCTTTTGAACGGGCGGGTTGGTTCATTTGATCCTCAGTTCCACGGATTTTGCGTGGGCAGGTAGCCCCTCGGCACGGGCGAGGGTTGCGGCGGCAGGGCCGATCGCGGCGAAGGCGGCTTCATCAAGGCCGAGGAAGCTGGTGCGCTTCATGAAATCGAGCACCGACAGCCCGCTTGAAAAGCGCGCGCGGCGGCCCGTGGGCAGCACGTGGTTCGGCCCCGCGACATAATCGCCCACCGCTTCGGGTGTCATGCGGCCAAGGAAGATGCTGCCCGCGTGGCGGATGCTCTTCAGGTAAGGCTCGGGATCATCGACCGCGATCTCGACGTGTTCGGCAGCGAGGCGGTTGGCGAGGGCCGGGGCCTCTTTCAGCAGATCATTGACCATGATCATCACGCCATGCGCATCCCAGCTGGCCCGCGCCGTTTTGGCGGTGGAAAGCTGGCTGATCTGAAGGTCGATGCAATCCTCCACCTGCCGCGCAAAGCCCGCATCATCGGTAATCAGGATCGATTGTGATGTCGGGTCATGTTCGGCCTGGCTCAGCAGGTCGGCAGCGATCCAGTCAGGGTCGTTCTTGCCATCGGCGATGACGAGAATTTCGGAAGGTCCGGCGACCATGTCGATGCCGACCACGCCGAACAGTTGGCGCTTGGCTTCGGCCACCCAGGCATTGCCGGGGCCGGTTATGACATCAACCGGGCGGATACGGTCCGTGCCATAGGCGAGCGCGCCCACGGCCTGCGCGCCGCCAACGCGCCATATTTCGTCCACGCCTGCAATATGCGCTGCGGCCAGCACCAGCGGATTGGCCGTGCCTTTGGGCGTCGGGGTGACAACCACCAGCCGCTCCACGCCCGCAACCCGTGCAGGGATCGCGTTCATCAGCAGCGATGAGGGATAGGCCGCCCGCCCGCCCGGAACATACAGCCCTGCCGCATCTACCGCCCGCCAGATCGCGCCGAGGCGCACGCCTGCCGCGTCAACATAGTCGCGGTCGGCGGGGAGCTGCGCTTCGTGATAGGCGCGGATACGCGCGGCGGCGAGTTCCAGCGCATCGCGCAGATCGGGGGCAAGCTCGTGATAGGCCTGCTCGCAACGTTCGCGCGAAATTGACCAATCGGCGTCCTCCGCCAGCGTATAGCCATCGAAACGCTGGGTGAAATCCACCAGCGCTGCATCGCCGCGCATTTTTACTGTTTGGAGAATGTCGCTGACCTGCCCGGCTACATCGCTGTCGGATTCGCGGCGGGCATCGACAATGCGGTCAAACTTCGCGGGGAAATCGGGCGCAAGGGTGGAGAGGATATCGATCATGCTGCAGAAGCTTTCTCGCCGCGCGCCTGCGCCTCGCGGCGGAAGGCTTCGACCAGCGCGGCAACTCGGCGGTCGGTTTTCAATGCGGTGCGGTTGACGATGAGGCGGGCGGAAATGTCCAGAATGACCGACGTTTCAACCAAGCCGTTTTCGCGCAATGTCGTGCCGGTGGACACCAGATCGACGATCTGGCGGGCAAGGCCCAGCGACGGGGCCAGCTCCATCGCACCGTTCAGCTTGACGCATTCGGCCTGCACACCGGCGGCTTCGAAATGGCGGCGGGTGAGGCTGGGATATTTGGTGGCGACGCGCAGGTGGCTGGCGCTGCTGCCCTCGTCAAGGTCGCTTGCCATGCGGGCCACCGACAGGCGGCACAACCCGATGCCAAGATCGACCGGCGCGTAAAGATCGGCGTAGTCGAATTCCTCGATCACATCCGATCCGACAATACCGACCTGCGCTGCGCCGTGGGCCACAAAGGTCGCCACATCGAAGGCGCGCACGCGGATCAGGCGCATATCAGCCCGATTGGTGCCAAACGCGAGCGCGCGGCTTTTGGGATTGTGAAAGTCGGCATCCGGTTCCAGACCGGCGCGCGCCATCACCGGCAGGGCCTCGTCGAGGATGCGCCCCTTGGGGATAGCGAAGGTCAGCTGTCCGGGCCGGAAGAAGCTGTTGTCGTGGGTGCCAATGGTGGTCATGATTGACCGCGCGTTTAGTGGGGCGTAGTGCAAAGGGCAATGGTCAGCGCCATTTCAAGCTTCTTCGGGTCGCATCGGGGAACAGCCGGTGATAGGTTTTGCGTTTACGCGAGATGCGGCGCGGCTCGACCGAGTGGACCATACGCTCGGCGATTGGTCACTGCAGGTTGCCGATCGGATACCTGTTACTACTCTTATCGCTAACGGCGCGAATGTTGGTTTCGTGCTCGGTTGGCCGATATGTCCCAAACGTGGCCGTATGCTCCGCTCCATTGAGGACATCGGAACTTGCGACGTCTTCGAAGCGGAGATTTACCCGCTGTTGGGCACTTATCTGGCGATCCTCCACACCGGCAGCGACCCGCGGATTTATCTCGATGGACTTGGTAGCCTAAGCGTCGTTTACGATCCCGAGGCGGGAATGGCCGGCGGAACTGCTGCGGACCTGATGGACGGGCAAGCCTATCAACAGCGCTTCGACCGCGCGCTTTACCAAGAGCTCGAAATCACGCGAGATGGCTGGTTTCCTGCTGGTCTCACCGCTCATCGCGGTCTCGAACGGCTGATGCCAAACCATTACCTCAATTGCGAGTCATGGACTGCCCACCGACACAATTCCTATGCACGAGCCGAACACACCACACAGTCGCCCGAGACGTCGCTCAATGCCATTCAGGCGGCGGTCGCAGCGCTGGTTTCCGGCCTCCTTGCCAGCGGCCGTGATGTTTCCGTCGGGCTGACCGGCGGCGGCGATAGCCGAGTGATCCTTGCGGGGATCAGGGATTATGCCAATCGCGTCGAGTTCTATACGGTCGGATCACCTCCGGGTTTAACGGCCTCATTCTTTGATCTCGACCGGGCGCGTGAACTTTCGTCGCTGTTTAAACTCGACCACCGGTTCTTGCCCTATCGGGCCGCATCCGAGGCGGAGGCGCGCGAATGGGATCGCAGGGCTGGCGACTGCGTAATCACGGCTAATCGAAAGCAGCATCCGAGCGTCTACGCGATTGAGGATCGCATTGCGATCGGGGGTCTTGGTGGGGAAGTGGGTCGCTGTTTTCTGTGGCGCGACATGCACCGCATGCCGGAGATCGACGCAGTGACGATTGTTGACTTGCTGAAGCTCCCGCGCGTGCCGGAACTGGTGCGCCGCGTCGAGGCTTGGCTGGATGCCGTGCCAACCATGCGGCCTCATCATATTCTCGACCTAGCCTATATCGAATTGCGCATGGGTTCCTGGAGTAGCTCGCAATCCTATGCCAACGGGCGCGAGGTGATCCTTCCCGCGCTGGGTTCCTACACCGCGATTGAGGCTATGCTGACGCTGCCGCCGGAGTTCCGACAGGGCGACGGTATGGTCCTAAGCTTTATAGCGAGGTTCTGGCCTGAACTGCTCGAACTGCCAATCAACCTCTATGGAGACCACCGCGACTCCATTGTGCTCCTCAAGAAGCTGATGGATCCGACGAGGGTCTATCGCAAAGTCCGGCAGAAGCTGCGAGCAGGTTGAAGCTGAAGTGGGGCGACCAGCGGCTCCTTACATCCGGTCAGGATATCTCTCAGCCTGCCAGAAACGCCTCCATCGCCGCATTCACCGCCTCGGGCGCTTCCCACGGCACGAAATGCCCGCAGTCGGGCACCCTCACGATGGTGAGCGGGTCGATGATGTCCTCCAGCCCTTCGAGGTTCTCAGGGGGCAGGGCGAGATCGTCGAGGCCCCAGATCACCAGAGTCGGGATGGTCAGCTTGGGCAGGGCGGGGGGTGTCCAACCTTCGGGAATCGCAAAGGGCGCATCCATCGGCGGCACGTCAATCGGGCTGGCGCGGTAGTAGTTGAGCATCCCGAATGCTGCATCGCGGTTCTGCCAGTCGAGCAGCAGGGCGTCGCGTTCCTCCGGCTCCATCTTGCTGGGGCGGTCCCACTTGACCTCTTTCAGCAGCAAGCCGGTGAGCCCGTGGTCCTTCACCAGCGCATCGTTCGCCGGATCGCGGAAGCCGCGGATATACTGGCTCGCTTCGCGCTGGACGGGGTGGGTGTAGAGCAGCTTCTGGAAGGTCACCGGATGCGGCGCGTTGGCGATCACCGCACGGGTCACGCGGGCGTGCTGCCCGCCCAGCGCCACGCCCCACGCCAGCGCGCCGCCCCAGTCATGGCCGACGATGGTGAAATGCGCGATCCCCAGTGCATCTGCCAGCAGGAAGATATCGCCGATCAGCTTGTCGGGGGTGTAGGCGGCTACCTCCTGCGGCTTCGACGATCCGCGATAGCCGCGCTGGTCGGGCGCGATGCATCTGAACCGATCAGAGAAATGCGCGATCTGGTGCCGCCACGTCCGGTGGCTTTCCGGAAAGCCATGCAGGAATATCAGCACCGGCGCGTCGACCGGCCCTTCATCGACGATGTTGAGGTGGATGCCGTTGGGCAGCGCCACGCGCTTGAGATCGAAGGCCATCACGTCTGCTCCAGCTTGTCCATGTAACCCTTGGCGACCATGCCTGCGACAGAATCGAACAGCGCATCGGGCGTGCGGCGCATCTCGCCCATGGCTAGCTCGCCGCCTTCGGCCACGATAATCTCGCGCGTGCCAGCCGCGATGCCATCCAGCATGGCGCGCGCGGCGACATCGGCAGGGATGCCTTCGTCGATCGCTTTGTCAGAGCTGCCCCGCGCGGTGCCTTCCGCGGTGAGAGCGTTTCGCGAAACGTTCGTCTGCACCGATCCGGGGTAGATGGTGTGGACAGAAACGCCGTTGATCGACAGCTCCGCCCGCAGTGCATCGGCATAGCCTGCAAGGCCGAACTTCGCCGCACAATAAGCCGTGCGCATCGGCACCCCGACCTTGCCTGCGATGGAAGAAATGAAGCCGAGCGCCCCGGAACCACGCTCTGCCATGTGGCCGATCAAGCCCTGGCTGAAGGCGATCTGCGCGGTGAGATCGACGTCGATGATGTCGCGGTAAACCTGCATCGCAGTTTTCAACGCGCGGCTGCGCTGCGAAATCCCGGCATTGGCGAAGGCGATGTCGACGCCGCCCTTCCATGCAATCGCTTTGGCAGTCGCGTCTGCAAGCGCCGCTTCGTCACGCACATCGAACGCGAGGATCAGGCTCTGGCCGCAATCTGCCGCCACTTCGGCCAGCCGCGCCGCGTCACGCCCCGAAAGCACCACATGGGCGCCGCGTGCCGCCAATTCCCGCGCAAGGGCCGCGCCGATGCCCGATGATGCGCCGGTGATCCAAGCCACCTTGCCTGCAAATTCCATGTCTCTCTCCCGTTTGCGAGAGGACTAGCGAGCAGGTGGGGCGAGAGCAATCAGGTTGCGATTGCAGACCGGATGATTGCGGCAAGCTCCACCGGGAAGATCGCTTCATGCCAGCTTTCCAGCTCGGCAAGGGTGAACCAGCGGTGCTGCGTCATCATCTGCTGTTCAAGGGCGGTGTGGCGAGAGGTGTCGACCCGCGCCTCGGCCACGCGGATCAGGAAGAAGCGTTCATATGCCTGCACCAGCTCGCCTTCGACGGTGACGAATTCAGGCGTCATCCGCGCGATTTCGGGGCCAATATCGGTGACGATGATGCCGGTTTCTTCGAAGAGT
Source organism: Porphyrobacter sp. (assembly GCA_041639595.1). GTDB lineage: Bacteria > Pseudomonadota > Alphaproteobacteria > Sphingomonadales > Sphingomonadaceae > Erythrobacter. The sequence continues at coordinate 19,981 of JBEQBX010000027.1, forward strand.
TCGCGCCGGGCTGCCCGGCGAAAGCTTTCACCCGGGTCGCATTCGCCGCCCGCTGTCACCCAGAATGGCGGGCGTCCCGGCACGTCGTAACGGAACATGAGCGCGCGGCTGTCGGGATCGATCACGATCAGCCGCGCCGCGCGGCGCAGGCGCAGAGCAGGGTTGAAGACCGGACTCACGCTGCGGGCACGCTCGCCTTGATCGCGACCGCGTGGACCCGCCCGCCGACAATATCGCCCAGCGCGGCAATCACCGCGCGCTGGCGGGCAAGGCGGTTCATCGGGGCAAAGGCGGCTGCCTCGATCTCGATGGTGAAGTGCGATTCGCCCGATCCGTCATCACCCATGTGGCCCGAATGCTTGGCACTATCGTTGATGATCGCGAGTCGGGCGGGCGCGAAGGCCTCGGTCAGCAGGACGTGCATTTCCTCGGCGACAGACATCGGGTCTTTCCTTCTTTGCAATCGATGAGCGGCAATTCGGACTTGGAACTCGCCTGCCCAATCGCCATTCTGACAAGCCTATGCCTTCACCACGATTCCACGGTCGCGTCGAGAGCGCAGGGCGAGGCTGCGAGCGGCCCGGTTGCCGCGAGCACGGTGAATTCCGCGCGCCCGGCATCCGCCCCCACGGCTTTGACGGGCCGGGCGAATGGCGCTGGTTCTGCCTTGATCACGTGCGCGAATTCAACGCGGGATATGACTGGTTCGAAGGGCTGAGCGCCGAGGAAATCATGCGCGCGCAATCGCCGATTGCCGGTTGGCAGACCGAAAGCCGGGTGTTCCGCCCCACCGCCGGGATCGCCGATGTGCCGCGCTGGGCCGATTATTCCGACCCGCTGGAGGCGATTTCCGCCCGCGCCCGCGGCATCAAATCACGCGCCGAGCGCGATGCCAAGGCGGCAGCGCAATCTGTGCGCGCAAGGTTCAACCGCGAGGAAGCGCAAGCGCTGGAAGTCATGGGGTTGGGCAGCGACACCGACCGCACTCGTCTGCGCCGCCGCTATTCCGAACTGGTGCGGCGTTACCACCCGGACCGCAATGGCGGCGACCGGCAGCATGAAACGCAGCTGACCGCCGTGGTGGACGCCTATCAGTTGCTGAAGAAAAGCGCGGCGCTGGCCTGAGGCTTTCTAGTTTGCGTGCCCGCCTTCGCGGGCACATCCTCGGCGAGTCTCCGTCGCTTCGCGCCGGATCGCCTGCGGCTCGCGCGTGTGCGCTCGCGGCCCGTCCTTTGGCGGGCCGATACCAAGCTCTTTGGCAGATCAGGCGCCTGACGGCTGCGCGGATTTGATGACCGCGGCATCAATCGCATTGGCCTCGGCATAGGCGGGCCGCTGGGTGACGCGTTCGGCGTAGGCGCGGAAACTCGGCCGTTCGGGGATCGAGCCGAAGCGCAGGCCCCACACGAACTGGCTGCCGACATAGGTGTCGGCCATGGTGAACCTCGCCCCCGCCACAAAATCGTTCGCCGAAAGCCAGCTATCCAGCGCATCGATGGTCAGATCGAGGCTGCCGAAGCCTGCCTGCCCGGCCTTGCCCTCGGGCACTTCCCAACCGAGCGAGCGGGCGATGATCGCCTGTTCCAGCGGCCCGGCTGCAAAGAACAGCCAGCGGAAATAGGCGGCCTTTTCGTGGGCGTCGGGCAGCAGGCCTTTGTCGGGGTGGGTTTCGGCGAGGTAGTGGTTGATCGCGGCGCATTCGGTGATGACGTGATCGTGGCCCTGATGGTGATGCACCAGCGTGGGCACCTTGTTCATCGGGTTGATGTCCTTGAACGTGGCGGGCCGCGTCGCCCAGTCGAACACCACGTGCTCGTAATCCGCGCCTGCCTCGTGCAGCGCCCAGCGCGAAATCTGGCCGCGGCTCATGGCAACGGTGTAGAAGGTGAATTCGGCCATGCTTCTCTCTCCCTTGAAGCGGCTTAGGTTTGCCGGAACGCCCAGCGCAAGGTGCGGCCCATGCCCCAGGTTGCCGCGCGGGCGGGAAGGGCGGTCAGGATCGGGCGTTGCAGGCCCAGCATTGTGCGCGCCCAGTCGGGCAGCATGGCGACGGCATCGGCGGTGATCATCGTCTGGACGGCAAGCGGCGTGCCCGGCGGGCGCTGGCTAAGGACGAGCTGCGCGACCTCGCGTGCTTCCGGCGAAGTCGCAAGATCATGGCGCAAGGCTCTGAAAATCTTGTCGGCCTCGGCCCGTGTCTCCGGGACCGGATCGGCGCCCAGCGCACGGGCTATGACGGCGAATTGGCGGTAGTATTCGTCCTGCTCGGCGACGGTCATGGATGGGCGGACATGGCGGATATAGCCCGCCAAAAAGCTCTGCGCTTCGGTCACGTGGACCCACGCGAGCGTGCGCGGATTGGTCGCTTCGTAGGGCGTGCCATCGGGCAGGGTGCCGCCGACGTGCGCGTGGATGCGGTTGACCCGCTCGATCGCCTTCATCGCTTCGTCACGGTGCCCGAAGGTTGTGACCGCGATAAACCGCGCCGTGCGCCGCAGCCGCCCGTGCATGTCCTCGCGGAAGTTGGAATGATCCAGCACGCCTTGCAGCGCGTGGGGATGGAGCATCTGCAGCAGCAGCGCGCGCACCCCGCCGGTCATCATGCCGACAATATCGGCGTGCACCTGCCGGATCGGCGTATCGCGGGCAAACAGCGCATCGTCCGATGGCGGGGTGGGGGTCTGCCCGGCGCTGGCATCGTGAAACACCCCGCGCACCTGGGAAACCAGCTTCAGGCGCAGTGATTCGACCGGATCGGGCATGGGGCAGATATAGGGAGGATCGGGGAGCGCGAAAGGCGCGCTCGTTAATTTGCGAGGCCAGGCGTTCAAACCACCGCTTGCAGCCTCGCGCCTTGCCGTTTAACCGTCCGGCGCAATGACCACGATCCCTTCCGGCGCCAGCGCCATGCCCACCCAGCCCGACACCACCATCGATGTCCGAGAGACGTTCGGCATTGATGTCGACTGGCAAGTTCCCGCATTTTCGCAAGCATCCGAGCACGTGCCCGAGACAGACGGGGCCTATGTGTTCGATCCGGACACCACGCTGGCGATCCTTGCGGGCTTTGCGCACAACCGGCGGGTGATGGTGCAGGGCTATCACGGCACGGGCAAATCGACCCATATCGAACAGGTCGCCGCCCGCCTCGGCTGGCCCAGCATCCGCGTCAACCTTGATGCCCATATCAGCCGGATCGACCTGATCGGGCGAGATGCGATCGTGTTGAAGGACGGGTTGCAGGTGACCGAGTTCAAGGAGGGCATCCTTCCCTGGGCGCTCCAGCACCCGGTCGCGCTGACCTTTGACGAATATGACGCAGGGCGGCCCGACGTGATGTTCGTGATCCAGCGCATCCTCGAATTCGATGGCCGCCTGACCCTGCTCGACCAGAACCGCGTCATCACGCCCAACCCGTTCTTCCGCCTGTTCGCGACCACCAACACTGTCGGCCTCGGCGATACCTCGGGCCTGTATCACGGCACGCAGGCGATCAATCAGGCGCAGATGGACCGCTGGAACATCGTCGTCGCGCTGAACTACCTTGCGCCCGATGTTGAGCAGCAGATCGTCAAGTCGAAGACCCCGATGACCGATGGCAAGCTGATCGCCGACATGGTGAAGGTTGCCGAACTGACCCGTCAGGGCTTCATCAACGGAGACATTTCGACCGTGATGAGCCCGCGCACGGTGATCACCTGGGCGCAGAACGCGGCGATCTTCGGATCGACCGGTTTTGCCTTCCGCCTCAGCTTCCTCAACAAGTGCGACGAGGCGGAGCGCACGCTGGTGGCCGAATATTACCAGCGCGTGTTTGGCGAAGACCTGCCCGAAGGCGCGGCGAAAAAGCGTTAAGCAAGCGGCTTGCAGGCAAGTGTTGTAGGCTGGTAATACAGTCGTCATCATGGCGCTGTTCGACCGATTCTGGAAAGGCTCGCGGGCCGGTGCCGAAGATGGCCCTGGCACCCCTGCGGGTTTCTTCCCGCTCTACGAATCAAACCGTCCGATCGACGACGAGGACGATTTTCCGCCGCGCCCGCGGGTGTCTGCTGCGCCTGATTTCGATGCTTGGGATGCCAAGCTTGGCCTGATCGACGATGCCCTGGCCATCGACCAGAAACGCCCCATGCGCTGGTGGCAGCGCGATTATTGGCGCACGCGCAGCAGGTGGTGGTGGACAGGACGCGGCATCATGGCGGCGCTGGCGCTGTTCGTGGTGCTGGTCGGCTGGCTCACCATCACCGCGCCGCTTTCCAAAAGCCTTGAACCCATCGCCCCGCCGCAGGTCACGCTGCTGGCCAGCGACGGCAAGCCGATTGCGCGGCAGGGGGCGGTGGTCGAAGCGCCCGTCAAGGTCGCCGATCTGCCGCCGCATGTGGTCGAAGCCTTTCTCGCCATCGAGGATCGGCGGTTCTATTCGCATTGGGGCATCGATCCGCGCGGCATCGCCCGGGCGGCGTGGACGGGGTATGGCGGGGGGTCGACAATCACCCAGCAGCTCGCCAAATTCACCTTCCTTACCCCCGAACAATCGCTCACCCGCAAGGCGCGTGAGGCATTGATCGCGGTCTGGCTGGAAAGCTGGCTGACCAAGGACGAGATCCTCGAACGCTATCTGTCCAACGCCTATTTCGGCGACAACCAGTATGGCCTTCGCGCCGCGTCGCTGCATTATTTCTACCGCCAGCCGGAAAAGCTGCGCCCCGAACAGGCGGCGATGCTGGCGGGATTGCTGCAAGCCCCGTCGCGCTACGCCCCGACCAAGCATTACGACAAAGCCAAGAAGCGCATGGAGTTGGTGGTGCAGTCAATGGTCGCTGCCGGATACCTCACCGCTGCCGAGGCGAAGGCGCTGCCCGATCCGCGCATCGATGTGCGGACCCGTGACGGGAACCTGCCGACCGGCACATATTTTGCCGATTGGGCGCTGCCGCTTGCGCGCGAGGGCATGGACGCGAGCTATTCCAAGTCCGTGCTTACCACCACGCTCGATTCACGGCTACAATCGCTGGCCAATCGCATCGTCTCGCGCGCGCCGATTGGCGGCGCGCAGGTTGCGCTGGTGGCGATGCGCCGCAATGGCGAAGTGGTGGCCCTGGTGGGTGGGCGCGATTACCGCAAATCGCCCTTCAACCGCGCCACGCAGGCGCGCCGTCAGCCCGGATCGACCTTCAAGACCATCGTCTATCTGACGGCATTGGAGGCGGGGTGGGAGCCGGATGACACCATTCCCAACACCCCCATCGAACAGGGCAGCTACCGCCCCAAGAACGCGCGGGGGCAATATTCCGACCAGATCACGCTGGAGAATGCCTTCGCGCAGTCGAGCAATGTCGCCGCAGTGCGATTGTTTCAGGCGGTGGGCAGCGACAAGGTGATCCGCACCGCCCGCAAGCTCGGCATCACCGCCCCCATGACCGAGGGCGATCCCAGCCTTGCGCTTGGCACGTCAGCGATGACGCTGATGGAGCTGACCGCCGCCTATGCGGGGATTGCCGCCAATGATTATCCGATCGAACCTCATGCTTTTGCCCGCGCAGAGCAAGGCTGGTGGGAGTGGCTGACCACGCGCAAGGATTCGATGTCGGGGGGCACACACGAAGATCTTGAAGGGATGCTGCGCGCGGCGATCAATCGCGGCACGGGGCGGGGTGCGTCGCTGCCGATCGCCAATTATGGCAAGACCGGCACCACGCAGGATTACCGCGACGCGCTGTTTGTCGGCTATGCGGGCGATCTGGTGGTGGGCGTGTGGATCGGGAACGACGACAACACCCCGCTGAACGGGGTCACCGGCGGCAGCACACCTGCCCGTATCTGGCGTGAATTCATGCGCGAGGCGCTGAAGATCGAAGGTGCGCCTGCGCCCAAATCAGACACATCGCCCGATCCTGAAGGCCCTGTGCAACCGCTCGACGTGATCGAAGGCGGTGAAATTCCGCTCGGGCAAGATGGCACCACCCTCAAGGTCGATGGCAATGGGGTGACGCTGACGCAGCAAGGCGTTCCGTTGGAGGTCAGGGTCGACGGGCAAGGGGTGGTTGTCCAGCCCTCCGCCGCGCCAAGCCCGCCGCCTTAGGCGAGCGGGGCGATCAAACCATCAGGATATTCATTACCGCCGTCGCGATAGGGTGGTCGCGGCCATCCTGCCACGCTTCGACCGTGACATTGGCATTGCGGCGCCCAAGACGGGTAATGCGGCCCACGGCAAAGCTGGGCCGTGACTTGCCGGCCGCAAGATATTGGACAGTGATGTTGATGGGTTTCAATTGCGGATCGCGCCCCGCAGCGATCAGCGCCGTGCGCAGGGCGGCATAGCCTGCATTCTCCAGCAGGCCGGCGGTCGCTCCGCCGTGGAAATGCTGCGGGCGGCCTTCGACCATCGGGCCGAAATCGACCGTCAGTACCGGCATCCCACCTTCCAAGTTACCGGTCAGCGCGATGCCCAGCGAGCGCGCATAGGCGGGCAGTTCCAGCGCGTCAGGCATCGCTTCCGCCCTTCAAGGCCGGGTTAGCCTCGCGCGGGTCTGCGCCGATGGTCATGAATACGCCAGCCACGTGGGCGAGCGGATCATCGGGATCATCGTCATAGGCAATCCCCCGCACGAATGCAGCAGAGCGCGTGCGGCGGTAACATTCGACCCGGCCTTTCACGCTCGCCCGCTCACGCGCGGGGCGCTGGTAATCGACGCGCAGATCCAGCGTGGCCACAGGGTTGAAGGTGCCGCTGGCCTGCCAGATCGCCATCCCGCTGGCCATGTCCATCAGGCTGATGATCGGGCCGGAGGCAAGCACCGGACGGCTCGCATCGCCCAGCAGGTCTTCGCGCCAGGGCAATTCCAGTTCCACCCAGTTTTCGCCCTGAGCGATAAATCTGAGGCCCAGCCAGCCGGTATGACCGTGGCGGAAAAACCACTTGGACGCTTCGCGCGCGTCAAACCGGTCTGGGGGTGTGTTCATGGGCGAGGCCATAGGGGTGCAGGCACAAGGGTGGCAACGCACTTTTTGCGAGGCAACCGGAGAGTGATTAGAGCACGCCGCCTGCCAGCCGGTCGATTGCGCCTTGCAGAATCACGGCGGCGGCGTGGCTGTCGATGGCGGCGGCGCGTTTGGCGCGGCTCATGTCCTGACCGATCATCGCGGCTTCGGCGGCCTGTGTCGACCAGCGTTCGTCCCACAGCAGGATGGGGAGGGCAAAGGCTTCGGCGCAATTGCGGGCGTAAGCGCGGCTGGCCTGCGCGCGCGGGCCTTCGGAACCGTCCATGTTGCGGGGCAGCCCTAGCACCAGCCCCTTAATGCTACGGCTTTTGATGAGGGCGGCGATCGTGTCGCGGTCGCGGCCCCACTTGCCACGCTGGATGGTGGTGCCGTTCGTGGCGAAGCGCCACCCCGCATCGCAGGTGGCGGTGCCCAGCGTCTTCGTGCCAAGGTCGAGCCCCAGCAGCACGCCGCCATCCCCGATCGCGGCAGCAAAGCCGCGCGCGTCCTCGAAGATCAGTTCGCTGTCTGCCATGCATCCGCCCGCCGGTTCACATCCGCCTTGGTATTGGCCCAGAACAGCGGGATGTCGTAGATGTGGTAATCGTTGCCCGGCAGCACGTAGGAACCCATTGCGGGCGGTGGGCCGATCAGCAAGATGCCCCGCTTGTCACAGCGCGCAGGGACGAGGTTCGGGACAAGTTCGCCCTTTTGCATGCTGTCGTCGGGCACCAGCGTGCCGAGGTTGGCGCTGGCCGAAGCCGTCCCGCCAATGCCGCCAGTGAGCGGATTGCTGCACAGCATGGGATCACTGCCCGGAGCCTTGCCATCGAGCGCAGGGGTGGCAGCATAGGCATCCAGCATCAACGATGGGTCTGCAGGTTCGGCATAGCTCAACCAGCTGATCACGCAGGCGGTCTGATCGGGCGCGGCGCAGGCAGGGAAGCCGATGACGGGCAGGTCGTGCAAGGTCGATAGCGGCCAGCCGATCACATAGGCTGCGGCCAGCCTGCCAGCGACGGGGGTGCCTTTGACCTCCTCTGAGAGCAGGCGCTTGAGGTGCAGGCCACCTTGCGAATGACCCACGAGCACGATCGGCGTTTGGGGATCGACCGAGGAGAGGAAGAAGCGAAACGCTTCTCGCACGTCTGAATAGGCTGCGTCGAAAGCCTGCTTGCCCTCTGGCCCGCTGGTGAGGAAGGCGCCCATCGTCGCCTGCCGGTAACGCGGCGCCCAGATCTCGCTCGCAGCGTTGAAAGGACTGGCCATCCCGCGGATGTAGATGCGGGCGATGCGTTCGGCCTCCGGATCACCGCCGTTCGCCAGAGGGGCGTTCCAGCCCGTCCGGCTGAGGTAGCTGGTGGGATGGACGAAGAACACGGCAAAGGGCTGCTTCGGGTCAGCCGGGGTGGGCAGCACGCCGCGATTGCCCGCATAGGCTGGCTGCCAGCGGGCCGGATCGCTGGTCCCGATGCCGGGGCGCGAATACCACAGGCCGGGGTCCTCGTAGGCGTTGGCCTCAAGCGGGGTGACCGGCGTGAATTCGACCGACGGCACTGTCGCAAGTTTGGTCAGCTGGTTCGGAAACAGCGCGAGGAGAAGTCCTCCGCCAATCACCAGTAGGATGCAGAAAGCGACGAAATAGAGGAACTTGCGAGCCATTGTTATGCGTCGCCCTTGTTACTTGGCTGCGGCGCCCTCTGCCAGCGGCGGGCGCAGCGTGGTCCATGCACGGTCGCCGCGCAGGCTGGTGAACCAGCTTGCCGGGTTCCAGGTGGTCGATCCGTCCAGGCTGAAGGTGATGAACTCCGCCCGTCCGCCGATATTGGCAAGCGGAACGCCGTCACCAAGCCCGTTCTCGATGGCAGCGGCGCGGCTGTCGGCGCTCTGATCGCGGTTGTCGCCCATCACGAAGACGCTGTCGGCAGGCACGGTGTAGGGACCATAATTGTCGAGCGACTGGTCGACATAGTCGATGGTCAGATAGGTCGCGCCGTTGGGCAGCGTTTCGCGCCAGGTGGGCGGGGCGAAGTAGTCGCGCCCGTCGGTGCCGGTTTCGCGGAATTGTTCGAACGCGGAAAGGCAGGGACTGTCCTTGCACAGCAGGTCGGGTTCGAACGGCAGGCGCACAGCGGGCACCACCTCGCGCTTGATGGGAGCGCCGTTGAGGATGATCTGGCCACCGCGCACTTCGATGGTGTCGCCGGGCAGCGCCACCACGCGCTTGATGTAATCTTCGTCGCGGATCGGGTGGACGGGGATCACGATGTCGCCATATTCCGGCGTGTCGGCCCACACCCGCGTGTCGCTGCGCGGCAGCAGGTGGAAGCTGGCCGAGGCCCATGACCAGCCATAAGGATATTTGCTCACCACCAGCCGGTCGCCCACCCACAAGGTCGGCATCATTGATGTGGAGGGGATGTAGAACGGCTTGGCCACAAGACTGTGGAACGCCAGCACAGCGAGCAGCATCAGCGCAAGACCGCGGATCTCCGCGAGCCAATTGACCTTTTCCGGGGTGCTGCTGTCAGTCACGGGCGAGCTTTCGTCTGTTGCGATGGGGGTTGCCATGGGTAGCCTGTTACAAGGGAATGGCTTCGATGATCACGAAGGCCTGCGCCCAGGGGTGATCATCCGTAAGGGTCAGATGGATGCGGGCCTCATGGCCTTTTGGCGTCATTTCCACAAGCCGCAAAGCCGCGCCGCCCGTCAGCGCAAGCGTGGGCGCGCCTGAGGGGGCGTTGACCACGCCGATATCCTTCATGAATACGCCGCGCCGGAACCCCGTGCCGACCGCCTTGGAAAATGCCTCTTTGGCAGCGAACCGTTTGGCGTAGGTGCCGGCGATGGTGAAGGGCCGGCGGCGGGCCTTGGCGATTTCGGTCGCGGTGAAAACGCGGTTCTCGAACCGTTCGCCGTAACGCGCGATCGAATTGGCGATCCGTTCGATGTTGCAGAGGTCGCTGCCCATGCCAATAATCATGCCGTTGCTCTCAGGATTACGGCGACCAGCAACGCCAACGCCGCAGCGTGCAGCATCACCTGCGATTTGAACAGCGGATGCCCGAAATCGCCCTTGGCGATCTTCAGCGCGCCGACATAGCCGAAGATCTGCAAGGCCAGCCAACCCACGGCAAACACCACCATGACCTGCGCATTCAACGCAAAGCCGAGAAAGCCGATGGCCAGCAGGAACAGCCCCGCTGCGCCCAACGCCCAGCGTTGCTGTTCGCCGGTCAGGGTGGAGGGGGCAGGTTCGGCCAAGATTACCGCACTTCATCCATCAGATCGCGCATCCTACGGATCGCGTTTTCCAGGCCGACAAACACCGCCTCGCCGATCAGGTAGTGTCCGATATTGAGTTCCGCAATCTGCGGGATGGCGGCGATGGGCTGGACGTTCTCGAAGGTCAGGCCGTGGCCGGCATGGGCTTCGATCCCGTTCTTGGCAGCCAGCGCGGCCATGTCGGTGATGCGGCGCAACTCGCGCTCCACCCGCTCGCCGTCGCCATCAAGGAAGGCGTGGGCATATTCGCCGGTGTGGAATTCGACCACGGGCGCGCCGAGGCGCAGGGCGGCGTCGAGCTGCCGCTCGTCCGCTTCGATGAACAGCGAGACGCGAATGCCCGCGGCGCGCAGTTCCTCGGCAATCGGGGCGAGGGTGTTGTGCATCCCCGCTGCGTCCAGCCCGCCTTCGGTGGTGCGCTCCTCGCGCTTTTCAGGGACGATGCAGGCGGCGTGCGGCTTATGCCGCAGGGCGATTGCCAGCATCTCCGCGGTTGCTGCCATTTCGAGGTTGAGCGGCAGGTTGGTGGCCGCCTGAATGCGGGCCAGATCCTCGTCACGGATATGGCGGCGGTCTTCGCGCAAATGCGCCGTGATGCCATCACCGCCGACCGCTGCAACGATCTCTGCTGCGCGAACCGGATCGGGATGATCCCCGCCGCGCGCGTTGCGGATGGTGGCGACGTGATCGATGTTCACGCCAAGGCGGAGGGGATTGGGGCGCAAGGGGCGGGGCGTGTCGCTCTGGTTCATTCTTTCCGGCTTCCGGGTTTGGTCACTTCTACGCGTGCCAACGCCTCGGGGATGGAATCGGGTGCGAAGGTGGGAAAATCAATCGCCAGCAGCGGATAGAACGGCACGCCCAGATCGACCGAACCGCAAGAACGGTCGATGATCGCGCATTCGGCAATGACCTCGGCCCCTTCGCGGGCGACTGCGGCGATGGCTTCGCGGCTGGACAGGCCGGTCGTGACCACATCCTCCACCATCAGCACTCTTGCGCCCGGAGCGATGGCAAAGCCGCGCCGCAAGTGAAAAGTGCCCTCGGGCCGTTCGAGGAACATGGCATCAAGACCCAGCGCGCGGCCGACTTCGTGGCCGATGATGATCCCGCCCATGGCCGGCGACACCACCACATCGATCTGCTCGCGCACCTCGGAGGGGATGCCCGCCACCACCGCTTCGGCAAGCCGCGCGGCGCGTGCCGGGTTCATCAGCACCCGCGCACATTGCAGGTAATGTCCGCTATGCCGACCGGACGAGAGCTTGAAATGTCCTTCAAGTAAGGCTCCACTGGCGCGGAACTCGGCGAGAACTTCCTCTTGTGTCACGAACCAACCCCTTAGAAAACATGAGAGAAACCACCAACTTGCGCGCTGGACATGGAGCCTTGCATAATTTTCTCCCTAGAAGCGCTTGAGGCACTCGGCAAGCGCGGCTAAGGGCGGGGGTGAAGCTGGCCTCAGGGCTGGCCAAACGCTGTCTGTCGCATGTCTCCAAGGGGGGAACGGCGCAGGCGGTATGGGATCAGATTCGAACCATTTAGGCACAGTGATGGGTCAAAGGCGCACCTGTATGAAAAAGGCTATTCTGGCAGTATTGACTGCCGGGCTCGCGGCGATTGCACCCGTGGGCCTTGCGGCGCAGGACGCTGCCGCTCCCGTCGTTACTCAGGCTGAGGCAGGGGCCGTTGAAGGCGCGCAAACCGCGCCCGGTCCCGAAGCTCTGCCGGGCAATCTTACCCCTGTCGAAGCGGCGGCTGCACCCGAAGGGCAGGGTGCCTACACCCCCATGGCCCCGACAGAGGGCAAGGGCATGCCGACCTCTTACGAGGACGATGCGTTCAAGAGCCTGACCTTTCAGGACCAGTATTCCGACAATGGCGAATATGCCTTGTGGATGCATGACGCCATCCTGATGCCGGTGATCACGATCATCAGTCTGCTGGTGCTCGGTCTGCTGCTTTATGTCGTCGTGCGCTTCAACCGCCGGTCCAATCCGGTTGCGTCGAAGACCACGCACAACACGCTGATCGAAGTTGTCTGGACGATTGTGCCGGTGATCATTCTGGTGATCATCGCCGTCCCGTCGATCACGCTGCTGGCCCGCCAGTACAAAACCCCGCCGGCCGATGCCGTCACCATCAAGGCGACCGGTTATCAGTGGTATTGGGGTTACACCTATCCCGACCATGGCGAGATCGAAGTGGTCTCGAACATGCTCGACGAAGCTGAAGCTGCCAAGCGCGGTGAGCCTGGTCAGTTGGCGGTGGACAACCGCATGGTCGTGCCTGCCGGCGTGCCCCTGCGCATTCAGACCACGGCCAGCGACGTGATCCACGCTTTCGCCGTGCCGTCGTTGTGGTTCAAGATGGACGCGGTGCCGGGCCGTCTGAATGAGAAGATGCTGACCATCAAGGAGCCGGGCGTGTATTACGGCCAGTGTTCCGAACTGTGCGGCGCACGTCACGCCTATATGCCGATCGCCATCGAGGCGCTCCCGCCGGCTGAATTTGCCGCTTGGGTGAAGGCACAGGGCGGATCGATGCCCGGCGAGGAAGCAGCCGCTCCGGCTGCTGCCCCTGCCGCCGAAGCTCCTGCTGCCGCTCCGGCTGCAGCCGGCTGAACCCGATAAGTATTGAAGCAAAAGAGTAGCTGATCATGGCAACCACCGCAGAAGGCTTCGACATTCACGATCACGGGCATGACGCCCACGATCACGCGGACCATAAGCCGGGCTTCTTTGCCCGCTGGTTCATGTCAACCAACCACAAGGACATCGGCACGATGTACCTGATCTTCGCGATTATCGCGGGGATCATTGGGGGTGCCATTTCCGGCATCATGCGTGTCGAACTGGCCGAACCGGGCATCCAGTACCTGCAATGGTGGGCCCAGTTCATGGGCGGCGCGAATGATCTGAACACCGCGCTGCACATGTGGAACGTGTTCATCACCGCACACGGCCTGATCATGGTGTTCTTCATGGTCATGCCGGCGATGATCGGCGGCTTCGGCAACTGGTTCGTGCCGCTGATGATCGGCGCGCCCGACATGGCCTTCCCGCGCATGAACAATGTCAGCTTCTGGCTGACGGTTGTCGGCTTCCTGTCGCTGCTGTTCTCGTTGTTCGTTCCCGGCGGCACTGGCCCCGGTGCGGGTACGGGCTGGACGGTCTATGCGCCGCTGTCGACCAGCGGTTCGGTTGGTCCGGCTGTCGATTTTGCAATCTTCTCGTTGCACCTTGCGGGCGCAGGTTCGATCCTGGGTGCGACCAACTTCATCACCACCATCTTCAACATGCGCGCGCCGGGCATGACCCTGCACAAGATGCCGCTGTTCGTGTGGTCGGTGCTGGTAACCGCCTTCCTGTTGCTTCTGGCGCTGCCGGTGCTGGCTGCGGCCATCACCATGCTGCTGACCGACCGTAACTTCGGCACGACCTTCTTCAATCCGGCTGGCGGCGGTGATCCGGTGCTTTACCAGCACCTGTTCTGGTTCTTCGGCCACCCGGAAGTCTACATCATGATCCTGCCGGGCTTCGGCATGATCTCGCAGATCGTGGCGACCTTCAGCCGCAAGCCGGTGTTCGGTTACCTCGGCATGGCCTATGCCATGGTCGCGATCGGCGTGGTGGGCTTCATCGTCTGGGCACACCACATGTATACCGTGGGCCTCGACGTGAACACGAAGATGTATTTCACCGCGGCGACGATGGTGATTGCGGTTCCGACCGGCGTGAAGATCTTCTCGTGGATCGCAA
>JBEQBX010000028.1:0-31963 GCA_041639595.1 Porphyrobacter sp.
CTGAAAAAATGCACGCTCTTTGAAATGGGCGACGACCCGGAAGTAATCGCGGCTCAGGACGAATATCTGCGCCTTGCCGCCATGCTGTGGGCCGGCGTCGATCCTTCGACAGCGCAGCCCATGAAGGATCGGGACATCTTCGACTTCCTGGGGTTTGAATAATGGCCACCCGCAACCCTTCCGAATATGACCACCGGCGCGAGGCGCTGGCGACATACTTCGACAGCACTGCGCGGCAGGCATGGATCGATCTCACCTCCGACACCAAGGTCAGCGGGATTCGCGCGACAGTGCGGGCCGGGCGCGATGCGATGCGTGCCAATTTGCTCGACTGGCTGCCCACGGATCTGAGGCGCACCAAGCTACTTGATGCCGGATGCGGCACCGGATCGCTGGCGGTCGCCGCCGCGTGCCGGGGCGCAGAAGTGACCGGGATCGATGTCGCCGCAGGCCTTGTCGAGGTTGCGCGCGAACGCACTCCGTCCTTCATCGGACATGGCCGCATCCATTGGCGCGCTGGCGACATGCTCGATCCGCAGTTGGGCACATTTGCCCATGTGGTCGCCATGGACTCGCTGATCCATTACCAGCCGGAAGATCTGGTGGACGCCCTGAGCCAGCTCGCCCAGCGAACAACCGGATCAATCCTGTTCACCTTCGCCCCGCGCACCCGCCTGCTCAGTGCGATGCATGAAGTGGGCAAGTTCTTCCCCAAGTCCGACCGTTCGCCCGCGATCGTGCCGGTCGCGGAAGGTGACCTGCGCGAACGACTGGCACGCCTTAGCGGGTGGAGCATCGGCCGCACGCAGCGCATCCAGTCGGGGTTCTACACTTCGCAAGCGCTGGAACTGGTGAGGCACGGATGAACACCCCGGTCCGCACGCCCAAACCGCACTGGACACAGCTGGTTTTCCAGCTGTTGCCGTTTGCGGATGCGGCAAGTGCGGACCTGCCGCTACCCCGGCTGCTGCGGCTGTCGCTGTTCCAGTTCAGCGTGGGCATGGCGATGGTGCTGCTGAACGGCACTTTGAACCGGGTCATGGTGGTCGAACTTGGCACACCCACATGGCTGGTCGCGCTGCTGATCGCAGTGCCGCTGTTTGCCGCTCCGTTCCGTGCGCTCATCGGTCACAAGTCCGATACGCATCGCTCCGTGCTCGGTTGGCGACGGGTGCCCTATATCTGGTTCGGCACGATGATGCAGTTCGGCGGTCTGGCAATCATGCCCTTCGCGCTGCTGCTGCTGGATGTTCCAGAGCGGTTCGAGATCGGGCTTGTTGCCGCTACAACCGCCTTCCTGCTGACCGGCACCGGCTTTCATGTCACCCAGACCGCCGGTCTTGCGCTGGCCACGGATCTTGCGCCTGAAGACAAGCGCCCGCGTGCGGTGGCGCTGCTTTATGTCATGCTGCTGGTCGGCATGATGTTTGCCGCCTTCGTGATCGGCGGCGTGCTGGTTGATTATTCCGCGACCAAACTGGTACAGGTGATCCAGGGTTGCGCGCTGCTCACCATCATCCTCAACGTAACCGCCCTGTGGAAGCAGGAAGCACGCAACCCTGCCGCGACTGCGCCGCAGCGCGAAACGGCAACCTTCAGCGCAATCTGGCAGGCTTTCGTCACCGACGGCCGCAATGCCCGGCTGCTGACTGCGATCGGCATCGGTGCGGCGGGTTTTGCCATGCAGGACGCTTTGCTTGAACCCTATGGCGGCGAAATCCTTGGCCTCTCGGTCGGCGCGACCACGGGGCTTACCGGTGCCTGGGCGCTGGGTTCGCTGATCGGCTTCATGCTGTCAGGCCGCGCGCTGGCACGCGGGTGGGATCCGTTGCGGCTGGCAGGCGCAGGATTGGTCGTCGGGATCAACGCCTTCCTGCTTGTGCTGTTCGCCGGACCGTTTGGCGCCCCGCTGATGCTCTATGCCGGCGCGCTTGCCATCGGGGTCGGTCTTGGCCTGTTTTCCGTCGGGACGTTGATGGAGGCGATGAGCCTCGCCCGGGCCGAAACCGCTGGCCTTGCGCTGGGTGCTTGGGGCGCGGTGCAGGCCACCTGCGCCGGACTTGGCATCGCGATTGGCGGCCTGCTGCGCGATGGCGTGGCCGCGCTGCTGCAAAGCGGCGATACTGCCGCCAGTATCGCAATGCGTTCTACCGGCTACGGCGCGGTCTACATTCTCGAGATTGCTTTCCTGCTCGTCGGGTTGGCAGCGATCGGTCCGCTGGTCGGCCACAGCCGCAACCTTCACCCTGATGCCGAAGATCCGCTCGACCAGCCATTTGGCCTTGCGGAGTTTCCGACATGATTACCCGTGCCCGCCCGTCCCGTTACCTACCCGGCTCCGCCTCAGCCGGATTGTTCCATGAGAGGAATATGAAATGAACGCTGCCTATATCGTCGGCACCTTCGATGTTGCCGAACTCGCCTTCCTGCTGTTCTTCGGGTTCTTTATCGCCCTGGTCTTCTACCTCAACCGCGAAAGTCGCCGTGAAGGCTACCCGCTTGAGGACGAGGACACCGGCCGCGTTCACTCGATCAAGCTGACCGACGGCGACAAGAAGGTATTCCCGCTGCCCCATGGCCGCGGCACCTATGTGCCCGAAGACGTTGCGCGCGATGACATCAACGTGCCCGCCGTGCAGGCCTTCCGCGCCGCCGGCGCCCCTTGGGTCCCGACCGGCGATGCGATGGTCGATGGCATGGGTCCGGCAGCCTTCGCCAACCGCTCGAAGTATCCCGATCTCACCTTTGACGGCCGCCCGCGCATCGTCCCGATCGCACAAAGCCATGAACTGGTGATCCCTTCCAATGATCCGCAGCTGATCGGCTGGCCGGTTGTGGCCGCCGACGGCGTCACCGTTGGCAAGGTCAGCGATATCTGGGTCGATCAGGCCGAACACCTGATCCGCTACCTCGAAGTCGAAACCACCACCGGCAAGAAGGTGCTGGCCCCCATGATGGTCGCCGTGGTTCACGGCAACAGCCTGATCGACGCTCTGCTGCCCATTATCGAAGACAAGCCCAAGTTCGTCGAGGTCGATGCGATCACGGCCGCGCAGTTCGAAGGTGTGCCCACCCTCGAAACCGCTGGGATCATCACCCGCTACGAAGAGGACCGCATCCAGGCATACTTTGGTGGCGGTTACATGTACGCAACCCCTGAAAGGTCGGAAGCATGGCTCTGAACGATCTCGTGAATGTGACTGGACGGGAGGCGGCGACGGAAACGTCGCTGCCCACCGGGCTCGATCACGACGCGCTTGAGAATGACGGCCCCAAGGCCTTCGGCGATCGCATGGGGACCCCCGCGGTTGACGAAAAGGTGCTGTGGAAGGGCCGTCCGCAGCTTGACCTTCTGGCGCGCACCGCCTTCCATGCCCGCAAGCTGGGGCTCTACATGGCGGCATTGGCGGGGATTGCGCTGATGCTGGACAAGCCCGATGCAGCAATGGTCGCCGGGGTTCTCGGCATCGTGCTGACGGCGCTGCTTTATCTGCTGGCATGGTTAAGCGCGCGCAGCACGCTTTACATCCTCACCGACACGCGCCTTATCATGCGCATCGGCATGGCAATCGAAACACGGATCAACATTCCGCTGAAGCAGGTCACAGCCGCGCATCTCGCGGTCCGCAGCAAGGATGGCCACGGCGATATCGCGTTCGAACTGAGCGGCGAACGACTGCTTGGCACGCTGCTGTTGTGGCCGCACGTCCGCCCGTTCCACTATGCGAAGCCGCAGCCGATGCTGCGTGCCGTGCCCGACGCTGCGGCACTGGCGCAGATGATCGCCGAAACCCGGGCGCAGTTCGGTGAGATCGATCGCAATTTGACCGAGATCAAGGAAGCTCGCCCGGCAAGCGGCCAGACCGTTGCTCAGCCTGCGGCCCATCCCGGTCGTCTTGTCCCGGTCACCCACCGCGGCGAGCAAGGGTTTGAGGGAGCCCCGGCATGATTGTTCGCGAATACGAAAAGGACGAAATCACCGTTCACCGGACACCGCTGATCCTGATGGGCGGCATTGTCGCCATCTCGCTCGCACTGACGGCCTCGGTCACTTTCGGGCTGTTTCCGCGCCAGTCGGTGCCAGCCGAAGCGCGTGCAGCAGCAGGTGTAAAAGTGGCGCAGGAGCGTACGCTGCGCTTCTTTGACGAGGCTGACGGCACGGTCCGGGTTGAAGACGGCGCAACCGCCGAAGTCCTCGGCCGTTTTGCACCGGGCGAAGGCGGTTTCATCCGCGCGACCGTCCGCAGCCTTGTCCACCAGCGCCGGATCCGCGGCGAGGGTGCGCAGGTCCCATTTACCCTGACCCGCTGGGATAACACCGCCCTCACGCTTTCCGATCCGGTTACGGGGCGCAGCGTCGAAGTCAGCGCTTTCGGGCCTGATAACCGCGCGGTTTATTCCAATATGCTGCCCGGCGCAGCGGAGACGAAGTGATGGCCTTGTCGTTCCTCACCGCGCAGTCCTTCGAGACGCCTTGCACGATCACGGTTGAGCAAAGCTCCGAACATTTCCACGCCCATGTCGAATTGGACGGCGCGATCACGATGGAGCCGGGTGACAAGGTGCGCGTCCACGGCGCCCCGATCCAGATTCCGTTCGGCACCCGCCAGGTGTTTGAACGCCGCGCGACTGTCACCCGCGCCAGCCCGCTGGCTCGCGGCCTGACCAAAATCGCCGCCTATTTCGACTTGGCCGAACTCTACGAAGTCAGCTTCAATGCCGGGAGGATCAAATGAACGCCTACAAGCCGATGACCAGCGAAGAAGCGATGGCAATCGCGACGCAGGACACGATGCTGACGCCGCGTTTCTACACCACCGATTACGACGCATTGGACGCGATCGACGTCAGCCTTGTGCGGAAGGAATGGGACCAGTTGATCGCAGACATGGTGGGCGATCCCAACAAGCTGCACTTCAAGCACAGCGATCGCTTCAAAGGCGTGATCGAAGGGCTTGAGCCTTCGCTTCGGCAGGAGTTCACCGATTTTCTAGTCAGCTCGATGACCAGCGAGTTTTCCGGCTGCGTCCTTTATGCGGAAATCGCACGCCGCACCAAGAATCCGGACGTCAAGCAGCTGTTCCGCCTGCTCGCCCGTGACGAAAGCCGCCACGCCGGCTTCATCAACGAAAGCCTCAAGGATGCCGGTATCGGCGTCGATCTCGGCTATCTGACGAAGACCAAGAAATACACCTATTTCAAACCGAAGTTCATCTTCTACGCGGTGTATCTGTCCGAAAAAATCGGCTACGCGCGCTACATTACGATCTTCCGCCATCTGGCGCAGAACCCGCAGTACAAGTTCCACCCGATCTTCGATTGGTTCGAGGAATGGTGCAATGACGAGTTCCGCCACGGCGAGGCCTTTGCCATGCTGCTGCGCGCGGATCCCAAACTTTTGGAAGGCGCGAACAAGCTGTGGGTGCGCTTCTTCCTGCTTTCGGTTTACGCGACCATGTATGTGCGAGATCACAACCGCCCGGTGTTCCACGCCGCGCTCGGCGTCGATCCCACCGAATATGATTACAAGGTCTTCGAGATCTGCAACCAGATCGCCCGCCAGGTCTTCCCGGTGGAACTGGATATTGATGCACCGGCTTTCCGCCGCCAGATGGAAAAACTGCGCCTTGCCGCAGAACGCATCGAAGAGGGCAAGGCGCGCGGCGGCATCATCGGCATGATGCAGCGCGCATCAGGCATGGCCGGTGCAGGCCTCGCGTTTGCACGCATGTATCTGCAACGGCCCCATTCCAACGCTTTGCCGCGCTCGATCCGGCTTCAGCCCGCGTGGTAAGCTGGACCGGTCATATTGTCCCCTTCATGGTGACAGTGGCGATCTGGTTTGTCGCAACCGGGCTGATTGCCTGGGCCGACAATCGTGAGCGCGCCACCTTTTCCACCAGCCTGATGATCGGCAGTTTCGCCGGGATCGCCGGTTTGGTGGTGATCCTTGTCGCCGCGCTGTCGGTGGAGGTCTGGGCCGTCTATGTTGCATTCATTGGAGCATTGATGGTCTGGGGCTGGCATGAACTGAGCTTCCTCACTGGCGCATCTGCCGGGCCGCGCCGCGGGCCGAGCGACGCTTCGCTGACGGGCGTTGCCCGCTTCCGGCAGGCGGCTGCGACAGTGATGCACCACGAAGTCGCACTGGCGGTGACGGCATTGCTGCTGATCTCGCTGTCATGGGACGCGCCCAATCAAATCGGCGCGACGGTGTTCGTGCTGATGTTCGCGATGCGGCTGGTCTCGAAGATCAACCTGTTCGTGGGCGTACCCAATTCAACTTCGGAAATGCTGCCGGAGCAATTGGCTTACCTGAAGACCTATTTTGGCCGCAACCGGATGACGGTGCTGCTGGCGGTTTCGATCGCAGCGATTGCCGCGGCGACAGCATGGTTTGCGTCGCTGGCGCTTGCCGCGCCGGTGGGTAGCGCAGAGATGGTGGGCGCCAGCCTGCTGACGACGTTGAGCCTGCTCGGCGTGCTCGAACACCTGTTTCTCGCCCTGCCGTTCCGCGACGGAATGCTGTGGGGCTGGGCCTATCCGCAGCGGAAAACCGCCGCGCAGATCCATCAAGATTGAAAGCAAGATAATGACGACAGAGGGAACCCCGATGGACTTCGAATCCTTTTTCGCCGGCGAGCTCGATGCTGTACGCGCGGACGGCCGCTACCGGGTGTTCACCGACATCAAGCGTCACCGCGGCCGCTTCCCGCACGCGACGCGATTTGTCGCCGATGAGACCCAAGCCGTGACCGTCTGGTGTTCGAACGACTATCTGGGCATGGGCCAGCACCCTGCAGTTCTGGATGCGATGCACGAATGTCTCGACGAATGCGGCGCCGGCGCGGGCGGCACGCGCAACATTTCGGGCACCAACCATCACCACGTGCTGCTCGAAGCTGAACTCGCCGATCTCCACAACAAGGAGAGCGCGCTGCTGTTTACCAGCGGTTATGTCTCGAACTGGGCGGGCCTTGGAACGCTGGCGGCGAAAATCCCTGGCTGCGTGGTGTTCTCGGACGCGCTCAACCATGCCTCGATGATCGAAGGCATCCGCCATAGCCGCGCGCCGTACAAGGTGTGGCGTCACAACGACGCCGCGCATCTTGACGAACTGCTGTCGCAATATGGCCCCGATGTGCCCAAGCTGGTCGCCTTCGAGAGCGTCTATTCGATGGACGGCGACATCGCCCCCATCGCCGACATTCTGGACGTGTGCGAAAAGCACGGCGCGATGAGCTATATCGACGAAGTCCACGCCGTCGGCCTTTACGGCCCCCGCGGCGGCGGAATTGCCGAACGCGAAGGGCTGATGGACCGTATCACCGTGATCGAAGGGACGCTGGGCAAGGCGTTCGGCGTGATGGGCGGCTATATCGCCGCATCAGCCAACCTCGTGGATTTCGTGCGCAGTTTTGCCAGCGGCTTCATCTTCTCGACCGCCCTGCCCCCCGCCATCGCAGCAGGCGCCGCGGCCAGCATCCGGCACCTCAAGACCTCAAGCGAGGAGCGCGAGCTTCAGCAGAAGCGCGTGGCGCAGGTTCGCCGTTCGCTCGACATCATGGGCATCCCGCACCTCGACAACCCCAGCCACATCATCCCGGTGATGGTTGGGGACGCCAAGAAGTGCAAGATGATCAGCGACTGGCTGATGGACAATCACGGCATCTATGTTCAGCCGATCAACTACCCGACCGTGCCAGTGGGGACCGAGCGCCTGCGCGTGACGCCCTCACCCGTGCACACCGATGGTGACATCGACCGGCTGATCAAGGCGCTGTCCGAGATCTGGTCGCATTGCGAACTCGCCCGGATGGAGCAGGCTGCCTGACCGGGCTGTTCCACGTGAAACAGCCTTCAACCCCTCTCCAGACGTTGGTTCAGGGGGTCTGGCAGGGTCTAAGCGGGGTCTGAACGCCGCTAAAGCCCCGCTCAGCCACACCACAATTTTTCACCGATCACCGGCTCTCCCTTGGACGGGAGTGAGGGCGGATGCCTTGGGGGAGGCGTTCGCCCTCTTTTGCATCCGGCGCCGCGCGGCGGCTTTCAGGACGCGGCGAGGTCCGTTGGAATGGCCGGAAGTGGGTGGATCGCTGCCCCGACCTTAGGATGATCTAAGCCTTTTGAGAGGCTTCAAATTGAAAGCTTCAAGATCATTCGTCGAAAGCGTCTGATGCTCGCTCAATGAACCTTTCGGCACTCGAAGGGTAAAAACTTCACGTGACGCAAAGCTCCATGGCTCTGACCTTAGTGTCGACGCGCCTAGGCGATCCCAATCGAGCCAACGTCTCGTCAGCACCCCGTCGTTAACGGCTTCCAGGAAGGCGTTATCTGAAAAAAACTCCGCTTAACTTTTCTGACCACAAACATTGGATCCTCATACTTCATCTACCCGCCACCACAACGGAACGTCTGAAAAGGGTTCGCTTGCAGTCCTTCCGCTTAGCCGCAACGGGGCTGATGCGGCCATGATGGCTTTAGCAACCGCGCATCACCGCCCCACGGCCGCGAAAGTGGGCGGGGAGTTGGCTCACCCCCCCACTTACCTAACGCGGAGGATCACCCCGCCGGAATGAACCGCACCGCCACGCCCCCGCCCGGTGCCAGCCGCATCGCGAAAGCATCGCCGCCGGTGACGACCTTTTCCTCGATCACCATCGCATAGGGGTTGGTCTTCCAGTCCGCATCCGGCCCGTCACGATAGACCTGCGCGCGGTATTTCTTGCCCTTATCAAGGAAGCTGAGAGGCACTGACATATCGCGCGCTTCCTCGTCCGTCACTGCGCCGAGGAACCATTCCTTGGACTTCCGCCCCTGCCGCGCGAAAGCGACATAATCGCCGATCTCTCCGGCCAGCGCGATCGACTGTTCCCAATCGGCTTCCACGTCCTTGATGAACTGGAAGGCTTCGGGCTTGGCCTCGTAATTCTCGGGCAGGTCGGCGGCCATCTGAATGGGCGAATACAGCACAACATAGAGCGCAAGCTGCTTCGCCAGCGTAGTTTCCGGACGGTTCGACGGATCGCCGCGCGGCATATCTTCGCGCAAGGGTGCGCGCTCATTGGGATGAAGGTCGAAGATGCCGGGGGTGAAGTCCATCGGCCCCGCCAGCATCCGGGTGAAGGCGAGCATCGCCTCGTGCTCGGGCGGGTTGGGGGGCGTTCCCCAGGCGTTGTATTCCATGCCCCGCGCGCCTTCGCGGGCGAGCCAGTTGGGATAGGTGCGCCTTAGCCCCGTGTCCTTGACCGGTTCATGCGCGTTGATCGAAATCTGCCGCTTGGCCGCTTCCTGCACCACCTTCAGATGATGGCGCACCATGAACTGGCTGTCGTGCCATTCGTAATGGCGCACGCCGTTCTCGTCGATCCGCACCGCATCGCCCGCGTCCGCGACGTAGCCGGTCTTGACCTGCCGCACGCCGACCTTTTGCATCAGGTCCATCGCCGCGCCGAGCTGCTTTTCGTAATTGGTGATGTTGGCCGATGTTTCGTGGTGGCCGATGATCCGCACCCCCTTCGACTGGGCATAGCGGCCCAGTTCCTCGATATCGTAATCGGGCATCGGTTTGGTGAAATCGAACAGGTCACCATTATTGTACCAGTCCCCGTCCCAGCCGATGTTCCAGCCTTCCACCAGCACGCCGGCAAAGCCATGCTTGGCGGCGAAATCGATGTAGCGTTTGGTTTCTTCTGTCGTGGCGCCGTGGATCTGGTCGCGGCCCCAGCTGCGGTCGCGGATATGCATCGCCCACCAGATGCCGACATATTTGCCCGGCTCCACCCACGACACATCTCCCAGTGTGTTGGGTTCATTGAGGTTGAGGATGATGTCCGAATTGATCAGGCCCACCGCTTCGCGCGCCACCTGAATGGTGCGCCACGGCGAGGTGAAGCCTGCCTTCGTCTTGACCTTCGGCCCGCCGGTCCATCCGCGCAGCTTGGATTCGAAATTGCCGGGGCGCAGCTGGTCGAGCGACATGGCGGAATAGTCGACCAGTGCCGCTTCATGGATGGCGAAGTGGATGCCCGCTTCGTTGCGGAAGGTCGCAGGCGTGTGCGCGTCGTCGACCTTGCCCGCGGGCGCGGTGCGGGTGAGGTATTCGTAGCGGTTGAATTCGTCCGAGGGCGTGTACCACATGGTGGTTTTCTCGCCGACGCCGAACTGGGTGAGCTCTTCGGTGATGTTGATGTCACCTTGCAGCGCCGGTTGTTCGGGCAGTTCGTAGCGGAAGCCTATTCCGGTATCGAAGGCGCGGAACCGGACTGTCATCTGGCGGTCCGGCCCGTCGCTCGGCTTGAAGGTGACGCTGAGTTCATTGTGCTGGTCGCGCACCAGACGGCGCTCGCCCCACGGCTGTTCCCATGTGGTGTCCTTGGCCGCGCGGGTCGATCCGGCGATAGCGAGGCCGCGTTCGAAGCCGTGGTGCTCGGCAAACAGCATCCCCAGCTTGGACGGGGCGATGACCTGCTCGCCTTCGAACGCAACAGCATAGGTCGCGTGCCCGCCATCATCCTTGACCGTCACAGTGATTTTGCCATCCGGCGATGTCAGCTCCAGCGTCTCGGCATAAGCGGGCGCGGCGGCCCAGCTGATGGCGGCCAGCGTGACCAGCGACTTCCAATGCTTCGTCATATTCCCTCTCCCGCGGCTTGGGGACGCCGCCTCACTTGGTCTCGGTGTAAATGCGATAGCCCCACGCGGGCAGGTCGAGGCTTTCGCCGCCCTTGAAGCTGACGGGCGCGCCGGTGAGCGCGTCGGTGAAGCTGCCGTGATGGCGGGCCTGTTGGAAGGTCATGGTGTGCTGGCGGGGCGACAGGTTGAACACCGCGAACACCCGCGCGCCCGGCTCGCCGCGCATGAAGGCATAGACATCGGCGGAAGCATTGCTCGGCACCTCGACCATCGGCGCGCCGAAGCGCCCGTTGTGGAGCGCGGGTTGCGCCGTCTTGAGCGCGATCAGCTTTTCGAACAGCACCTTTTGCCTGCCCTCGCGCCAGATGATCGGATCACGCTCGAAGAACTTCAGCTGCCGGTCATTGTCCGCCTCCTGACCATTATAAATCAGTGGCAACCCGCTCCCCACGAATGACAGCACCATCGCCGCTTCGTAGGCCGGGCCGTAGATTTCAGCGGCCACCCCGTCCCATGAATTCTGGTCGTGGTTTTCGGTATAGACCATGCGCATGGCGGCGTGGGGCCAGGTTTCGGACTGTCCGGCGTAATAACCGCGCATCGCCCCTGCCCCGCTGCCATCCTTGACGAGCCGCTGCATCGCCTCCTTCCAGCCCCAGCCATAGGTCGCATCGAAGGCGCGGGCATGGAGATCGCGCTGCTCCCATTCGGCCAGCATGAAGACGGGCTTCACCTTGTCGAGCTGCCCGCGGGCGGTTTCCCAGAAGTCGGTCGGGACATATCCGGCCACATCGGCACGGTAGCCATCAATGCCGAATTCGCGCACCCAATAGACGAGGCTTTCGGTCATGTATTGGCGAAGGCCCGGCTGTGAGTAATCGAAATCCGCCACGTCCGACCAGTCGGTGCCGGCGGGGCTGGTCAATGCACCTTCAGGGGTGCGGGTGTACCATTCAGGGTGGCTGATGGTCAGCGGATTGTCATAGGCCGAATGGTTGGCGACCCAGTCGAGGATCACCTTCAGCCCCAGCCGGTGCGCCTCGTCCACAAAGGCGCGGAACTCCGCTTCGGTGCCCAGCTCCGGATTGACCCCGCGGTAGTCGCGCACGGCATAGGGACTGCCGAGACTGCCCTTGCGGTTCACCGCGCCGATCGGGTGGATCGGCATCAGCCAGATGATATCCACCCCCATCGCGGCCAATCGCGGCAGCTGCCTCTGCGCGGCTGCGAAGGTGCCCTCCTGTGTGAACTGGCGGGTGTTCATCTGGTACAGCACCGCGTCGCGCGTCCATTCGGCGTTGGTTACCTCCACCACATCACGGGGCGCGTAGTCCGGCTGGGCCAGCGCGGGCGCGGCAAGAGCGCTCGCCAGCAGAGCAATCGCAAGCCGCATCATGCTGCCTCCGTCCGCATCACCGGCGCGCTGGCGGTGTCGCCATCGGCCACGAACAACGTCGCCACTGCCGCCAGCACGAAGCTGATCGCTGCAATCACCATCGCGTAAATCGCTTCGCCGCCGAACAGGTTGGTGACCAAGAAGCCGAGCAATGTCGCGGCGAGCAATTGGGGCACGACAATGAAGATGTTGAACACCCCCATGTAAATGCCCATCTTTTCCTGCGGCACACAGCCTGCAAGGATCGCATAAGGCAGCGACACGATCGAAGCCCAAGCGATGCCGATCCCGATCTGCGGCACCCACAGAAACGCCGGATCGCGGATCAGAAGGACCGCAGCAAAGCCCGCCGCGCCCAGTATCAGGTTGATCGCATGCAGCCGCGTCCGGTCAATCTTCGCAGCGACCATCACGAAACCAAGCGCCGCGGCGGCAGCAAGGCCGTTGCGCACCGATCCCATCAGGCTCCACCAATCGGCCCCGTCCTGATAGGCAGCGCTGGCCGCATCAGTTGCGCCGAAATGGTAGGCCGTCACGCCCGGCGTGCTGTAGATCCACAGCGCGAACATCGCGAACCAGCTGAAAAACTGCACCACGGCGAGCTGGCGCATGGTGCGCGGCATGGCGAACAGGTCGCCCACCACCTCCATGAAGCCATTGTCATCGCGCCCCTGCCCGCGCAGCGACGCGGCGATCAGCTGGATCACCCCGAAGCTGGCAATCAGCGCAGCGAGCACGTACAGATCCTTGGCAATCTCGATCGAACCAAGGAACGCCGGGCGCGCTTCGCCGCGGGCCAGTGCGACGAAGGCTGCGACCGCAATCCCGGCGACAATCCACGTGATCCCGCCGCTGCGGAATTGCCCCGCGCTGCGCTGGATGACGGCCGGCGCAACAGGCGCAATGCCGAGCGAACGGCGGCGTTCTGCCTCGAAAGCGGCCAGTTCTTCCGGCGAATACTCCTTGCTCCGGAATACCGTCCACGCCACCGCCGCCAGCAGCGCCGCGCCGCCGATGTAGAAGGCCCAGCGCACCGTATCGGGAATCTCGCCCGCCGGGGCGACATTGCTGAGGCCCAGCCAGTTGGTCATCACCCACGGCAGCGCGCCCGCCAGCACCGCGCCCGTGCCGATAAAGAAGCTCTGCATGGCATAGCCCATGGTGCGCTGCCGATCGGGCAGATTGTCTCCGACGAAGGCACGGAACGGCTCCATCGTGATGTTGAGCGAGGCATCCATCACCCACAGCATCCCGGCCGCAACCCACAGCACCGGAGCGTTGGGCATGACAAACAGCGCAAGGCTCGCCAGCAATGCGCCGATCAGGAAGTAGGGCCGCCGGCGCCCGAACCTGCCCCATGTCTTGTCCGAAAGGTGACCGATGATCGGCTGAACGATCAGCCCGGTCATCGGCGCGGCGATCCACAGGATCGCCAACTCGCCCACATCTGCGCCCAGCGTCTGGAAAATGCGGCTGACATTGCCATTCTGGAGTTCGAAACCGATCTGGATTCCGAGGAACCCGAAGCTCATGTTCCAGATCTGCGCCGGGCTCAAAGCCGGTTTGTGACCGCCTTGCGTCATGGTGTCTCTTCCCTCTCCCCGGACGCGCACACGCTGTGTCGTGACGCGGCTGACGGCAGCGCCTATGCTCCCGGTTCTGTCGTCCGGTGAGGCTGCGCACACTGCCGGGTCATAGTCTGGACGCGCTGCAAAAATTTGCAAGAAACTTTGCCAGTGGTGACCTGAAAAATCGGAAGCCGCATCTTACCTGACACCTATTTTATAATCTTTACTGTAAGTTAATTGAATTACCTGCCCTTCAAAGAAGCCCCCACAAAGATTTGCAAAAATTTTCTCAAGCTGTCACAACCCGCGTGAGAGGGAGTAGGGTCATGACGCGAATCTTCGTGAAGCTTGCGGCTGTGCTGTGCGCTGGCACGGCCTTGTCGGGGGTCGCCATCGCAGGGGAGCCGGTTGCCGCCCATGCTCCCGCAACGCCGGTTGCCGCGCCTATCGCCGAACGCCAGCTGCAGGACGAAATCATCTATTTCGTCTTGCCCGACCGGTTTGAAAACGGAGACCCGCGCAATGACAGGGGTGGGTTGAAAGGCGGGCCGCTCCAGCATGGCTTCGACCCCACCCACAAGGGCTTTTATCACGGCGGCGACCTCAAGGGGCTGACCGGCAAGCTCGACTATATTCAGGGCATGGGCGTGACCGCGATCTGGTTCGCGCCGATTTTCAAGAACAAGCCCGTGCAGGGCAAGCCGGGCGAAGAAAGCGCAGGTTACCACGGATATTGGGTCACCGATTTCACCAGCGTCGATCCGCATTTTGGCACCAATGCCGAATTCAAGGCCTTCGTCGATGCCGCCCATGCGCGTGGGCTGAAGGTGTATATGGACATCATCACCAACCACACCGCCGACGTGATCGATTATGCCGAGGGTGAGGCGACAGGATATGCCTATCGCAGCAAGGGAGAATACCCTTACTCGCGGCGCGGCGGGCCGAACGGGGCGCCGATCAACCAAGGCTTTGCCGGGGACGACAATCCCGATCCCGCCAACTGGGCCAAGCTCATCGATCCCACCTTCGCCTACACTCCGGTGGTGCGCGAGGCCGAACGCAATGTGAAGGTGCCCGCCTGGCTCAATGACGTTTCGCTTTATCACAATCGCGGCAATTCGCACTGGATCGGCGAAAGCTCTGTCTACGGCGACTTTTCGGGGCTGGATGATCTGGCCACCGAACACCCGCAAGTTGTGAGTGGGATGATCGACATCTTCGGCCAGTGGATCGACGATTACGGGATCGACGGCTTCCGCATCGACACCGCCAAGCACGTGAATCCCGAATTCTGGCAGGCCTTCGTCCCTGCCATGCTGACCCGCGCAAAGGCCAAGGGGATCAATCACTTCCACATCTTTGGCGAGATCGCCTATCAGGAGCCAACCGCTACTCTTGCCGCACAGGTGATGGCGGAAAGCGGCCTGCCCTTTGCGCTGGATATGGGTTTTGCGACCGCCGCACAGATGGTTGTCAGCGGCAAGGCACCCCCGCGCCTGATGGCGGAGTTCCTGCAGCAGGACGCGGTTTATCCCGGCGGCGAAAAGACCGCGCTGGGTCTGCCAACGTTCCTCGGCAACCACGATTTCGGCCGCTTTGCGATGTTCGTGCGCGCCATGAACGGATCGGACCATCCCGACATGCTGATGGGCCGCGTCAAGCTGGGCCACGCGATGATGTTCCTGCTGCGCGGGGTGCCAACCGTGTACTACGGTGACGAACAGGGCTTCATTTCCGACGGCAATGACCAGCTGGCGCGTGAGGATATGTTCCCCAGCCAGGTGGCGGTTTACAATGACAACCGGCTGATCGGCACCCGCGACACCACCGCGCAGAGCAATTTTGACACCGCCCACCCGCTCTACCGTCTGATCAGCGATCTTGCCAAAGCGCGGACCGCCAACCCTGCCCTGCGGCGCGGGCTGTCCACCGTGCGTGCCTTTGAAGAAACCAAGCCCGGCCTGCTTGCGGTCGAACGGCATGATCCCGAAACCGGGCAGCGCGTCTTGGCTGTGTTCAACAGCAGCGATATGCCACTTTCGCAAGGCGTCGAGGTCAGCTACCGCGCGACCGGCGTGACATCGCTGACGGGGCCATGCCCTGCGGCGCTGACCGCGCCCGGCTCTGTGACCATCACGCTACCGGCGTTCGGCTTTGCTGCGTGCATTCTGGAGACTGACGACTAATGGCGACCGCAATTGCCGCCACCGCTGCTTCTGTCACCGCCCCGCTGGCGTGGTGGCGCGGCGCTGTCATCTACCAGATTTACCCGCGTTCTTTCCGCGACACCAATGGCGACGGGATCGGCGATCTTGCCGGGATCGCAGACGGGCTGGATTACATCTCCGATCTTGGCGTGGACGGGATCTGGATATCGCCCTTCTTCACCTCGCCGATGAAGGATTTCGGCTATGATGTAGCCGATTACTGCGGGATCGATCCCAGCTTCGGCACCTTTGCAGATTTCGACCGGATCATCGAAAAGTCCCACGCACTGGGCCTGAAGGTGATTATCGATCAGGTCTATTCCCACACCTCCGATGAACACGCCTGGTTCAAGGAAAGCCGGCAGGACCGCACCAATCCAAAGGCCGATTGGTATGTCTGGGCCGATGCCAAGCCCGATGGCTCACCCCCGTCCAACTGGCAATCGGTGTTCGGCGGATCGGCATGGCAATGGGACGGGCCAAGGAAGCAGTATTATCTGCACAATTTCCTCACCAGCCAGCCTGATCTGAACGTCCATAACCGCGCTGTGCAGGATGCGCTGCTGGATGCGGCGCGGTTCTGGCTGGCGCGCGGGGTTGACGGATTCCGGCTCGATGCGCTCAATTTCTCGATGCATGATCCCGAATTGCGCGACAATCCGCCTTCGCTTGTGCCGATGGAGCAAGTGACGCGGCCGTTCGACATGCAGGTGAAGCAGTACAATCAGTCGCATGCGGATATTACCGGCTTCCTTGAACGGATCCGCGCGACGATTGACGAATTTCCCGGCCGCTTCACGGTAGCGGAAGTCGGCGGCCCTGAACCGTTGGCCGAAATGAAGGCCTTTACCCAAGGCGGCAAACGGCTGGATTCCGCCTATAACTTCGATTTCCTCTATGCCCCGCGGCTGACTGCGCCGCTGGTTCGTGCCAGCCTCTCGCAGTGGAGCGGGGAGGAAGGCGAAGGCTGGCCTTCGTGGGCGTTTTCGAACCACGATGCGCCCCGCGCGGTGAGCCGCTGGACGCTGGACGGTGACATGGCGCGCGCCGCGCGGCTCAACCTGCTGCTGCTGCTCAGCCTTCGCGGTAACCCGATCATCTATCAGGGCGAGGAACTGGGCCTGCCGCAGGGTGAGGTCGCCTTTGAAGACCTGCTCGATCCCGAAGCCATTGCCAATTGGCCGCATACTCTGGGCCGTGACGGCGCGCGCACGCCAATGCCGTGGCAGGCCAATGCGCCGCAGGCGGGCTTTTCCAGCGCCAACCGCACATGGCTCAAGCTTGACCCGGTTCACACTGGTTTTGCGGTCGAACAGCAGGCATCTGACCCCGGATCCACCCTCGGTTACGCGCGCCAGTTGCTGGCGGCACGGCGTCAGTATCCGGCGCTGGTGCAGGGCGACATCGCGTTGCTGGACAGCGCCGAAGACATCCTTGCCTTCCTGCGCCGCGACGATAGCGGAACGGTGCTGTGCGTCTTCAACCTTGGCGAAACGCCCGGCCACTGGAGCGCCCCGGCGGGCGTTGGCCGCCTGAACCTGATCGCCACGCAAAGTGCAGTCGGCAGCGGCGCTGTGCCCGAAGCCCTTTCCCCCGGCACCGGCTTCTGGGCCGCGGTCGAAGGCAGCTAGGTTCAGGCAATGGCCGATAACCTGTCCCCCTCCTCCCGGCGCAGCGCCACGCTTGAGGATATCGCGCGCGAGGCCGGGGTTTCGATCTCGACAGTCAGCCGCGCCTTGAACGACAGCCCCTCGGTCAAGCGGCGCACCAAGCAGCAGATCTGGCAGATCGCCCGCGCCCATGATTACGAGTTCCGCGCCAGCATGCCGAGCGGGCCGATCGGCGCGGACGCCACCATCGCGGTGGTCGTGCCCGCCCCGCAGGCGCGCGATAGCCGGGTATCGGACCCCTTCTTCCTCGAATTGCTGGCCGGGATTGCCGAGGCCGCGCGGGAACGGAATGCGGACCTGATCATCAGCCACCTCTCCCCCCGAGCCAGCGGCGATCTCGACTACGCGATGAGCACCAGCCGTGCGACCGGGGTGATCTTTATCGGGCAAAGCTCGCTTCATCACGAATTCAATGCCTTGGCAGCGCGCGACAACCGCTTTGTAGTGTGGGGCGCGGAATTCCCGGACGCACAATATTGCGTGATCGGATCGGACAACCTTGCAGGGGGCAGGCGGGCAACCGCGCACCTCGCGCGGTTGGGGCGGCGGCGCATCCTGTTCCTCGGCGATACCGAAGCGCCCGAGGCAGAACAACGTTTCCGCGGTTACCGTCAGGCGCTGGATCAGGCGGGGATCGCCTTTGACGACGCCCTGATCGTGCCCGCCCATTTCGAAGTTCACTCTGCCGAAGCCGCGGTGCGCAGTGCGATTGCAAGAGGGCTGCGGTTCGACGCGGTGTTCGCCGTAAGTGACCTCATCGCCATCGGCGCAATCCGTGCGCTGACCCGGTCGGGCATGCGGGTGCCGGAGGATGTTTCGGTAGTCGGTTATGACAACATTCCTGCCGCGCGCCTTGTCACGCCGCAGCTCACCACCATCGATCAGGACGCCAATCTGGCGGGGCGGATGCTGGTGTCGAAGCTGATCGACAAGGGCGATGGCCCGGCAATTTCGCAGCGGCTGGAAACCAGCCTGCTGATCCGCGAGAGTTGCGGGGGATGACCCCGGGAACCGCACCCAGCCCTTTAAAAAACATCGTTATTGTCGGCGGTGGCAGTGCGGGCTGGATGACGGCCGCGGCGCTGTCCCATGCGGTGGGCAGGTCATGCAAGATCACCCTGATCGAAAGCGAAGCGATCGGAACCGTCGGCGTTGGCGAGGCGACGATCCCGCCGATTCGCAACTTCAACCAGCGGCTCGGCATCGACGAAGCGACCTTCGTGCGTGAGACGCAAGGTTCGTACAAACTCGGGATCGAGTTTGTCGATTGGGGGCGCAAAGGGCACAGCTATTTCCACCCCTTCGGCCAGTATGGCGCTGAATTCGATAGCGTTCCTTTCTACCACCATTGGATGCGCGAATATCTCGAAGGCCGCGTGGAAGGCCCGATTGATGATTTCTCGATGTGCTGGGCGATGGCGAAGGCAGGCAAATTCACCCACCCTTCCCCGGACCGCCGCCTGATCCAGTCGACCTTCGATTACGCCTACCACTTCGATGCCGGGCTCTATGCCGCCTTCCTGCGGCGCTTTGCCGAAGACCGCGGCGTAAACCGGGTCGAAGGCCGGATGGTCGACGTTTCGCTGCGGGGCGACGACGGCTTTATCGAGGCGATCACGCTGGAAAACGGCACCCGGGTCAAAGGCGAGTTCTTCATTGATTGCAGCGGCTTCCGCGGACTTCTTATCGAAGAGGCTTTGCATGCCGGATACGATAACTGGCAGGCATGGCTGCCCTGTGATCGTGCCGTTGCCGTGCCTAGTGAACGAGGGGGCGAACGCGGCGATTTCACCCCCTACACCCGCTCCACCGCGCGCGAAGCCGGGTGGCAGTGGCGCATCCCGCTCCAGCACCGCACCGGCAACGGCTATGTTCATTGCAGCGCCTTCATTTCCGAGGACGATGCCGCTGCCACCCTGCTCGCGAACCTTGATGCAAAGCCGTTGGCAGACCCCCGCCCCTTGCGCTTTGTCACCGGCAAACGGCGCGAGTTCTGGAAGAAGAACTGCGTTGCAATCGGCCTGTCGGCAGGATTCATGGAGCCGCTGGAATCCACCAGCCTGCACCTTATCCAATACGGCATCCTGCGGCTGATCGCGCTGCTACCGGACAGCACCATGTCACCGCTGCTGGCGCGGGAATATAACGCCCAGACTTCAAAGGAATACGAGCTGATCAGGGATTTCCTGATCCTGCATTACAAAGCCACCCAGCGCGACGATTCCGAGCTGTGGCGGTATTGCGCGGCGATGCCGATCCCGGACAGCCTGCAATACAAGATCGACCATTTCCGCAGCCACGGAATGCTGGTTGCAGACGGGCAGGAACTGTTCGCCAATCCCAGCTGGATTGCGGTCTATCTCGGCCAAGGGGTTATTCCGCAGCAGGCACCTGCGCTGGCCCGGATGCGGCAGGACGTCC
The DNA here is from genome assembly GCA_041639595.1 of Porphyrobacter sp. Lineage (GTDB taxonomy): Bacteria > Pseudomonadota > Alphaproteobacteria > Sphingomonadales > Sphingomonadaceae > Erythrobacter. The sequence goes on from JBEQBX010000028.1 coordinate 19,901, forward strand.
CAGTGGGCGAACGGCTATCCCAGATCCGGCAGGCGATGGATCAGGCAGTTGCCGCCATGCCGGGCCATGGCGATTTCATCGCCCGCCATTGCGCTGCCCGGCCCATCGCTTCCTGACATTGTTCCACGTGGAACGGCCAGAAACTCGGCTCTGACCGGGGTCTAGGCGGAGTCAAAGCCGGGCCTAACCCCGGGCAAACCCGCGCAAGCAGCCCGCAAATTGAAAGGGCCCGCCATTGCTGGCGAGCCCTTCCTGTAACCCTCGCGACCCGAGGGCTTTAATCTGTGCGATCAGAAGTTCTTGCGGATCGTGACGTTGAAGGTCCGCCCGTAGAGTTCATGACGGCTGGCGAAGGTGCCGACCTGCTGGCCTCCTGCGTTGAACAGATCGTTTTCTGTCACGAAGGGTTCGTTGGTCAGGTTGAACACTTCTGCCAGCACCTGCACGCCGTTCATGAAGCCGTCGGCCTTTTCGAACGTGTAACCGATCTGCGCATCGAGGATCGTTTCCGGACGCGCGTTGGCGCCCGACAACGAGCCATCGAAGTTCTGCACTTCCGACAGGAAACCGCTGCGATAGCGGGCTGCCAGCTTGGCGCGGAAACCGTGCTTTTCGTAGAAGATGTCACCCGACCAGGTGAGGTCCGAATAGCCCGGGATCGGGATCGCATTGAAGTTCTGGTTTTCGACCTTCGCGTCGGCATAGGTGACCGAGTAGAAGCCGCCGAACCCGTCCAGCGTATCGCTGAAATCGCCGAAGTTCAGACGCAACGTGCCTTCGACGCCGGTGATCGTCCCGTCGGCGAAGTTGACCGGGCCGTTGAACAGGCCGGTGGCCACTTCAGGATTGCTCTGCAAGATGCTGCCTGCGCCGAAGTTCTGGATCGACTGCGTCAGATCGGTCAGCTCGCTGAAGTCGATGACCCAATCCGACAGATCCTTGTGGAACGCCGCGACGATGATCGCGGTGCCGGGCGAGAAGTACTTTTCGACCGAGATGTCATAGGACGTCGAACGATACGGCTGCAACGCCGGGTTGCCGCCGCCCAGGTTGAAACACACCACCGACGGCGGATTGAAGGCGATCACCCGGTCGGGACGCTGGTCGTTATTGGTGTCGACACAGCTGAGAGCGTTGAAGTTGATGTTCTGGTTGGCCGTCATCTGGTCAAGCCGCGGACGCGTGATGGTCTTGGCGGCGGCAACGCGGATGAAGGTATCGGGCAACACTTCAAAGCTGAGGTTCATGCCCGGCAGCCAGTTGTCGTAGCTTGCGCTGACGCTGTTCACGCCGCCCGCGATCGTGCCGGTCGAACCCTGCTGGGTATCGGCATAACGCAGACCAATATTACCGCGCACCGGAACCGAACCCAGATCGCCGTCGATATTCGCCTGGATGTAGAAGTTGTGGATCGTCTCTTCCACCACCCACTGCGTGTCGAAGGTGGCCTTTTCGACCAGATAGGTGCCGTCCGTCAGGAACGACGACGGATTATAGGCAAGGATGTCCATGCCGAGGTTCTTGGTGTTGGTCGAACCGACGATCGCATTGGCGGGGACGCGCAGGCCATTGCCGAAGGCGGGGGTGGGACGCAGGAAGCTTTCGTTTGAATCGAAGTCCTTCTGGCGATCGGTGTAAAGCCAGCCAACGGTAATGCGATCAATGAAGCCGCCGTCGAATTCCCAATAGGTTTCGGCCCGCAGCTGGTGCAGTTCGTCATTGATTTCGGGCTGCTTGATGAAGCCGACCTGGCCCCAGCCGCCCGGATCGGTGAGCAGCACGTTGGCGGGATTGGTGTAATCCAGCTGGCTGTCGATGCTGTACTGGCCGTCAGCCGGGAAGGTGAAGGTCAGCGTGTCCTGCGCGCCCGAACGCGCGCGGCCGGTTCCGGCGTAGCTTTCGAAATCGATGTCGTCGCGATTGAGCTTGGAATAGCCGTAATCGACCACGAAGCCGAGATTGTCGGTCGCCTTCCATTCCATGTTGCCGCCCAGCGCGAAGATCTGGCTTTCAGAACCTTCGGTGTCGGTACGCAGGATAGGCACGACAGCGTTGTAGGTCGCGCTGTCGGCAAACGGCCCGGCGCCGGTTGCGCTGCCGAAGGTGGCACCGCTCCACGAAGCGATGGGGGTTTCGGTGCCGCGGAAGATGCCGCTGTCGCTGGTGTCGGTGTAGAACCCGTCGAGGGTGAGCGAGAACCTGTCGGTCGGCTCGAACTGCAGGCTGCCCGCCACAGAGGTGCGTTCAAAGCTGCGGCTGACCACGCCCTGACGCGGGTTATCGGCCGGGTAGATCACGCCAGCGGCGGTGCGGCCAATCTGGAACTGATTGGTCTTCAGCTCGCGGCTGATGAACTGGGTCGGCACAGATTGCACCGTCGCGCCCAGCGACCAGCCGATGGTGCCATCGGCGTTCTGGTCGATGTAGCTCCCAAAGAAGCGATAACCATCAGCCGAAAAATCGGGGTTAAGCTTGCCGCTGTCATTGATGGTGTAGGTGCCCGACACAGTGATCTGGCGCTTGGCCGAATCAAGCGGCCGGATGGTCCGCAGATCAACCGCGCCGGCAATGCCGATCGCGGCGAGTTGCGCATCGCCAGTCTTGTACACCACGCCCGATCCGATCAATTCCGACGGGAACTGGTCGAATTCAATGCCGCGATTGTTGCCGGCCGAAACGACTTCGCGGCCGTTGAGCAGCGCAAGTGAGAAGTCCGGACCAAGACCGCGGATCGACACCTGCTGCGAACGGCCGCGCACGCGCTGGGCGGTGACGCCGGGAAGGCGCGCAAGGGTATCGGCGATCGACAGGTCGGGCAGCAGGCCCAGATCTTCGGCCGAGATCACTTCAACGATGGACGTCGCGTTGCGCTTTGCATCGAGCGACGACTGGATCGACTGGCGGATGCCGGTAACTACGATGGCATTTTCGCCTTCACCCTCGACAGCGGCGGCAGCCTGCTCGTCAGTTTCTTGCGCCATGACCGGCGTGCCGGTGACGGCCAGCGCCAAAAAGGTCGCGGCCCCGCCCAGCAGGCGCGCGCTCGCATTGATCCGGTTCGTCTTCATCAGAAATCCCCTCCCGCAAACGTCCTTCAATCGAACGCTTTTGCAGGTTTTTTCATAGCCCAACCAAGCCTGCAGGTAAATCAACTATCGGCAGATTGGGTTCCCAGTGGCGTGAATTGGTATTTTTCGCTGTTTTTTCGTATCTTAAATGCCATTTGAGTGGCGATAAACCGGCATTGGGCCGACCGCAAAGCCAGAAATGTTGCTGGAAGGTCACAGTTCACCCCAATCGCGTAGTGCAACATGCCAAACGCGCCGTGATTGGATGTGGTGGATCACGGTTGAAGTGGCCTATCCTGATATTACTTCATGTTTTTCAATGCTTAATCTGTTATTGTTGGAGGTGGGGACGGAGTTTGATAGGCTCGCCGCCATGGCCAGCAACCCCTCTTCGCCGCCTCACGCAGCTATGGATGGCTGGCGACTCTCTCTCGCAAAACAGCAGGAGGAACAATTTTGCAAATCAGATCAGGTGCTTGTCAGCATTGATGACTTTCTGCAAACGCCGGAACGGGTCATTTCTCAAGCTATTTTGCAAAATTTTGCAAAAATCACGCCGCAATACCCCGGGGTCCGTGCGCCGCTTGATCCCGCAGTGTGCCGGGCTTGGCTGGGGGAGCTTTCGCCGATGCTCGATCAGTGGTTTGGTGAAGGCGATGGCGCCGCCCCGCGCCCGTGGGCCATGCAGGCGTGGTATTCGCTGGTCACCACCGCGCCCGCCGATCTCGCGCCGATCCAGCGCCTGCCGCATGTCGACGGCACGGATCCGCAGCAAATCGCGATGATGCTTTATCTCGACCGCACCGGTCCAGCCTCACGACACGGCGGTACAGCGTTTTTCCGCCACCGCTCCACCGGCCTCGATTCGCTGACAGCGGAAACGTACCCTCGCTATGCTGCCGCGTTGCAGGGCGATGTGGCACGCACAGGCCTGCCGCCCGCCGCCTATGCGACAGACGGGGCGCCGCATTTTGACCGGGTGCACGTGGCGGAAGGGCGCTTCAACCGCGCGGTGTTTTATCGCGGCAACATCCTCCACAGCGGAGTGATCGACAATGCCGCACCGCTTTCGCCCTCCCCCACCGAGGGGCGGCTGACAATCAACGCCTTCTTTCGCCCTGTGGCGGCGTGAAGGACGACAGGGAACCGATGATGGACAGGCGTGACGTGAACAAGCTTGTGATCGTTGGCGGGGGAACCGCCGGATGGATCACCGCCGCGGCCTTTGCGCGCTTGCTGGGCGGTCGGCTCGCCATCGAGTTGGTCGAAAGCGAGGCGATCGGCACGGTCGGCGTGGGAGAGGCGACCATTCCGCAAATCATCCGGCTGAACACGATCCTGGGCCTCGACGAGCATGAATTCCTGCGGGCAACGTCCGGCACGTTCAAGCTGGGGATCGAGTTTGTCGATTGGGGAAAGAAAGGCAGCCGCTATCTCCATACCTTCGGCGATACGGGGATGAACCTCGGCAATGTCGCGTTCCACCATTACTGGCGGCGCAGCGCGGGGGAGACGCCGGATCCCAAGGGCTTGTGGGATTATTCCCTGCACCAGATGGCCGCAGATCAGGCGCGCTTTGGCAAGCTGGACCGCGTGGGCAATACCGCGATGACCGGCCTTGCCTATGCCTACCATTTTGACGCCAGCCGTTATGCCCAATTCCTGCGCGCCTATGCGGAAAGCCGCGGAGTGACCCGCACCGAAGGGATCGTGCAGAGCGTCGATCGCGATGGCGAATCGGGCGATATCCGGTCGATCACCCTGCAAGACGGCACGGTGGTGGCGGGCGATTTCTTCGTCGATTGCACCGGCTTTCGTTCGCTGCTGCTGGGTGAGACGCTGGGGGTGGGGTATCAGGACTGGTCGCACTGGCTTCCCTGTGACCGCGCGCGGGCGGTGCCGAGCGAGCGGCTGCCGACGCTGGTGCCCTATACCCGCGCCACAGCGAAAGATGCAGGCTGGCAATGGCGCATCCCGTTGCAGCATCGCACCGGCAACGGGCATGTCTATTCCAGCGGGTTCACAACTGATGACGCGGCGGCCGATGTGCTGATGGCGGGCCTCGACACGAAGACTCTGGCCGACCCGCGCCCGATCCGCTTCACCACTGGACGGCGCGAGACCTTCTGGGCGCATAATTGCGCCGCCATCGGCCTGTCGAGCGGGTTTCTCGAACCGCTCGAATCGACCAGCATCCATCTGATCCAGTCGCATGTCAGCCGGTTGATCCAGCTATTCCCGCGCCAAGGTGATGCCGCTGCAGAGCGCGAGGAGTATAACCGCCGCTGCGCCGCCGAATTCGCGCAGATCCGCGATTTCCTGATCTTGCACTATCACCGGACGGATCGGGAGGATTCGGAATTCTGGCGTTACTGCAAGAATATGGACGTACCCGACAGCCTGACGCACAAGCTGGCGCTGTTCGCCGCATCGGGCCGGGTGGGGCGCGATGTGGATGATCTGTTCCGCGATGCGAGCTGGGTTCAGGTGATGATCGGTCAGGGGATCACGCCCGCCGATTACGATCCGATGGCCGATGTTGTCGCGCCGCCGCAGCTCGATGAATTCCTCGGCAACCTGCGCACGCTGATCACCCGCGCGGTCGGCAGCTTGCCCACGCACGAAGAATATCTGCGCCAGCATTGCCAATCCGATGCAAGCCTGATGGCGGCCTGACCCCGCCTGGCCCACGCACGAAAAAAGGCGGCGCAGTTACCTGCGCCGCCCCTTTTTTTCTTTGCCTTACGGCAAGCCGAATTACTTCGACTGCGCTTCCAGATAGGCAACCAGGTCGGCGCGCTTCTGCGCGTCCTTCACGCCCGGGAAGGCCATCTTGGTGCCGGGCATGAAGCCCTTGGGATCTTCAAGGTATTCAAACAGCACGTCCGGCGTCCAGGTCACGCCGCTGTTCTTGTTGGCGTCCGAGTAGGAGAAGCCCGGGACCGAGCCCGACTTGCGGCCAACAACCTTGTGCAGCGACGGGCCGACGCGGTTCACGCCTTCGTCGAACACGTGGCAGGTGCGGCAAGCTGCAAAAACCTTTTCGCCCGCTGCGGCATCGCCGGTGAAGCTGGCATAGGTCATTTCGCCGCCAGCCGGAGCAGCAGCGGCATCAGCCGGAGTTTCCGTCGCAGCCGGCGTTTCAGCCGGAGCAGCAGCTTCGGTGGCTTCAGCAGCCGGGGCATTGGCATCGCTGCCTGCACCGCCGCCGCAAGCCGAAAGAGTAGCAAGGCTAGCCAGCGCAGCCGCGCCCATCAGGAAATTACGCTTCATGGTGATTTGTCCTCTGAACAACTTGTTCCTCCCGCATCCCAGCGGGCCATAACCCAGAATTTCGGCCATGGAAAGCGGGACTTCACGTTGCGGCAAGCCCCTGTCCCCAACTGCCGTCTTACCTGAACGTGCGATGCCGGAAAGGGTTTCCGCAGTTCGCAAAGATTGCCTTGCGAGCGGCGCACGCTATGGTTGCGGCCATGAAAACTTTGCCCTGGCATACCAAGCTCGTCCTCGCTCTTGCGGCGTTCCTTCCACTTTACTTCGTGATCGCCGCGCTCGGCACCAAGATCGGTCTGTGGGACTGGAAGTTCGGATTGGGGGTGCTGACCATCGGCGGCGGGCCGCTGCTGATGGGGGCGCTGGTGATCGCCGGGCTGGTCTCGCTGGCCATGGGCGTGCTGCAGAAGCCGCGCCGGACCGGTGTATTGGTTGTGGCGGTAGTGGCATTGTTTGGGGCCGGAGTGGCTTTCGGGACGCTGGTCGGAATGCGGGGCAAGGCTGCGGAAAACCCGATCCACGATATCGCCACCGATACCGGCAATCCGCCCCTGTTTTCGGCCGAAACGATGGCTGCGCGAGAGGCTGCCGGCGCCAATGCGCTGTCCGATTACCAGACGCCGCTGGGCCAGCTTGATCTGTACAAGGATCGCGCCTCGCCCGAACTGGCGGTCAAATCGCACGCGCAGATCATCACTGCCCGCGATGATCGCCCGGCCCCCCTGCCGCTTGGCGGGGCGAGCAAAGCTGAAGGCGTGGCCGCAGTTGCCGCCGCAATGGGTGCAATGGGCCTCACTGAAATCAGCACCGATCCTGAAGGCGGCGTGGTTGAAGGTGTGGCGGAAAGCTTCTGGTTCGGGTTCAAGGATGATGTCGTCGCCCGCGTCGGGGATAGCCAGATCGACTTCCGCTCGGTCAGCCGCGTCGGGATCAGCGATCTTGGTGCCAACACCGCGCGCATCAATGATCTGCGCGCGCGGACCGAAACGATGCTCGGGTCGGCCAGCCGTTAATTACGGAAGGCCGTCGCCGCCATGGCGCTGCGCTGGACCACGGTCAGCGCGCACAAGCCTGCATAGGCATAGGCGATGGCTGCGAACCATTTGGGAAACAGGCACATCGCGATGAACACCGCGATTGTCTCTGCCCCTTCGGCAAGGCCGGTCGAATAGAAGAAGCTTTTGCGTCCGTGCGCCTGCGTTTCCGCCCCGCGTTTGCCAGCGATGACCGCAAAGGCGAGGAAGCTTACCCCCGTCAGCACAAAGCTGGCGACCAGCACCAGCGCGGGCAACTGGTTGGCAGGGGCAAGGATGCCGAAGCCCACCGGCACGCTGACATAGAAGGCAAAGTCTGCGACAATATCGAGATAGCCGCCAAGGTCGGATGGCCCCCGCGCCCGCGCCACGGCCCCGTCCAGCCCGTCTGCCAGCCGATTGGCGACGATCAGCGCAAGACCCCATCCGATATGGCCAAACGCGACGGCGACGGCCCCGCCAAGGCCCAGCGCGAGGCCGGTCAAGGTCAGCGCATTGGCCGTAACGCCCCAGCCCGCCAGCAGGGCACCTGCGCGGTTCAGCGACGGATCGATCAGCGGGCGGAGTTTGGCGTCAAGCATAGGTGACCAGCCCGATCCACGCCCCCGTCATCGCGCTGGCGAGGTTGCCGGACATCCAGCTTTTCATGCCCAACCCTGCCACCTCGGCGCGGCGTTCGGGACACAGCGTCCCGATGGTCGACACCAGCAGACCGACGCTGGCAAGGTTCGCCACGCCGCATAGCGCATAGGTGACGATCAACTGGCTCCTCGGCCCCAGCGTGCCCGCAGGCAGCGCGGCCAGTTCCAGATAGGCGACATATTCGTTGAGCACCGCCTTGGTGCCCATCAGCCCGCCTGCCGCCTGCGCCTCGGCCCATGGCACACCCAGCAGCCACATGAACGGCGCAAGGCCCCAGCCGAGCAGGCGCTTCAGGCTCAAGGGCGCGCCATCGATCAGGGGCAGCGCGGCGAGCATCCCGTCGGCCAGCGCGACCAGCGCAAACACGGTGATGATGACGGCGATCACGGCGAGGAACAGCTGCATCCCGTCCATTGTGCCCTTGATGATGGCATCGATGCTGGATTCGTAGCGCAGGCCCCCGTCGCCAGCGGCTTCGTCCTTATCCACCTCGGTCGCGGTGTCCGCCTCGCTGCCCGGCACCATCAACCGCGCGATCAGCAGCGCAGCGGGGAGCGAAATCAGCGAGGCGGAGATCATGTGCGCGGTCGCATCGGGTACAACCGCGCGAAGGGTGGTGGCGTAAAGCACAAGGATTGCGCCGCTGATCGTCGCCATCGTCAGGGTCATGATCTGGAACAATTCGCTACGGCTGACGCGGGCGAAATAGGCGCGGGTCACCAGCGGAGCCTCGACCACGCCCAAAAATACGCTCGCCCCGCCCGACAGGCCGACAACGCCGCTCACCCCGAGGCTGCGGCGCAGAAGAAACGACAGGCCGTTCACGATCCAGCGCAGCACGCCCCAATGCCACAGCAAGGCGGCCAGCGCCGAGAACACGATCACCAGCGGCAGGATCTGGAAGGCAATCACCAACGGGGGCTGCGCGTCCGGCTTCAGCACGAAGGGCAGTTCCGCCCCGCCGAGATAGCCGAACATATAGCCCGAGCCCTTGAGCGTCGCGGCCTCTACCGCGCTGACCGCGTCATTGACGAGCCCGACCGCCGCCCACACAAACGGCACCCGCACGATCAGCACCGCCAGCACGCCCTGCAACGCCAGCGCGCCAAGCATCCAGCGCCAGCCGGGGTGGCCCTTGCGGTTCTCGCTGATGGCCCATGCTATGGCGACCAGCACCGCAATGCCGATCACGCCCCGCAACTGGTCGAACAATTCCACTGGGGTCAGCCCCGCCGCCATGCGTGGTAACGCTCCACCCACTTCAGCAGGCTTTCGGGCTTGTGCGCCTTCTTCCAGTTGCCGGCCGCAAACTTGTTGGCTTCGGCCATGGTCGGGTAGGAATGGATCGTGCCGAGAATCTTGTTCAGCCCGAGCCCGTGTTTCATCGCCAGCACATATTCCGCCAGCAATTCGCCCGCATGCGCGCCGACGATAGTCGCACCCAGCACGGTGTCCTTGCCGCCCGCCGGGGTGAGCACCTTGACGAAGCCCCGCATCTCGCTTTCGGCAATGGCCCGGTCGAGATCGTCGAGATCGTAGCGGGTGACTTCGACCGCAATGCCCTGTTCTGCGGCCTCACGCTCGTTCAGCCCGACGCGCGCGACTTCGGGATCGAGGAAGGTGACGGCGGGGATGACGCGGTAATCGGCCTTGAACTTGCGGAAGGTGCCGAACAGCGCATTGACGCTGGCATACCATGCCTGATGGCTGGCAGTGTGCGTGAACTGGTAGGGGCCGGCGACGTCTCCGGCGGCAAAGATGTTGGGAAATTTCGTGGCGAGGAATTCGTCGGTGACGACGGTCTTGGCCACGTCCACGCCAATATCCTCCAGCCCGAAGCCGGTCAGCCGCGCCTTGCGCCCGATGGCGACGATAAGCGCATCGAACGGCACCGGCACCTCGGCCCCGCTTGCTTCCGCGATTAGCGTGCCGCCTTCGATCCGCACCGCCTTGTGGCCGGTCAGCACGCGCACCCCGTCCGCCTCCAGCACTTCGCGGGCCAATGCCGAGACATCCGCATCTTCGCGCCCCAGCAGCGCGTCCGACATTTCGACCTGTGTGACCTGCGAACCCAGCCTGGCGAGGGCTTGCGACAGCTCGCACCCGATCGGCCCGCCGCCCAGTACCGCGACCCGCGCGGGCGCGGCGTCCATTGCGGCGAAGGCCTGCCACATGGTCTCGCTGGTCAGATATCCGCTGCCATCGATGCCGGGGATCGGCGGCACCACCGGCTCCGCTCCGCTGGCGATGATGATGCTACGGGTGGTCAGCCTTTGCGTGCCTCCATCATTCAGCGCAATTTCAACCGTCCACGGGTCGATGATTTTCGCATAACCCTTGACCACATCGACGCCGAGGCCGGTGTAGCGTTCCACGCTGTCATGCGGTTCGATCGCCTTGATAGCGCCCATAACGCGGGCGATCACCGCCTTGAACGGCACCTCGGGCTGGACTGGGGTCAGGCCATACTTGTCCGCTCCGCGCATCATCGCCGCCACCTTGGCGCTTTTGATCAGCGCCTTTGACGGCACGCAGCCGGTGTTGAGGCAATCTCCCCCCATTTCATGCGCTTCGACCAGCGTGACCCTGGCCTTCACCGTCGCCCCGATCAGCGCCGAGACGAGGCCTGCCGAACCCGCCCCGATGACCACCAGATTGCGATCAAACCCGGCCGGGCGCGTGAACCCGGCATAGACCTTGCGGCGCTTGATGATGCCGATGATGCCCTTTGCCAGCCAGGGCACAATGCCCAGCAGCACAAAACTGCCCAGCACCGCGGGCGAGGCGATGCCCGACAGGCTGTCGATCTGCGCCAACTGCGTGCCCGCGTTCACATAGACGACCGTGCCCAGCAACATCCCCAACTGGCTGACCCAGGCAAAGGTGGATGTGCTGATGCGGGTCAGGCCCATCACCAGATTGACCATGAAGAACGGGAAGACCGGGATCATCCGCAAGCTGAACAGGTAAAACGCCCCGTCCCGCTCCAGCCCGGCATTGATCGCCTTCAGCCGCTCACCAAAGCGGGCCTCGATCGTGTCGCGCAGCACATAGCGCGATGACAGGAAGGCCAGCGTTGCCCCCAGCGTCGAGGCGAAGGAGACGATTACCGTGCCCCACACCACCCCGAACAGCGCGCCCGCAGCCAGCGTCATGATCGCAGCCCCCGGAATCGAAGCGGCGGTTACCAGGACATAGGCAAGGAAGAACCCCGCGATCACCGCCAGCGCATTGTCCTGCTGGAACGCGGTCAGATCGGCAGCGACCGCCTTGATCCCCTCCAGCGTCAGATATTGGCCAAGGTCGAAGACAAAATAGGCAGCGACCAGCGCGGCCAGAAGGGCAAGGATGGCGAGCTTTTTCACGAGAAGAAGATCCCTTTGTCCGCTGCCCGCGATCCGGTGCCGGATGGTTAAATGGTGCCCGCAAGGGCGGCGTATCGCGCGATCCAACCTTTGTCGATGCGGTGCTTGAGCGCAAGCACGCAAGCCCCCTCCGCCGTGAATGGGCCATAGCTGGCGATGGCGCGGCCGTCTCCGGTGTTCATCAGGTAAAGGCTGTGGCGGCGGGGACTGTAGGTGCGCTGCGGCGCCTCTCCTGCCAGCACGCTGCGCAGATTGGCGGCAATCACCGGGCCGGCGAACACCGCGTGGACGCCCGCGTGCGCCAGCGGCCGGTCGATGCGGGCGGCCACGTCTCCGGCAGCGAAGATGTCCGGGTGCGACGTCGATTGATGGTGCGCATTAACGCTGATGAACCCGTCTGCGTCAGTCGCAAGCCCGCTCGCCCGCGCCCAGTGCGGCGCGGCGCTGCCGGTGGCGGCGATGACAACATCCGCCGGCTCAAGCGATTGGCCGCCTGCCATCACAACGCCGTCATCGAACCGCGCATCTGCGGCGATAACCGTGATGCCCTGCCGCGCCAGCGCCTTTGCCACGCGCCCCTGCACGGCAGGGGCAAAGCCGGGGAGCAAGCCGCCCGCACCCGCGGCCAGTGTCACATCGGGTCTGGGCGAAATGCCGGCCATGTTCCTCAGCGCAAAAGCC
>JBEQBX010000029.1:0-31360 GCA_041639595.1 Porphyrobacter sp.
AGTGGCTGACCAGCGTGAAGCTGCTGCGTCCGCAATCGCGTGCATGGCGGATCGCGCAGAGCATCTCGTTCAGTGTCAGGGCGGTGATCTGGGCATGGCGCTGCCCGCCGCCGATGGTGCTGATCGTGCCGACCGGCACTTCGATCACGCCCATGTGGCCAATCGGATCGCGGCATTCCGGGCCGAGGCTGATGCGGCTCGCCGCGCCGCTCAGGGCCGGGCAATGGCTTGTGTCATAATGAATGCCGATCGCGGCCAGCGCACGCAGGGTGTCGTCATTGGCGCCGTAATTGCCCGCCCGGAAGGCCACTGGCGCAGGCGCGCCGGCCGCCATCAGGACGGAACGGGCGTAGTCGAGGATTGCGCACTGATCTTCGAACGCGAAATCGGCGATATCATGACCCATCCGCTTGGACACGAGCGGATTGGCGCTGCCGGCGATCCCCAGCCATTCGGTATGGCAGTGCAACTGGACATCCTGACCCGCTGCAATGATCGGACCGACGATATCCTCGATCGCGGCGACACCCCATACCAGCGCGGGCATCGGGTCGACGAAGAACACCGCTTTCTGGCCGTGTTCCTCCAGCAGTTGCAGTTTGTGGCTGATCCCTGCCGGGCCATCGCGGGTGAGGCAAGCAATTGAACGGGCATAATTTTCAGCGCGGTCGGCTGCGCTTGGCCCGCTGTAAAGGCCCGAGGAATACTCGGTATCGATGGTTATGAAGGCCTGCGTCGCCATGCGGCAAGGCATAGCAAATCGGAGTTAAAACTGTGTAATGACGTCTCACAGGCCTCTGCCGGAGAGCGTCAGATCCCGCCGGGGGTAACCGGGTAACCTTGCGCGGCCAGGCTGTCGGCAAGGCGCGCGCTGCAGGCTTTCAGGTCGTCGGCCTCCGTCGACCGGATCACGAAATTCGCGCCGACGCGGCCTTCGCGGAAGAACGGGTACGATCCGATCTGGCAGGTTTCGAACGCGGCTTCGGTCTGGCGCAGCACATCGGCGACTTCGCTTTCGGGGATCCATCCGCCCAGCGTTTCCGACAGGAGCGGCGCCCCGCCTTCCAACTGGCCGGTCAGTGCGTCGAGCATTCCGGCGGTGATATGCGGCACCCCTGCCATCAGGAACAGATTGCCGCGCCGGATGCCTGGCGCGCCGGACATGCGGTTGGGGATCAGTTCCGATCCTTCGGGCACCCGGGCCATGCGCAGGCGCCCTTCGTTCAGGCCGCCGCGGGTTTCGTAATACCGTTCCAGCAGCGCGCGGGCTTCGGGGTGGATGATCACCGGCACGCCCAGTGCAGCGGCGACTGCGTCCACCGTGATATCGTCATGCGTGGGGCCGATCCCGCCGGTGGTGAAGAGATAATCATAGGTGACGCGCAGCGCGTTGACCGCCTCGACGATGCGGGCCTCCACGTCTGGGACCACCCGCACTTCGGCAAGGCGGATGCCCTGCACCTGTAGCCAGCTTGCCACCTGCGCGATGTTCTTGTCATGCGTGCGGCCGGAAAGGATTTCGTCGCCGATGACGATAAGCCCGGCGGTCCAGATCTTGTCGGAAGAGGTCATATGGGATGGTTAGGCGCTTCGCATCCTTGCCTCAAGCACCCAAAACGCCGCGACCGTTGCGGGCGGATCGGTCGCGCAAATCATTCAGCCGCCTCCAGCTGCTCCTCGCCAGCCCGGGCATTTGCCCCGGCACGGGTGAACGTCAGGATGCCATCGGTTAGCGGATCGTCCTTCATCCGCTTGCGATCCAGCACATATTCCTGATTCAGCCGCCAGGGATAGCTGACCGAGTTCCTCGGCATGATGTGCTTGCCGCGCTGGATGTAACCGGACGAGAAATCGAACACGTCGTCTTCGACAATCGCAGCCTCGCTCGCCGGGGTCAGCACCGGGGTGGCGATGGTTGTGCCGGTTGTGCGCATATGTTCGAGCACGCGGCAGACGTAATCCGAATTGATGTCCGCGCGCAAAGTCCAGCTGGCGTTCAAATACCCGAACACCACCGCAAGGTTGGGCAGGTTCGAGAACATGCAGCCCTTGTAATAGAACCGCTGGTTGAACGCGACCGGTTCCCCATCCACGCGCACGTCGATCTTGCCCGCCACGGCCAGTTTCAACCCGGTTGCCGTCACGACCACATCAGCGGGGAGGAACTGCCCGTCGGTCAGCAGCACGCCGCCCTTTTCGAATTTGGCGATATGGCCGGTGACCACGTCCGCCTTGCCTGCCTTCATGGCGAGAAACAGGTCCTGATCCGGCACCAGGCACAGCCGCTGTTCCCACGGATTATACGGCGGCGTAAATGCCGCCTTGTCGTAATCCGGGCCGAGCGATTCCTCGATCTTCTTGTACAGCGCGTCTTTCACCTTCTGCGGGTTGTCGCGCGCCAGTTTGAAGCTGAAGTCCTGCATCTTGATGTTCTTGAACCGGGTCAGCCGGTAAGCGAGCTTTTCCGGGAGGACCTTGCGCAGGAAATTGGCGATCGCGTCCTTGGCAGGCCGGGTGAACATCCATGTCGGCGTACGCTGGAGCATGGTGACATGCGCCGCCTCGCGCGCCATCGACGGGACGATGGTCACCGCGGTCGCGCCCGATCCGATCACCACCACCCGCTTGCCTGCATAATCGGGGTTTTCGGGCCAGAATTGCGGGTGAAGCACCTGTCCTTCGAACTCGCCGAAGTCGAAGCCCGGATCATAGGCTTCGTCGTAATCGTAATAGCCTGAACCAAGATAGATGAAGTTCGCGGTCAGCTGCGTGCGCGACCCGTCGGCCTTTTGCATCTCCACGTGCCAGCGGGCGTCATCGTGGTGGAAATCGGCGGAGACGACCTTGTGGCCGAAACGGATGTGCTGGCGAATGCCGCGTTCATCCACGATCCGGTCGAGATATTCGAGGATTGCGGGCGCATCGGCGATGCTCTTTTCGTGGGTCCAAGGCTCGAAATCGAAGCCCAGCGTGTGCATGTCGCTGTCCGAACGGATGCCGGGGTAGCGGAACAGATCCCAGGTGCCGCCCAGATTGCCGCGCATCTCGACGATGCAATAGGAATGGTGCGGGGCCTTCATCCCCATATGCGCGGCCATCCCGATGCCGGAAATCCCGGCACCGACGATCAGTACGTCAAAATCTGGCGCTGTTGCGGACATGGCGGGCCCTCTCTCTCCCTTTGTTCACACGGATGTAACCACAGGCGCCCGTCAAAAGCGAGTCTTGAATGGCAAAGTGCAACTGAGTTTGGCCCCCGTGTTTTCCGCGCCGGGCAACGTGAAGCGCGATCAATTTCGGGCTGCCGCGGCTGTGAAGCGCCTGCTCGCCGCACTGCGCGCCGCCGATGCCGCTGGGAAAATGGCCGATCACCGGCCGCCCGATGGTGAAGTTTTCGTACTGCCATAAGGCAAGTTGACGTTACGGCTTTCGAGAAGCGCGCGGTATTTGAGTAATATTGTTACACCCTTTATGGGGTTCACGACTTCATGCTGCGCTGCAACAGCAAATGTGGCATTTTTGCTACAACTTTCCAGAACTTGCCTATGACTCTTGTTAGGCCGCGCGACACTGATAGGTTTCTGTCCGCTAACCCAAGTCCGGCATAAAGACCGGCTGGAATGTGGAGAGAGGGAACCCATGACGCGCAAGTTCGCACAATTCGCCTGTGGCCTTATGGCCTGTAGCGCACTGACCACCCCCGCCTTTGCTCAGGACGCAGAGCCCGAGGCGCAGACCACCCGGAACGACAACGTCATCATCGTGACCGCAACCCGCCGGGCGCAGGACGTGCAGGACATTCCGCTGGCGGTGACCGCGATTTCCCCGCAGCAGCTTGAGGCGCAGCGCGTCGTCAACATCCAGCAGATCGCCGCACTCGCTCCCAGCTTCACCGCCAGTCAGGCGCAGCTTGCCTCCGGCTCGGTGGTGCTGCGTGTCCGCGGCGTCGGGACGACATCGAACAATATCGGCTTCGAAAGCGCGGTCGGCATCTTCATCGACGGCGCCTATCAGGCCCGCCCGGGCGTGGCCTTGAGCGAATTTGTCGACGTTGAACGCGTCGAAGTGCTGCGCGGCCCGCAGGGCACGCTGTTCGGCCGCAACACATCGGCCGGTGCGCTCAACATCACCAACGTCCGCCCGGACGTGACCGAATTCAGCGGTTTCGTGAACGCGGAATACGGCAATTTCGATGAAAAGAGCCTGCAAGGCGCGGTCAACGTGCCGATCGTGGAGGATACGCTGGCGCTGCGTCTGACTGGTGCCTTGCGCCAGCGTGATGGCTTCCTGACCGTGGTTGACCGCACGGGCCGCGAAGTGGGCGACACCAATGATGTCGACCAGTGGCTGGTGCGCGGTCAGCTTGGCTGGGATACCGACAGCGGCCTGCGCGGCCGCCTGATCGCCGATTATTCGAAGAGCCAGTCGAGCTGCTGCGGCGCGGTCGAGCTGTACCAGTCACCGCTGGTGACCGGCGGGGCCTATGCTGCGGTCGGCCTCGGCCTGAATGGCGGCAACGGCCAGCCTTCGGTCAGCACCCGCGAGCGCGATCAGGGTGCGTTCGAGCAGGCGATGGACAACCGCGTCGTCTCGGCCAACTTCGCGCCGATTGCCGATATTGAAAACTACGGCGTCACCGGTGAGCTTGAATTCCCGGTTTCGGAAAATGCCGACGTCATCTTCATCGGTTCGTACCGCAAGTATGCCAGCTTCGAAAACTACGATTCCGATTTCAGCGGTCTCGACATTTTCAACGTGCCGGCTCTGAACCTTGAAATCGACAACTGGACCGCGGAACTGCGCTTCCAGGGCGAAGGGATGGGCGGCAAGCTCAACTACATGATCGGCGGTTTCTATTCCGATGAAACGATCGACCAGTCAGCGACGTTCTCTTTGGGGCAGGACTTCGGCGAAAACGTCGGCGCGCTGCTGTTCGTGCCGACCGGCGGGGCGCTTGGCCCCAACCCGCTAACGGTGTTCAGCGGCCGCGATCCGGCGGGCACCCGCACAACCAACCGCTTCCAGCAGGATGCCAAGAGCTACGCGGTGTTCACTCACAATTCGTTCGAGATCACCGACGGGCTCGAACTGACGGTGGGCGCGCGTTATTCGTGGGAAGACAAATCGGGCGGCTTCACCCAGACGGCAACCAACAACCAGATCTGCCCCGCCACGCTGGCTGGTCTTGGCAACGTGCCCCCGGCACTGCGGCCGTCGTTCATCGGTCTGGGCTGCTTCGGCTTTGCCGCGCCGGCGGACTTGCCGCAGTCCGCTGTCCTGCCGCTGGTCCGTACCTTCCAGTCGGAATTCACGGACGAAGAACTGATCTACACGGTCAAGCTCGGCTATGAATTCAGCCCGTATGTCAGCAGCTATGCCAGCTTCACCCACGGCTACAAGGCAGGCGGTATCAACCTTGATACCACTGCCGCGGTGGGCGGGGCCGAGCCGACCTTCCTGTCGGAAGAAGTCGATGCCTACGAACTTGGCGTGAAGGGTCAGACCCCGGACGGCGCGGTGACGGTCAATGTCGCGGCGTTCTACGAAAAGTTCACCAACTTCCAGGTGCTCGAATTCACCGGGACCGCCTTTGCCACCTTCAACGTGCCGGTGGCAGAGACCCGCGGGGTCGAAATCGAAAGCCTGATCAGGCCGGCTGACGGCCTGACGCTGAACCTGGCGGCGACTTTCCTTGAAGCCAGCTACCCTGATGATTGCGCTGGCAACCAGACTTCGGTGCAGGTCGTGGCGCTGTGCGGCAATGACCTGACCAACGCGCCGCAGATCGTCGCGCTGGCCGGGGCGATGTGGGAAAAGCCGATCAGCGATTCGACTGAATTCTTCATCTCCGGTCAGGTCCGGCTTGAAAGCGATCAGCGCACGTCGACGCAGGCGATCATTCTGCCGACCGTGGCGGCTGGCGCGAGCCAGGCGCAGGTGCAGGCGGCGGTGGATGCCTCACCTGACATCATCGCCGACATTCAGGACGGCAAGGCCTTCGTCAACATGCGCGCCGGTCTGCGTTTTGCCGATGGTGCCTATGCAATCGAAGGCTGGGTCAACAACCTCACCGACGAAGTGGTGCGCGGGGTGACCTTCAACACCACGCTGCGCGGTTCGGGTGCGGCCAACTCGCGTTCGGCCTTCACCCTGCCGCCGCGCCAGTACGGCGTCACCCTGCGCGCCCGTTTCTGAGGCGCCTTGAAGCATAGCTCCGATTACAGGAGCGGGAGAGGAGGGGCGGTTCGCTATGGCGAGCCGCCTTTTCTTGTTTGCGTGCCCGCCTCCGCGGGCACGTCCTCGGTGCGTTTCAAACCCTTCGGGTTTGAGCACCTGCGGGCGCGCGGTCGCGCTTGCGACGCCTGCGGCGTCGTTGCGGCGCTATTTCGGGGGAGTTTTTTGGCCAAAGAAAAAGGCGGCCCGGTCACCCGAGCCGCCTTCCCTTGTCTCAATCCTCGCGCTGTTCCGGTCGCGCTAGCGACCGCAAGGCCGACCGGCCGCCCGCAGGTGCTCGATCCTGCAAGGATCGAAACGCACCGAGGACGCAGCCGCGCAAGGCGGCTGCGCTTACATTGAACGCGCGATCAGCATCTTCATGATCTCGTTCGATCCGCCATAGATGCGGGCGATGCGCGTATCGCGGTACATGCGGGCGATGGCGTAATCATTGATGTAGCCTGCGCCTCCGTGGAATTGCAGGCACTTGTCGACCACTTCCGATTGCAGTTCGGTCACCCAGTATTTCGCCATGCTGGCGGTGGCGACATCCAGCTTGCCTTCCAGCAGCTTGGCGATGCAATCATTGACGAACACCCGCGCCGCCGTGCCGCGTGCCTTGAGGTCGGCCAGCACGAATTGCGTGTTCTGGAAGTCCCAGATCGTCTTGCCGAACGCCTTGCGGTTCTTGACGTATTCGACCGTCACATCGAGCGCCTTTTCGATCCCTGCGATAGCGCCCATCGCGATCACCAGGCGTTCCTGCGGCAGCTCGCCCATCAGCTGATAGAACCCGCGCCCTTCGACCCCGCCGAGCAGATTATCGGCCGGAATGAAGACGTTATCGAAGAACAACTCGCTGGTGTCCTGCGCATCCAGCCCGATCTTGTCGAGCTTCTTGCCGCGCGCAAAGCCTTCCGCGCCTTCGGTTTCCAGCAGCAGCAGCGAGATGCCCTTGGCGCCCTCGGCAGGATCGGTCTTGGCGACGACGATGATGAAATCAGCCAATTGCCCGTTGGAAATCCAGGTCTTCGATCCGTTCAACCGGTAACCGTTGCCGTCCTTCAGCGCCGTGGTCTTGATCGACTGAAGGTCGGACCCCGCATCCGGCTCGCTCATCGCGATGGCGCTGACGAGATCGCCCGCCACCAGACGCGGGAGGTACTTCGCCTTCTGCTCCTCGGTGCCGTGGCGGACCAGATAGGGCAGGATGATGGTGTTGTGGAGCGACGCGCCAAAGCCGTCGACGCCGTATTCGCCCTGCTTCGAGATCACCACCATGTCATGCCGGAAATCGCCGCCGTGGCCGCCATATTCGGTGGGAACCGACACGCCTAGCAGACCGGCAGTCCCGGCCTCGCGCCAGAATTCGCGTTCGACCATGCCGTCCTCGCGCCACTTCTCGACCCGCTTTTGCGGTGCGTGCTGGGCGTAGAACTTGCCGACCGCGTCGGCGAAAATGGCGATTTCTTCTTCTTCCATGAAGGCCGGCTGTGGCACATCGATGACAGGCATTTCTCTCTCCTCGTGATCCCGAAACGGCGGCGCGCGTTGTCCGTGCGCCGCCGCCAAACTTTTACTTGCCGGTCCAGTTCGGCTTGCGCTTTTCGGCAAAGGCGGCTGCGCCTTCGCGGGCGTCGTGGCTGACGAACACCGGCCCGATCAGCTTGCCCTGATTGGCGTAGCGATCTTCCATCGCCCAACCGCGCGATTCCTTCATGACTGCCTTCGACACCTTCACTGCCAAGGGCCCATTAGCCGCGATCTTCGCCGCCAGCGCCTTGGCACCTTCCAGCGCCGGACCTTCGGTCACTTCGTTGATCATGCCGAGCTGGTACGCGCGCTCCGCCCCGATGAAATCGCCGGTCAGCGCGAGTTCCAGCGCGATCCGTTCGGGGATCTGGTCGGGCAGCATCATCACGCCGCCCGCTGCTGCGACAAGGCCGCGCTTCACTTCGGGGATGCCGAACTTGGCGTCCTTGTGCGCCACGACGAGATCGCAGGCGATCATCAGCTCAAGCCCGCCTGCCAGCGCATAGCCTTCCACCGCCGCGATCAGCGGCTTGGCCGGCGGCGCCTGCACCACGCCGCCGAAACCCTTGCCTTCGACGCTGGGGGTTTCGCCGCGCAGGAAGCCCTTCAAATCCATGCCCGAACAGAAGGTGCCGCCCGCGCCGGTGATGATGCCGACGCGCAGATCGTCTTCTGCGTCCAGACGCTCCATCGCCGCAGCAATACCTTCGGCTGCGGCGCGGGTCATGGCGTTCTTGGCTTCGGGGCGGTTGATGGTGACGATCAGGACGCCGTCCTGAACTTCGGTCAGCACTTCGGGTGCGGTGGTATCGCTCACGTCTCTCTCCTATCGAATTTGTGATTGCATTTTGAAACGCAATTCTTGTGCGAGTGGTGCAGTGGGTTTACGGAGACGTCAACCGCAATTTCAATATGACGGAAGAGGAACATCATGGCCGAGGCTTATATCATCGACGCAGTGCGCACCCCGCGCGGGATCGGCAAGCAGGGGAAGGGCGCATTGGCCGCCGAGCATCCGCAGCATCTGGCTGCCACGGTGCTGAAGGCGATCAAGGACCGCAACAATCTCGACACCGCCACGGTCGATGATGTGATCTGGTCGGTCAGCACGCAGGACGGGATGCAGGCGGGCGACATGGGCCGCATGGCGGCGCTGGATGCAGGCTTTGATATCACCTCGTCCGGCACCACGCTGGACCGTTTCTGCGGCGGCGGCATCACCAGCGTGGCGCTCGCTTCCGCGCAGGTGATGAGCGGCATGGAAGATTGCGTGATCGCGGGCGGCACCGAGATGATGAGCCTCACCGCGGCCATGTCTCAGGAGAAAATGCGCGCCGGGATCAAGCCGCCGATGATGGGCAGCTACAACGCGCGCCTTCAGGCCGTGCATCCGCAGTCGCACCAGGGCGTTTGTGGCGATGCGATTGCGTCCAAGGAAGGCTTCACCCGCGAGGAGCTGGACGAAGTCGGCTACCGTTCGCAGCAACGCGCTGCCGCTGCGATGGCCGAGGGCCGCTTTGCCAAGTCGGTGGTGCCGGTGACGGCGGATGATGGCACGGTGCTGCTCGACCATGACGAATACCCCCGCCCGCAGACCACCCGCGAAGACCTCGCCAATCTGCAACCGGCCTTCCCCAAGATCGCGGATGTGCCGCTGGACGAGGCGGGCACGACCTTCCGCAAGCTGATCAACCAGAAGTATCCCGATCTCGACATCCAGCACTTCCACCACGCGGGCAATTCCTCGGGCGTGGTCGACGGCGCGGCGGCGGTGCTGATCACCTCGAAGGACTACGCGCAGAAGCACGGGTTGAAGCCGCGTGCGCGCATCGTTGCCACCTGCAACATGGGCGATGATCCGACGCTGATGCTCAACGCGCCGGTGCCTGCGGCCAAGAAGGTGCTGGCCAAGGCTGGCCTCACCACCGACGATATCGACCTGTTCGAAATCAACGAAGCCTTCGCGGTCGTCGCCGCCAAGTTCGTGCGCGATCTCGGGCTGGATTGGGACAAGGTCAACGTCAACGGCGGCTCGATTGCCTTGGGCCACCCGATCGGTGCTACGGGCTCGATCCTGATCGGCACTGTCGTGGACGAGCTGGAGCGTCGCGGCGGGCGTTACGGCCTCGTCACCATGTGCGCGGCGGGCGGCATGGCCCCGGCGATCATCGTCGAGCGGGTCGACGGCTTCGTCGACTGAGGTCGGACACATGATCGCTGACAACACGCCCGTTATCCTCGGGGTCGGACAGTATTCGGAAGCGCCGGGGAAGCCCGGTTACGAGGCGCTGTCTTACATGGACCTCGCCGGACGGGCGCTGGGGTCGGCGATTGCGGATTCGGGTGCGAGTGGTGACGTGGCTCAGGCCATCGACACCCTCGCCGCGATCCGTGCCTTTGAAATGTCGCGGCCTGACAGGAAGCCGCCGTTTGGCGCGGCGGATAATGTGCCGCGTGCGATTGCGGGGCGGGTGGGCGCTGATCCCAAGCGGGCGATCCTGACGACAACGGGCGGGCAGACCAACCAGCAATTGGTGGGCGAGTTTGCTTCCGCGATTGCGGCAGGCGACAGCCAATGCGCGGTGATCGTCGGGAGCGAGGCGATTTCGACCGTGCTGGCCTTCACCGCCAAGGGTGAGACGCCCGACTGGTCGGAGGACATCGGCGGCGATTTCGAGGATCAGGGTTTCGGCGTCGAAGAACTGATGGAGCCATCTCTGTTCGCCCACGGCGCGAGCGGGGCGATCCCGCTTTATGCGCTGGCGGAGAATGCGCGGCGGCACCGGCTGGGCATGGGGTTGGAGGAATACCGGCTGGAGATTGGCCGGTTGTTCGCCCCCTTCACCAAGGTGGCGGCGGCGAACCCGCACTCTGCGGCTCCGGTGGAGCGGACAGCAGAGGAACTCGCCACCGTCACCGACCGCAACCGCATTGTCGCGGAACCCTATCCCCGCATGACGGTGGCGCGCGATCAGGTGAATCAGGCGGCGGCGATCATCGTCGCTTCGGCGGGCCTGGCGCGCGAACTTGGTGTGCCGGAGGACAAGTGGGTGCACATCCACGCCGTCACCGCCGCGACCGAGTTGAAACTGTCGCAGCGGCCTGACTTGGCGGGCAACCCCGCCTCCCTCGCCAGTGTCGATGCTGCGCTGGCGCGGGCGGGCAAGTCGATTGCCGATATGCGCTACATCGACTTCTATTCCTGCTTTGCGATCCCGGTGTTCAACCAGTGCGACCACTTCGGACTGAGCGCGGACGACCCGCGCGGGCTGACGCTGACGGGCGGCTTGCCGTTCTTCGGCGGGGCGGGGAACAATTACTCGGCCCATGCCATCGCCGAAGCCGTGCAGCGGGTGCGCGGCGACCGGGGCAGCTATGCGCTCGTGGGCGCGAATGGCGGGTGGATGAGCAAATATGCGACGGGCGTCTATTCCACGGAAGCCGCCGACTGGAGCCGCAATGACCGCTTCGCCGTGCTCCCCAAGGCTACCGACAAGGTGCCTGTCGCCAAGGGGGCGGTGCATGCGGCCACGGTCGAAACCTATACCATCAACCGTGGTCCCAAGGGGCCTGAGGCGATATTCATCGGGCGCAGCGATGCGGGCGAGCGGGTGGTGGGCAATGCCGACCTTTCGGACGCTGCAACCGCCGAGGCCTTCGAAAGCGGCGAACCGTTCGGCAAGCGCCTCGCCCTTACGCAGGACGAACGCGGTCGGGTGCAGGGCCGCATCGCCTGACCTTGCGCGAATCGTCCTTTTCGGGTAGATGGTTTCAATTGAAACTATCTCGCCAGCGAGGGCTTCCAGCATGAACGCGCCAACTAAGGACCTTTTCGAAAACCCCGCCGGGCTCGACGGGTTCGAATTCGTTGAATTCTGCGCGCCGGAAAAGGGCATGCTCGAACCGGTGTTCGAAGCGATGGGCTTTACCCGCGTCGCGCAGCACCGGTCCAAGGACGTGCACCTGTGGCGGCAGGGCGGCATCAACCTGATCGCCAATTACGAACCCAAAAGCGCCGCATGGTACTTCGCGCGCGAACACGGTCCCTCGGCCTGCGGCATGGCCTTCCGGGTGCGCGACGCCGCCAAGGCCTATGACCACCTCATCAACAAGGGCGCAGAGCCGGTGGCGGTGCAGACAGGTGTCATGGAACTGCGCATCCCCGCAATCCGCGGCATCGGCGGGGCGATCCTCTATCTGGTCGATCGCTATGACGGGTCAGCCAAAGGCAACGGCCTGACCATCTACGACATCGATTTCGAATACCTCCCCGGCGTGGACAAGCATCCGCAAGGCGCGGGCTTCCACACCATCGATCACCTCACGCACAACGTCTACACCGGCCGCATGAAGTACTGGGCCGATTACTACGAGACGCTGTTCAACTTCCGCGAGATCCGCTTTTTCGACATCAAGGGCGAATATACCGGCCTCACCTCGCAAGCGCTGACCGCGCCCGACGGCAAGATCCGCATCCCGCTGAATGAGGAAGGCGAGGGCGGCAAGGGCCAGATCGAGGAGTTCCTGCGCGCCTTCAATGGTGAGGGTATTCAGCACATCGCGCTGATCTGCGAAGACCTGCCCGCCTGCTGGGACCGCCTGCAGAAACTCGGCGTGCCGTTCATGACCGCGCCGCCTGCAACCTATTACGCCATGCTGGGCGAGCGCCTGCCGGGACACGGCGAGGATGTGGACGCATTGAAAATGCGCGGCATCCTCATGGACGGGACGACGGAAGGTGGCCAGCCCCGCCTGCTGCTGCAAATCTTCGCGCAGGCGCAGGTCGGCCCGGTGTTCTTCGAATTCATCCAGCGCAAGGGCGACGAAGGCTTTGGCGAGGGCAACTTCAAGGCCCTGTTTGAAAGCATGGAACGCGACCAGATCGAGCGCGGCGTGCTGACGGTCGAGGAACCGGCACAATGACCCACCCCGTATCCCATCCTGTCCAACTTGGGGGCATCCACCACGCCGCCTATCGCTGCAAGGACGCCAAGGAGACGGTGGAATGGTACGCCCGCGTGTTGGGCATGACCTACACCACCGCCTTTGCCGAAGACCACGTGCCCTCGACCGGCGAATATGATCCCTACATGCACATCTTCCTCGATGCGGGGAACGGCAATATTCTGGCGTTCTTCGAGCTGCCGAACCAGCCGGAGATGGGCAAGGACCCCAACACCCCTGCGTGGGTGCAGCATCTGGCGTTGAAGGTGCCTGATGAAGCCGCGCTGCTTAGCGCCAAGGCCCATATCGAGGCGCAGGGAATCGACGTGCTCGGCCCGACGCATCACGGCATCTTCAAGTCGATCTACTTCTTCGACCCCAACGGTCACCGCGTGGAACTGGCCGCCGATATCGGCACGCCTGACCAATATGCAGAACTCGCCCGCGTCGCTCCGGTGATGCTGGAGGAGTGGTCGCAGACCAAGACCGCGCCCCGCCACGCCGACTGGCTGCATGAATTGGCGCGGGCCGAACACGCGTCCAAAGGCGATTAACATTTGATCTGACGCAAAGCGCAGCTGCGCCGCTTCCCTCACCTTGGCACCATCCAAGAGGGGGGAATCGGCCCATGCGCATTCTGTTTGTTCATCCCAATTACCGTTCCGGCGGGGCCGAAATTGCAGGCACCTGGCCGCCCGCCTGGGTCGCCTACCTGTCCGGGCCTTTGCGCCGCGCAGGATTCACCGACATCACCTTCATCGACGCAATGACCGAGGGTGTGTCGGACGAAGACCTCGCCCGGCGGATGGAGGAATTGCAGCCCGATTTCGTCGGCGTCACTGCCATCACCCCGTCGATCTACGCTGCCGAACGCGTGCTGGAACTGGCTGCGCTGCATGTGCCGGGCGCGGTCCGGGTGCTGGGCGGGGTGCACGCCACCTTCATGTACAAGCAGGTGCTGGCCGAAGCGCCGCATATCGACGTGATCGTGCGGGGCGAGGGCGAGAATATCGCGGTCGAATTGTGCACCGCGATTGCCGAAGGCCGCTGGCCGCAGGACCGCGCCACGATCCGCGGCCTCGCCTTCCGTGACGGCGACCAGATCATCGCCACCGAAGCCGCCGAGACGATCAAGGACATGTCCACGATCAAGCCCGATTGGGACGTGCTCGACTGGAACCAGTACATCTACATCCCGCTCGGCACCCGCGTCGCGATCCCCAACCTCGCGCGCGGCTGCCCGTTCACCTGTTCGTTCTGTTCGCAATGGAAGTTCTGGCGCGATTACCGCGTGCGCGATCCGAAAGACGTGGTCGATGAAATTCAGGAACTCCACGAAAAACACGGCGTCGGCTTTTTCATCCTTGCGGACGAGGAACCCAGCATCAACCGCAAGAAATTCGTCGAATTCTGTCAGGAACTGATTGATCGCGGCCTGCCCGACAAGGTGAAGTGGGGCATCAACACCCGCGTCACTGATATCTACCGGGACAAGGATCTGCTGCATTTCTACCGCAAGGCCGGCCTTGTCCATGTCAGCCTGGGCACGGAAGCCGCCGCGCAGATGAAGCTCGACCGGTTCAACAAGGAAACCAAGGTCGAAGAGAACAAGGAGGCGATCCGCCTGCTGCGCGAAGCCGACATCTTCACCGAAGCGCAGTTCATCGTCGGCCTCGACAATGAAACGCCCGAAACGCTGGAGGAAACCTTCCAGATGGCGTGGGACTGGCAGCCTGATCTGGCCAATTGGGCGATGTACACGCCGTGGCCTTTCACCCCCCTGTTCGAGGAGCTGAAGGACAAGGTCGAGGTGCATGATTTCAGCAAGTACAATTTCGTCACGCCGATCATGAAACCCGCCGCGATGGAGCGGGGCGAGCTGCTGGACGGGGTGATGAAGAATTACCGCCGGTTCTACATGAGAAAGGCGCTGTTCCATTATCCGTGGCGCGGCACCGGCTTCCGGCGGCGCTATCTGCTGGGGTGCCTGTGGGCGTTCCTGCGGGCCGGGTTCAAACGCACCTTCTACGATCTCGGCAAGGCGGGATATTGGGGGCCGCAGACCAGGAAAAGCGTCGAATTCCACTTCGATGAAAGCCGCACCGTCGCCGCCGATGCCGCCACCGATTGGGAAACCAACGCCGACAAGGCGGCGATGGCAAAGGCCCGCCGCGATGCCGTGCGCGAGCAGATGAAAGAACGCGGCGAAAGCCGCAAACGGGATCGGATCGATGTCGATTGAGGCGCGGTTGCATGCCCGCCGCAGGCCCGGCGCGTTAATTGGGCCGAATGCGGTGTTGCAGGCGGCGGCGGTGATGGAGGAACGGCTGGGTCATGCCGCTACCACCGCCATCCTTGCCGATGCGCAGATCGCCCGCCTGCCATCGGGCGAGCACATGATCCCCGAGGGCGACGCACTGCGGCTCCACCGCTGGCTGGTGCTGCACGAACCGATGGGCGCGCTGTTGATTGCCGAGGAAGCGGGCGCGCGCACCGCCGATTACATCATCGCCAACCGCATCCCGCAGGCCGCAGCCACGCTGCTGCGGCATCTGCCCGCGATGCTGGCGGCGCCGCTGCTGATGGCGGCGATCCGCAAGCACGCCTGGACATTCATCGGGGCTGGGGCCTTCACGCCAGCGGGCGCATGGCACTTCACCATCGACCGCAGCAAGGCCGATGATACCCTGCCTCCGCCAGACAGCCTGTTCCTGTGGTACGCGGCGGTGTTCACCCGGCTGTACCGGTCGCTGGTGGCGGCCGATTGCACCTGCCGAATGCTGGAGCCGGAACAGGACCACATCCCCGCCCGCTCCTACGCCATAGCGCGCGGGTGACCCGCTATCCGGCAGGCGTTTCGCCACAGGTCAGGCGGATTTCCTCCAGCTCGAAATCGTAGGTCAGGGCCGAACAATGCGCGATCAGGTCGCGTCCAAGGCGGGTCAGGTAATCGACCCTGCCCTTCGGCTTTCGCCGGGAGACGATGATCTCGTTCGGTTTGAAGCGCGGATCATCGGGCGCGATTTCTCCGACCCGTTTGGCGCTGCCGTAATCGCTGTGACGCACCGCGAATTGATCGATCGTCAATTCGCCCAGTTCCAGCGGGCGGGCCAGACGCATGGTTCGGGTCTTGCGCTGGATGCCGTAATCCAGCTCCACCACACCGTCGCTCCCCGGCAGGAAGCCGCCGTCAAACCGGGTGGCGATGAAGTCTGCCGTCGGTGCGGTCAGCACATTGACGCCCCGTTCGAAGGTGAAAAAGGCGCTGAGAGGGCGCTGGCCCGTCTCCACTCGTGTGCCGATCGTGGTGTTGTTTCTGCCGCCAATCCTGATCAGCGGCAGGCGCTGCACGGTCTGTTCGCCGTGCGGCGCATTGATGGGAAAGGTGACGCGTTTGTGGGGAAGCAGGTGGATGCCGATGACGCCGTCCGCCTGTTTTGATGCCCAACCGTTCCCCCACACAACCTGGGCGTCACGAAGCTGGTCGCCGATCTGGATGACCCGCCACAGACCGGCGGTCCGGAACGGCTCACCCTCTCCAAAGTCCCAGAACCGTTCGAATTCTGCCATCCAGCCCATGCGTGCTGCGATCTGCGGATTGACCGCCACCGGGCCTGACGCTTCGGCGGTGACTTGGAGACGCAGGGGAACGCCATCGATGGTGACGGTGATAATGTGATCGGCCGGGAGCACCAGCTCGTCTGCCGGAGCCGGGGCTGAGGTTGGCGCCGCATTACGGGCTCCGGTTGCGGTTGGCGAAAGAACAAGCAGCGCGGCAATGGCAAGGCGAATTGGCATGGAATTACAACGTCCTTCGCCCCGTTTATGTTCCCGCAACTTGCGCTATCGTTTGCTTGCTGGCTTGCCCTCAATCTCGCGCTTTTGGCGGAGTATTTCCGCAACATCGACGATTTCAGCCCGCGCTTTCATCCACCAGATGCCGCCCACCGTCCAGGCCGTCATGCCGGCGATGAACACTGCCAGTCCGGTATAAAGCCCCGAATCCTTGCGGTGTGCGGCGTTGTAGCCTTCAAACCACAGCAACAGCGGCACCAGCAGCGCCATCCAGACGCAAAATTGCGCCCATCCGCTGATCCGGCGCGGGATGATGGTGAAGTTCCACGGCCCGCGCCGGTGCAGCACGAAGGGTTTGTCCTGATCACGCATCGTTTTCTCCTTCGGTTGCAGTGCCCGGCGGCCGTCCGCGTTTGGGCGCTTCGCTGCGCGCAGGCTTGACCCCGCGGCGGGCCAGCGCTTCGCGCAGCAGCACTTCGATCTCGGCGTTCACGCTGCGCAGCTCGGCATCGGCGAGCCGCTGGACCGCATCGTGAAGCGCCGGATCAAGGCGCAGGGGAAAGGCTTTTTTCCCGGCCATGGCGCAATCAGTAAAGCGAGCCTGCATTGACCACCGGCTGCGTGTCGCGTTCGCCGCACAGCACCACCATCAGGTTGGACACCATCGCCGCCTTGCGTTCGTCGTCCAGCTCCACAACGTTCTTCTCGCTAAGCTGGGTCAGCGCCATCTCGACCATCGTCACCGCGCCTTCGACCAGCTTCTTGCGGGCGGAAATTACCGCTTCGGCCTGCTGGCGGCGCAGCATCGCTCCCGCGATTTCGGGGGCATAGGCGAGGTGCGTCAGGCCGCATTCGTCAACAGTGATCCCCGCCACCGCCAACCGTTCGATCAGGGCCGCGCGCAGTTCCACGGCGACTTCTTCGTGATTGCCGCGCAGCGTGACTTCAAGATGCTCGATATCGTCATAGGGATAGCGCGAACCGATCGACCGCACCGCCGCTTCGATCTGGGCGGTGACGAATTCGCGGTAATCGTCCACGTCGAACAATGCCTGCGCGGTGTCGGTGACGCGCCATACGACCTGCGCGGCCATTTCAATCGGATTGCCGCGCGCGTCATTGACCTTGATGGTCTGCGAAATGACGTTGTTGGCGCGCACCGCGATCTTGGTCTTGCCCAGCCACGGCACCACCCAGCGCAGGCCTTCGCTGCGGTCAGTGCCTTTGTAGGCGCCGAACAACTGGATGGCGGCGGCTTCATTGGGATTGATCATGTAGAAGCCGCACAGGATCAACAGGCCGATGAACCCGCTGATGATCGCCCCGAACACCAGCAGCCCGTTTGCCTCGTCCGGCGCGACACCGGCAATGAACATCACCCCGGCCAGCACCACCAGAGCCAGCGAGACAAGCAGCATCACATAGCCGCTTTGCGTGGTGGCCGGAACTTCGCGGCTGCGGTTCAAGCCGTGGGTTTCAGCAGAGGACATGACGAATCTCCATTTCCGATATAATTGTGATATCACTTTTATATCATAGGTGGGGGCCGTCAAGCCGATTAGATGGGTCACGCGCGGATGACTGCTTGGCGGAGGGGCCCGTTTGGCTGTACCGTGCCACCAGGGTTTTCGCGTAGCAGGGGAGGTGGTTCAATGCACAGCGGCGATGACAACCCTTCAAGCGGGCGCCCGCTGCTGTTTGTCAGCTATTCGCGCGTCGATCTGGACCGCGCCCGCCCGGTTATCGATCTGCTCGGCAGCGCCGGTTTCGATGTGTGGTGGGACGGACGGCTTGAGGGCGGAGAGAACTATCTCCAGACAACAGAAGCCGCGCTGGAAACCTCCGGCTGCGTGGTGGTGTTGTGGTCGGCGACTTCGGTGAATTCGCATTGGGTGCGTGACGAAGCGCAGCGCGGGCGTGAGCGCGGCTGCCTGGTGCCGCTGACCATTGACGGGACGATGGCGCCGCTGGGCTTCAGGCAGTTTCAATTGCTGGACATCAGTGGCTGGGACGGCGCGTCCGGTTCTGCCGAGGCGGCGCGAATACTGGTCGCGGTCAGAGCCAAGCTTGGCGGCGACCAGACAGCGCCAGCCCCGGCCCAGAGCGCTCCAGACCCTGTCTTGGCCCCCGCCAGCACGCCCGAAAAAGGCGGTTTTGCGCTGTCGCGGCGCAATGTGATGATTGGCGGCGCCGGGGTTGCGGGTGCGGCAGGCCTGCTGGGCGGCTGGCAATTCGGCCTGTTCGGAAGCCCGGCTTCGGCAGCGATTTCCATGGTGGTGCTGCCTTTCGCCAACGAAACGGGGGAAGCGGCCAAGAAGTATTTTTCGGACGGACTATCGCGCGAACTGCGCACGGTTCTGGCGCGAAATCCGCGGCTTAAGGTTGCTGCTCCTACGTCCTCGACCGCGATCGAAGGGGAGGATGACTTCGCCATCGGCCGCAAGCTGGGGGTCGGTCACATCCTGCGCGGCAGCGTCCAGCGCGACACTGCGCGGATCCGGGTGACGGCCGAACTGGTCGAAATCAAGGGCGGGCTGGTGCGCTGGGGCGAAACCTACGACCGCGCCCTGGAAGATGTTTTCGCGGTGCAGTCCGAAATCGCCGAAACGGTAGCTGTCTCGCTCGTCTCCGAAATAGCCGGTGCGGGTGAAGCGGCGCAGGCGGCAGCAGCGCAGCAGGAGACTGGCGGAACCCAGAACGTTGCCGCCTACGAGGCGTTCCTGCGCGGTTTCGCTCTGTACGAGCTGTCCTCGGGGCCTGAGAGCGACCGGGCGGCGCTGGCGCAATTTGACGCCGCGATCGCGGCCGATCCGAACTACGCCGCAGCGCATGCAATGCGCTCGACGATGTTGGCGGCCGTCGCCAATAACGCGGCAAGCGGCCAGGGCGAATCCTCGGAGCTGTTCGACAAAGCGATTGCTGCGGCGGAGCGTGCCTTGGCCATTGAAAAGCGGCTGGCGCGGGGGCATCTCGCGCTTGGCTTTGCGCTTAACAATGGCCGCTTGTCGCGCGCGGCGGCACGCCCCCATTTCCGCGCAGCGCAGGAACTTGCCCCCGGCGATGCCGACGTACTGCGGGCAGTGGCGGGTTTTTACGCCTACGGTGCAGATGTGCCGTTGGCCGAGCAGATGATCGCCAAGGTATTGGAACTGGATCCGCTCAACGCCCGCGCGTTTCGGTCGGCGGGGTATGTATCGCTGTTCGGGCGCGATTATGGGGCCGTGGTGACGCGGATGGAGCGGGGGCTGACGCTGAATCCGAGCCTTTCCAGCGTGCAGTTCGGCATCGCCATAGCGCGGCTGATGCAAGGTGATGCGTCGGGCGCGCTCAAGGCTGCGGAAGCGGAGGTTGGTGAAGCTTATGCGCTGACCGCAGCAGCGCTGGCGAAGCACCGGCTGGGCGATACGGCCGGGTCCGATGCCGCGCTGGCAAAGCTGGTCAGCGCCTATGACGACAGCCATTACCAGCAGGCCGAGGTCCATGCCCAGCGCGGTGATACCGCCAAGGCGCTGGCGCTGCTCGAAGTGGGCTATGCCGCCGGTGATCCGGGCCTTCTGTGGCTGCCAAACGACCCGCTGCTCGATCCGCTGCGCGGTGAGGCGCGTTTCAAGAATTTGCTTTCGCGCCTCGGGTCATGATAGCTTCTTCATCTCGCCCAATCGGGGGCGTGTTCGAGGGGGTTTTCACCATGAAGAAGATTGTGACTTTCGCCGCTCTGGCTGGCGGCGCTCTGGTTCTGGCAGCGTGCGGCGGCAAGACTGAAGAAGCGCCCGTGGCCGAGCCGGCTGCTGAAGAAACCGTCGCTGCCGATGCCATGATGGCTGATGATGCAATGGCAGAAGATGCTGCTGCTGCTGCTGCTGCTGCTGAAGGCACTGACCCGAATGGCAATCCGATTGGCCCGGCGGCCGATGCTGCAACGGCTGCGGAAGCGGCGCCAGCGGCTGAATAAATTTACGGGTGGGGCCCGGTCAGTGCCGGGCCCGCCTTTTTACCGGGGGGCTATCGGCTGCCCTTTTCCGGCCAGCACATCCCTGATCCACCCTGCCATTTTGGCGACGCGCGTATAGCGGGTGGCATCACCCCGGCGGCCGCATTCCTTGCCTGCATTCACTACCCCTACCAGCAGCGGGCGCGCCACATTCATTCTGTTTTTTTCGTACATGACCAGTGGTCCGCCGCTGTCCGCATCGCAGGCCTGCGATCGGTCAGCCGCCTTCGCGCACAGCAACGATGCCTTGAGCCTGCTCCGCATGGCTGTCCCGGTCGACTCTTCGCAAACGTGCTGCGCCTCAAGCTGCAGTTCTGCCACCTTCAGGGCGTTGCTGGTGTTACCTTGGAAGGTCGTGTGCCCCCAGCCGAACACCCGCACCGGCGAACCGGCAGGAAAGGCGCGCTGTTCGACCGGGATCTGATCAAATTCAATCGAGCGGATCTGACGAGGCGATCCGATCCGCGTCCGTCTGCCCAGCTCGAGCTGCAGCAGGGCGATATCGAAGGTGCGTGACTTCAGCTTGTAGTCGGGGTGCGCGTATATGCCCTTGATCTCGTATTCCAGACCGTCCGGCTGCTGCGCGAAATATGTGCCGAGCCTGATGCGGTATCCCTTGGTCAGGATCGGCTTGCGATCACCGTCGACCACGCAATGGGCCGCGGTGAGGATCCAGCCGTGGCGGATCAACGCTCCGCCGCATTCCACCCGCTCACTGGCACCAAGGGTGCGGCCCACCATGAAGGATGGCCGCCACAACAGCGCCTGCCACGGCGCTTCGCCGTCTTTGGCCAATCGGCCGCGGATTACCCGAACCACAGGAGGTGGACAAATCTCATCGGTATATATTGTGCCGCGGAACTCGATCTGAGAGTAGCGGCACCCTGTGTTTCGTTCCTCGTCGGCTTCCTGCTCGGAGTCAGGAATTGGCTCAGGCTCTGCTGCCTGAAGTTGTGTGGCGATCGGGACAAAGCGGCCGTCAGCAGGAATGATCGGTGCGGTGGGGTCATCTTTCGCATAGTGATCGAAGATATCACAACTGTTCAACCCACCCCGTTCGCAGGCCAGCGCCAACAGATCATAACCTTGCTGGCGCTGTTCCCGGCTGGCACCAACTTCGAGCAGGTTACGGCCCAAAGTTTCGCAATCGCGGTTTGATCCGCCGCGGCAGCCGATGTCATAGAAGCGAAGGATGCTGTCGTGATCTTCGACGGTCTCGATGATGCTGGCCTTGTCGATCGCCCGTGCTGCCGCGCCGCAGGCAGCGACAGCGCCCTTTTCGCAGGCTGCGCCCAGAAGAAATGCTGCCTCTTTCGGATAATAGAGCGGACTATCTTCGCGAGCATAAATCTCTCCCAAAGCGACGCAATCGGCTTGTACTTGATTCCGCTCGCAGCCCTCCTCGAGCGCCAATTTCGCACGGATCATTGCGGGCATGTCGCAAAACATTTTGCCAAGAGCGCAGGCGCGGTCCAGCCGCGCGAGTGCTTCGTCATCGCCGTCTGATCCAGCCGCCTGATCTGCGCGGGCCGTTGTGAACAGCATACCACCCACCTCGCGGCAAAGGTCAGGCACGCCTGAATCGCAGCCAAGGCCAGCCAATTCCTGCGCGAGTTCGGCATTCTGCCTGACGAGATTGAAGATCAAGCCGCAGCTTTGCCCTTCGCCGCTGCGACACTTGCGTTCCAGCAGGCGTTCTCCCGCCTCGCGCTGCTGTGGATCGTCGCTCTTGGAAAGGTGTGCTCCCATATCGCGGCAGGCGGCGACCCCATCCTTTGCGCAGGCCTGCTGCCTAATCGCCATAGCCGCTTGCGGGTCGCCATCGGATTCGGCTGCGTCAGCTTCATCGGCGCAGCCGTCAAGATTGCCCAGTCTGCAAGCACGCCCCAGCGCCAGCCTGCCCGCCGCGCTCATTTCAGGCACCCGAATGGACCGCAAAAGTTTACCGAGCACAATGCAGCCGCCAGTTTCTGCGCCGTCACATGCCTGTCGGAGCAGTAGTTCGGCCACCGGGCGGTTTTGCGGGCGGCCTTCGCCGAACAGGAACGCACGGCCCAAAGCTGTGCAGCCAGCCAGAGTACCGCGATCGCACTGATCCTCCGCAATATCGGCGGCGGAGGTTTCACGGGCGATTTGCTCCGCCGGCTTGTCCAACCGTGCCAACGGGATATCTAAGGTGCTAAAGCCGCTGTATTCATAAGGGATTGCGTCTTGCGAACGTGCCGGCACAGCCCAGCCCCATGCCATCGCCATTGTTGCGAGTATCCAGACCCACCGCGCTCCGCTGTGCTTGTCCATCGCCAGATCTCCCCACATGAAATATGCGCTTTTTGCCACCGGAGGTCAAACCACTGGCACTTCGCGCGCTTGGCGCTTGTAAGCGGCAGGCCCGCGTGATTAAGCAGGCATCTAGGCCTGCGGGGCGTGGGCGGGGGAGACGATACAGCAATGGCAGCCAGGCAGCCCGCTCCGGTCAGCGACAACTGGCAGCCGCATCTGGCGCTGGGGATCACCGGTCATCGTGCCTCCAACCTGTCGTTCTGCACCCATGCCGAAGCGATTGGCGCGTCGTTGGCAGCGCTGTTTGCCCGGATCGATGCAATTGCAGCCGAATTGCCCGGCACGCGCGGCGCGGTGCGGTTGCACAGCCTGCTGGTTGACGGCACCGATCAGGTCGCCGCCGAATTGGCGTTGGCGCGGCAGTGGGAGCTGGCGGTGCCGCTGCCGTTCGGCGCGAACCTGAATTGCGCCATCAATGCTCATCCGCAAACGATGGCAGATGTCGATGCGCTGTTGGCTGGCAGGGCTGCCGGCGATCCGGCGGTGGAGGCCAAGGCGGCGGCGATCCGGGCTGTCACCGCCCGCGCCGCGTTGTTCGAACTGGCTGACCGTGATGCCGAGATCGAGGCGCTGTGGCGCGCGAGCCTTGCCAATCCTGATGACCGGGTGGCCGCGCGTGCCTTTGATGCGCTGGTATCTGACAATGTCGCGCTGGCGGGCCGAGTGATGATCGAACGGACCGATCTTGTGATCGCGGTGTGGGACGGCAAGGTGTCCAATCTGCCCGGTGGGACGGGGCATACCGTCGCTGCCGCTCTGGTAATGGGCGCACCGGTGTTGCTGATCGATCCGGCCACGCCCGGCACATGGCACATTCTGAACCGGCCCGAGGAGCTGTGGCATCCCCCCAGCCTTGCCGAACCTGATGATGCAAGGCTGGCCGCGATCATCCGCGCCGCCGTGACGGTAAATGGATGGAGCCCGGCGCTGCTCGCCAGGGAAAAGTGGCGCCCGCACAGCAGCCGGGTGTTCGCGCTGTATCGCCGGATTGAACGGGCATTCGGCGGAGGCGGTGCGTTTGGTTCGCTGCGGGTCGCCTATGAAGCTCCGGAAGCGATCGTCACCGGCAGCGGCGCACAGATGATTGCGGCGGCGCAGGCCATGCCGGACGGCGATCCCCAGGTGGCCCGTGATCTGGCCGATGATGTGCTGCCGCTGTTCGCATGGGCGGACGGCATCGCCAGCCGGCTTGCCGATGTCTATCGCAGCGGGATGTGCGTCAATTTCGTGCTGGCGGCGCTGGCGGTGATGATCGGAATCCTGTTCATCCCGACGGGCCTGAGTGAATTCAAGTGGGGATTTGCTGCGGTCGAATTGCTGCTGCTGGGCGGGATATTGGTGCTGACGGCGGCGGGTTCGCGGCTGGGCTGGCACCGCCGCTGGTTCGCCATGCGCCGCGTGGCCGAATATCTGCGCCACGCACCCGCGCTGCTGCTGCTGGGAGTGGCGAGGCCGACCGGGCGTTGGCCTAGAGGCGGGAAAAGCGGGGCCGAGTGGCCGGAATACTTCGCCCGCCACGCGCTGCGCGATGTGGGCTTGCCGCGGGTCAAGGTCACGCCCGCCTACCTGCGTGCCGGACTGACCGTGGCCGTGCTGCCGCATATTGCCGCCCAGCGCGCCTATCACACCGCCAAGGCGCACCGGTTGGAGACGGTCCACCACCGGCTCGACAAGGTGGCAGAGAGCTGCTTCGTCCTCGCCGTCGTCTCGGTGCTGGCCTATCTGGCGATCAAGGGCGCAGGGGTAGCGGGGGTGGTGCCCAAAGAACTTGCGGCGGAGTTGTCGCCGCTGTTCACCTTCTTCGGCGTGGCTTTCCCGACGCTGGGCGCCAACCTTTCGGGGATCCGCTACTTCGGGGATTTCGAACGGTTCGGTGCGATCTCGCGGGTGGCGGCGGAAAAGCTGCGCGAAATCGAGGATCGTATCGGCCTGCTGCTGTCAGGCGCAGATCGCGGGCTTACCTATGGCGCGGCAGCCGATCTGATCCACGCGCTCGACGAAGCGGTGGTCGAGGAGATCGCAAGCTGGCAATCGGTGTTCGGCGCCAAACATCTGGCACTGCCGGCTTAAGGCAAGCGCGGCGCGGGGGCGTTTGAGCGCGTGATGCGCCAGCATGGCGGCTTGCTGACAGCGCTCAATACCCGCTCGCCTGCCCGTCCTTCCGCATCTCGGTCGCGCCGGTATAGGCGCCGGTGACCGGATCGCGCGCAATCGCCTGATAGCCGCCGAAGGGGATGCCGGTGCGCTCCACTTCGACCTTGTGACCCATCGCTTTCAACGTCTCGACCGTGGCGGCCGGGATGCCGGGTTCGACCTGAAGCACGCCCAGCGTGTCAATCGGCGCGGTGTCCGCAGGGCTGCCTGCCAGCGCATCGGTCGGCTGGCGGCCGCCGTCATGGTGGAGCCGCGCGGCGTCACCCGCCTCCTGCAAATTCATCCCGTAATCGACCAGATTGACGAGCACCTGCACATGCCCCTGCGGCTGCATCCCGCCGCCCATCAGGCCAAAGCTCATCCACGGCCTGCCATCCTTCCGGATAAACGCCGGGATGATCGTCTGAAACGGGCGTTTGGCAGGCGCATAGGCATTGGGGTGCGCGGGATCGAGGCTGTAAAGCTCGCCCCGGTCCTGCAACATGAAGCCAAGGCCATCGGCCACCAACCCGCCGCCCATGCCGCGATAATTCGACTGGATCAGGCTGACCATCATCCCGTCCTTGTCCGCTACGGTCAGATAGGTGGTGTCACCCGGCCCTTCCAGCTTGGGCGCAACCAGCGCGCCGGGGGTGAATTCAGGCGTGGCCCGCGCAGGATTGATCAGGGCAAAGCGCTGGCGGCCATACTCCTCGCTCAGCAATTCCAGCGGCGCGCGGGCAAAGGCCGGATCGGCATAGAACCGCGCCGCATCTTCGAAGGCGAGCCGCTTGGCTTCGGTGATGTAATGGATCACCTGCGGGCTGCCGCGCTCCCACTGCGACAGGTCCACATTTTTCAGGATGTTGACCATCTGGAGCGCCGCGAAGCCTTGGCTGTTGGGCGGCAGCTCGCACAATTCGTAGCCCTTGCGATAGGTCACGCAGGCGACATCCACCCACTCGCTGTCATGGCCGGCGAAATCGGCGAGGGTGAAGGCGCTGCCCTGCCGCTGGAGGTAATCGACCAGCACCTTCGCGGTTTGCCCGGCATAGAATTCGTCGCGCCCGCCAGCCGCAATCCGTTCCAGCGTCTTGGCCAGATCGGGATTGCGGAACATCTCACCCACACGCGGGGCGCGGCCTTCCTTGAAATAGGTCGCCTTGGCATTGTCGAATTCGAACGGGTTGCCGACCCGCTGGCGCTCGTAATTCTTCAGCCCGCGGTCCAGATACATGGCGATCACCGGCGCAACCGGGTGACCTTCGCGGGCGTAGCGGATGGTCGGGGCGAGCACATCGGCCATCGGCAGCTTGCCGTAACGCGCGTGCATACCGAACCACGCATCGACCGTGCCGGGGATGGTGACCGGCAGATGGCCAACCGGCGGCAGGCTGGTCGCCCCGGGAGCGAGCTTCGCCTTCAATTGGTCCAGTGTCTGTCCGGCAGGCGAGCGGCCCGATCCGTTGATGCCGACCAGTTCTCCTGTCGCCGGATCATGGATGATTGCGAACAGATCGCCGCCGATGCCGTTGCCGGTCGGCTCCATCAGACCCAGCGCGGCATTGGCCGCAATCGCCGCATCGACCGCCGAACCACCTGCTTTGAGAATATCGAGGGCAATTTGCGTCGCCAGCGGATGTGCAGTCGCGGCCATGCCGTGCGGGGCTATGACCGGGCTGCGGCTCCACTGCGCGCCAACGGGCCGCGCGCCCGGGCCGATCCCGGCGGTCGCTTCCGGGGTAGTTTGGGCAGGGTTAGTCGGGGCGTCCTGAGCGGAAGCTGGGACGGTGAATAGGGCAGCGCCGGCGAGAAGCAGAGGGGCAAGCTTGATCATGGCGCCGCACCCTAATCGCCAATTCGCCCTGCGCAAGCCTGCCATGGCACACGCCTGACGCGCAAAGAAAAGGCCTCCGGCGTTACCACCGGAGGCCGCTTCCCCGATCCTTACCCAAGCCGCAGCTCAGGCGCGATCATTTCAGTGATATTTCGCCCAGCTCACATCGAAGCGGTCCGCGTTCATCACCTTGTTCCAGGCCGAGATGAAGTCGCACACGAACTTGCCCTCGTTCCCGCTCTCGGCATAGACTTCGGCCTGCGCACGCAAGATCGAATTCGAGCCGAACACGAGATCGGTGCGTGTGGCGCGCCACTTTTCCGCGCCCGTTGCCCGGTCGACGCCGACATATTCCTCGTCACCGCTGTCATCGACCGGCGACCACTTCGTCCCCATGTCGAGCAGGTTGCGGAAGAAGTCCGGCGTGAGCTTGCCCGGCGTTTCCGTCAGCACGCCGATGCGATGGCCGTGGTGGGCATGATCGCTCACCGCGCCCAGCGCCCGCATCCCGCCGACCAGCACGGTCATTTCGGGCACCGACAGGCCGAGCAGGTGCGCCCGGTCAATCAGCATTTCCTCGGTCCGGACCTGCGCCTTGGTCTTGAGGTAGTTGCGGAAGCCGTCGGCGAAGGGCTCCATCGGCTCGAAGCTGGCCGCGTCGGTGTGTTCGTCGGTGGCATCGCCGCGCCCGCCCGTGAACGGTACGGTCACGTCGAAGCCGGCATCCTGCGCCGCCTTCTCGACCGCTGCCGCGCCGGCCAGCACGATCGCGTCGGCCATGCTCAGGCTGCCGCGATGCGCTTCGATCGTGTCCAGCACCTTGCCCAGTTCCGCCGGATCGTTGACCGCCCACGACCGCTGCGGTTCAAGCCGCAGGCGCGCGCCGTTGGCACCGCCGCGGTGGTCGGAGTTGCGATAGGTCGAGGCCGAGGCCCAAGCCGCCTTGACCAGCTCGCGCACCGACAGGCCAGAACCGAGGATCGCCGCCTTGAAGCGGGCGATTTCGGCATCGGCAGGCGTGGTGCCCGCCGGAACCGGGTCCTGCCAGATCAGCGTTTCGCTCGGCACTTCCGGGCCGAGGTAACGCACCTTGGGCCCCATGTCGCGGTGGCACAGCTTGAACCAAGCGCGGGCGAAGGCGTCATCCAGCGCGGCCTGATCGTCCCGGAATCGCTCGGAGATGGCGCGATAACCGGGGTCGTTCTTCAGCGCCATGTCGGCGGTGGTCATCATGGTTGGCACGCGCTTGTTCGGGTCGCGAGCGTCGGGTGCCATGTCTTCCGGATCGGGGTTGATCGGTTGCCACTGGTTGGCACCGGCGGGAGACTTCACGAGTTCAAAGTCATACTTGAACAGGATGCGGAAGTAGTCGCCGCCCCACTGTGTGGGGTTGTTCGACCAGGCGCCCTCGATGCCTGAGGTGGTGATGTTGCCGCGGGCGATCTCGTCAGCGTCGTTGAGCCAGCCGAAGCCCATCAGGTGCAGGTCTTCGCTTTCCGGAGCGCCGCCGAAGGTGTCGGCGGGATGCGCGCCGTGGGCCTTGCCGAAGGCGTGACCGCCCGCGACCAAGGCGACGGTTTCCTCGTCGTTCATCGCCATGCGGCTGAAGGTTTCGCGCATGTCGCGGGCCATACCCTCGGGGTCATGCGGGTTGCCCTGCGGCCCTTCGGGGTTGACGTAGATGAGGCCCATCTGGATCGCGGCGAGCGGGTTCTCGAGCGCCTTGCCTTCCTGCGCGTTGATGCGGGTGGCAACGCCTTCGTTGACCCATTGTTCTTCGGTGCCCCAGTAGACCGACTCAGGCTCGAACACGTCGGCACGCCCGCCGCCGAAGCCGAACACCGGGCCGCCCATGCTTTCGATGGCGACGTTGCCGGTGAGGATGAACAGGTCAGCCCAACTGATGTTCTTCCCGTATTTCTGCTTGATCGGCCACAGCAGGCGCCGTGCCTTGTCGAGGTTGCCGTTGTCCGGCCATGAATTGAGCGGAGCAAAGCGCTGCTGGCCGGAATTGGCCCCGCCGCGACCATCGCCGGTGCGATAGGTGCCAGCGGCGTGCCACGCCATGCGGATGAAGAACGGGCCGTAATGGCCGTAATCCGCGGGCCACCACGGCTGGCTATCGGTCATCAGCGCGGTCAGATCAGCCTTCAGCGCGGCGTAATCGAGGGTGTTGAAGGCTTCGGCATAGTCGAAGTCTTCGCCATAGGGATTGGCGCTCTGGCCACGCTCGGTCAGGATGTCGACCTGCAAGGCCTGCGGCCACCAGTCGCGGTTGGTGCGGCCCAGCAGATTGCGCATGTCCATGCTGCCGTGGAACGGGCAACCGCCGCTCATTTCTCCGGTTTTGACATCCATGATCGTCTCTCCTCTCAAGTTCAGACTCACGCTGCGACGCGTGGCCTATGGAGAGAGAATGACTCTTTAGTCTTGGAGCGTCCAATCGATTAATACGCGTTTTTTGATTGAGTGAGGCGATTAGTGGAGTGAAAAAGGGCGGGCCCTCGATCGAGAACCCGCCCTTCAAATTGCGTGCGCCGTGCAGCTTACGCGGCTTGGGCAATCGCCTCCACCGGCTCGTTCCGGATCAGGAAGTCGAACGCTCCCAGACCAGCCTTCGCGCCTTCGCCCATTGCCACCACGATCTGCTTGTGCGGCACAGTGGTGCAATCGCCCGCGGCATAGATGCCGGGGATGTTGGTCGCGCCGTGGTCATCGATCACGATCTCGCCGTGCTTGCTGAGTTCCAGACCCGTCTCGCGCAGCCATTCGGTGTTGGGGACGAGGCCGATCTGCACGAACACGCCTTCCAGCTCGATCCGTCGTTCATCGCCATTGGCGCGGTTCTTCACGACAAGGCCGTTCACGCGGGTGCCATCACCCAGCACTTCTGTGGTCTGGCCGTTGGTGATGATCTCGACATTCGGCATCGAGCGCAGCTTGCGCTGGAGCACTTCGTCGGCGCGCAGCTTGGTGTCGAATTCGATCAGGGTCACGAGGCCGACGATCCCGGCAAGATCGATCGCCGCTTCGACGCCCGAATTGCCGCCGCCGATCACCGCGATGCGCTTGCCCTTGAACAGCGGGCCATCGCAGTGCGGGCAATAGGCCACGCCCTTGTTGCGATACTCGGCTTCACCCGGCACGCCGAGGTTGCGCCAGCGCGCGCCGGTGGAAAGGATCAGCGAACGTGCCTTGAGGGTGGCGCCGTTGGCCATCACCACTTCGTGATAGCCGCCGACGTCCTTGGCAGCGCGCAGTTCGACCGCGCGAGCGAGGTCCATCAGGTCGATCTCGTATTCGCCCACATGCTTCTTGAGGCTGTCGGTCAGCTTGGGCCCTTCGGTGTAGGAGGTGCCCGGCAGGTTCTCGATCCCGAGCGTGTCCATCAGCTGCCCGCCGAAGCGTTCGGCCGCGATGCCGGTGCTGAAGCCCTTGCGCGCGGTATAGACCGCCGCCGCCGCACCAGCCGGGCCGCCTCCGACCACCAGCACTTCGAACGGAGCCTTGGCGGCCAGCTTTTCGGCCTGCTTGGCGCCCGCGTTCTTGTCCAGCTTGGCGAGGATTTCGGCCAGCTCCATCTTGCCGTTGTAGAAGGGCTCGCCGTTGAGGAACGTCGCGGGCACGGCCATGATGTCGCGCGCTTCGACTTCGCTCTGGAAGGTGCCGCCCTCGATCAGGGTCGCGGTGATGCGCGGGTTTTCGAGCGCCATCAGCGTCAGCGCCTGCACCACGTCGGGGCAGTTGTGGCACGACAGCGAGAAGAACATCTCGAAGTGGAAATCGCCTTCCAGCGCGCGGACCTGTTCGATCAGGTCGGCGTCGACCTTGGGCGGGTGGCCGCCGGCCCATAGCAGCGCGAGCACCAGCGACGTGAATTCATGCCCCATGGGCAGGCCCGCAAAGCGCACCCACTTCTCCGCGTCGGAAGCGCGGCGGATCACGAAGCTGGGCTTGCGATCATCGGTGCCGTCAAATCGTGCGGTGACAAGATCGTGCTGCGCGGCGATCTGTTCGATCAGCGCGCGCGTCTGGCGCGACTTCTCGCTGTCATCAAGGCTGGCGATCAGTTCCACGCCTTCGCGAAGATTGGCGAGGTAGGTTTTGAGCTGGGCCTGCATGGCGGCGTCGAGCATGATGTCCTCCGGGCGCGGTCTGCCCGCGCGAGAATTCTGGATAATAGGTTGGCAGGTAACGCGGGACCGGATGGCCCTGCCCCGAAAAGGGGGAGGGGCGGACACATCCGGTCCCGACTACGACCCGAGGGCTCATTGAATGGCTCTCGGGATTTGCGGCCAGCGCGAGGCTGTGGGGGAGGGGGAGAAGCCCCGCGCCGGCCGTATTCTTGCGGGCCGAAGCCCTTAGATCTTGCCGACCAGGTCGAGCGAAGGAGCCAGCGTGTCGCTGCCTTCTTCCCACGCTGCCGGGCAGACCTGACCGGGGTTGGCGCGCACATACTGGGCGGCCTTGATCTTGCGGGTCAGTTCGTTGGCATTGCGGCCCACGCCTTCGCAGGTGATTTCCATGATCTGGATCACGCCGTCCGGATCGACCACGAAGGTCGCACGGTC
>JBEQBX010000030.1:0-31102 GCA_041639595.1 Porphyrobacter sp.
CGTGCTGACCAGCGGCATCTTCGCGCTAGCCACCGCGAAGATGCGGCCCGGTCTGTATGACGGGAAAGGCGCGCAGATCGCCCGCGAAGTGCGGTGGTCGCTGCTGTCAGCGGCAATTTACGGCGCGCCAGCGGGCATCGTGCTGTGGAGCTGGAAGCATCACGGCTGGACGCAGATCACCGCCGATTGGAGCGCGCTGCCGCTGTGGTACCATCCGCTGTCGGTGCTGATCTATCTATTCGTGCAGGACACCTGCTTTTACTGGAGCCACCGCTGGATGCATCGGCCCAAGTGGTTCCGGATTGCCCATGCGGTCCACCACGACAGTCGCCCGCCAACCGCGTGGACCGCGATGAGCTTTCACCCGATCGAGGCTGTGACAGGCGCCATCGTGGTGCCGGTTCTGGTGTTTCTCGTGCCGATCCACATCGCCATGCTGGGCGCGGTGCTGACCATCGCCACTATCATGGGCGTGACCAATCACATGGGGTGGGAGATGTTTCCGCGCTGGATCGTTCATTCTTCGTTGGGTAACTGGCTGATAACGGCCAGTCATCATGAACGGCATCACGAGGAATACAGATGCAATTACGGGCTCTATTTCCGCGTGTGGGACAGGTTGTGCGGTACGGACAAGGGACTGTCGCGGCGCATCGTCGCCGAAGCCGGACATGGGCCGCAGGTGGCGTCGCCCTGAAACATGCGGCTCTGGCGCTGGCCGGGCTTTCTGCCGCACTGGCTGCCGCGCCGGCTCACGCGGGCGAAGTGGTGATTACAGTCACCGATCTGCGCTCTGCCAAAGGCGTGGTGCGCGCTTGCATGACCACGCGTGAAGATATCTTCCCCAGATGCATCAAGGATCCGACCGCGCACCGCA
Source organism: Porphyrobacter sp. (assembly GCA_041639595.1). GTDB lineage: Bacteria > Pseudomonadota > Alphaproteobacteria > Sphingomonadales > Sphingomonadaceae > Erythrobacter. The sequence continues at coordinate 878 of JBEQBX010000030.1, forward strand.
CAGTCGTGTCCGCCAGCGGCAAGATCGAGATCCGCTTCACCGGCGTGAAGCCCGGCAAATATGCAATCGCGCTGCTGCATGATGAAAATGACAACGGCAAAGCCGATCGGGCGTTGGGGATGATGCCCAAGGAAGGCTACGGGTTTTCCCGCGATGCGCCGGTCAAGATGGCCCCGCCGAAGTTTTCCGATGCCGTGTTGACGCTGGGCGAAGGCAGCAGCCGCGTGACCATCAAGATGCGGTATTTCCTGTGAAGGGAACCTGGTGGTCTGATTAGCGCGCCTGCGCGATCCAAAACAAAAATTCCGTTTAACGTGATCTTTACCACGCCCCGCCAGAACGGACCGATACAGGTTCACCAAGGGGCAGATTACAGCCATGGACACTCTGCGCGGCACCTTTGATCCCGATGCGACGACGGATCGGGGTTGGGACGCATCCGAGGACGAAAGTGCCGAGCCAGCCCGCACCCGCGAGCTTCCTCCGCACGCCATCGGCCAGGACGAACGCCGCATGCAGGTGCGCGCCTATAACCACTGGGCGGGCCTGCTGGGCGAACGCATGTTCCCCAATATCGAAGACCTCGAACCCGCCGATCTTCCAGATTTCGGTCCTCATTCGGTGCTGCTCGATTTTTCGTACGGGATCGACAATCCGGCGGTGCGATTCCTGGGCGAAAAGCTCGCGCATGAATGCAGCGGCCAAGGCGGCATTACCCGGCTTTCGGACGTGCCGCCGCGGTCTTTGCTGAGCCGCATCACCGATCATTACATGCAGATCCTCGCCAATCAGGCCCCGATCGGGTTTGAGGCGGAGTTCGTCAATCATGCCGGCGTTGCGATCCTGTATCGCGGCATCCTGCTGCCCTTTTCCAGCGATGACGAGACGATCGACTTCATCTACGGCGTCATCAACTGGAAGGAGATGGCCGACCAGTTGACCGCGGACGAGCTGCTGCTGGAAATCGACGAGGCGCTTGAACTCGGCAGTGATTTCGAACTGGCAGAAGAAACCGCGCCGCGCCCGGCCGACCCGGTTACCGATTGGGCGGATTCGCCCGCTCATGAAGAAGGTGACGAACAAGGCGGCGATCCGCTGCCGGAATTTGTCGGCTCATATGACGACGAATTCGCCACGCTTGCCCCGCTTGACGGCACGCCCGATGATGACGCCGATCTTCCCGATTTCAGCCAATATGCCCTCGATGATGATGACGAGGAGTATGACGAGGACGAAGGCGAGAGCGAAAACCCCGGCTACAGTTTTGCCTCGCTCGCCGATTACATCGAAGCGCCGACCAGGAAGGCGATCGATCTGTCAGGGCTGGAACTCGCGCCGTCGGCCGACGATGTCGATGAACCTGAATATGCTTATGTGCCTGACCAGGTCGCTGATCCGGAGCCGGTGCTTGTGCCTGAAGTGCAAGAAACGGACGCGGACGAAGATGAATTCTTCGCCGGCGATCTGCATGACGATGCAGGTCTTTACGATTGTCTCGCTGCCGCCCGCGAGCTGGCTCGCGCCGCCGACAGCACCGAAGATCGCAGCCGCAGCGCGCTTTATGCCGCTGTCAGCCGCGCTTATGACTTCTCGCTCGCTGCATTGGACGCGCCCGACGATTATGCCGAACTGATCGCGGACAGCGGTCTGACGGTGCAGGAACGGGCGCCGATGACGCCGGTGGTCAAGCTGGTGTTCGGGCATGATTACGACAAGACGCGCCTGACCGAATATGCCGCCGTGCTGACCCACGCCCATCGCCAGAAGCTGGCGCGCGGGGCACTTGCGGGCTTCCTTGCCGACGTCGAAGGCGGGGTGAAAGCCGTGGTCAAGGCCGAACGCCGCCTGCGCCGCGAGGAGCAGGGCAAGCCGGTCGAGGATGCCGGAGCCGTGCGCGATGCGCTGGCGCAGGCCCTGCGCGCGCTGGAGGCGATCACGCTGGAACATCTCGACGGGGCAGGACCGGAATTCGCGCTGGTGCTGATCCGCCGGGACGAGATCGGCTGCGCGGAAATCCTTGCGGAACTGCCTGAGGATGTCGCTCAGATCGAACGCGCCGCAAAGAAGCTGACGGGTTAAGCCGCCAGCGCTTCACTTGGCGTTCAGCCGCGTTGGCGGTAGGGTGACTGCAATGCGCGGACGCCCCCATCCCCTTGCTTTCGTGCTTGCCATGCTGGCGAGCCTGATTGCTGCGGCCCATCCGGCTGCGGCGCAATCGATCCTGCGCGATGCCGAAACCGAACAATTGCTGCTCGACATGTCCGCCCCGCTGATCGAGGCGAGCGAGCTTGAACCCGGCAATGTCGAACTGGTGTTGATCAATGACGGATCGATCAACGCTTTCGTGGCCGGTGGGCAGGCGATCTATGTCCACAGCGGCCTGATCAGCGCTGCCGAAACCGCCAACGAGGTGCAGGGCGTGCTCGCCCACGAACTCGGCCACATTACCGCAGGCCACGTGGTCCGCTTCAACGAACGCACGAAGGCTGCCAACGGCATTTCCATCCTGTCCCTGCTGCTGGGCGTCGGGGCGGCGCTGGCCGGGGCCGGGGATGCGGCGGTGGGCGTGATCGCAGCGGGACAGCAGGCTGCGATGGGCAGCTTTCTGTCCTTCAACCGCGATCAGGAAGCCTCGACCGATCTCGCCGGCGCGCGCTATCTGTCGGGCGCGGGGATCACCGGCAAGGGCATGATCAAGTTCTTCGAACGCCTGCGCAGCAATGAAATCCGCTCTGGTTACAGCCAGACCGACGAAGCCGGTTACGCCCGCACCCACCCGCTGACCGGCGACCGGATCCAGGTGCTGCGCAGCCTGCTGGAGGAAGACCGGGCATGGGACGCCCCGCCTGATCCGGAAATGCAGGAACGGTTCGTGCGCGCCAAGGCCAAGCTGTTTGGCTACCTTGCGGAACCGCGCCGGACCTTCGCACTTTTCCCGCCAAGCGATACCAGCATTCCCGCCCGCTATGCCCGCGCCTATGCCTATCACAAGGAAGCCCGCGTCGACATGGCCTTGGCCGAAACCGATGCCTTGCTCACGGCGGAACCTGATAATCCGTACTTCCTCGAACTCAAGGGGCAGGTGCTGCTCGAATCCGGTCGCCCAGGCGATGCGTTGGTGCCGCTGCGCCGCGCAACCGAACTGAGCCGCGCGCACCCCCTGATTGCCGGATTGCTGGGCCATGCGCTGATCGCGACCGAAGACCGCGCCAACTATGCCGAGGCCGAACAGGTGCTGCGCGCCTCTGTGCAGCGCGACCGGTACAATCCCTTCGCATGGTATCAACTGGGCGTGGTGTACGAAGCGCGCGGCGATATTCCGCGCGCGCGGCTGGCCAGTGCCGAACAGCAGGTCATGAACCGCCTCTATCCGCAGGCGCTCGCCAATGCACAGGCCGCCGAGGCCTATCTGCCCTATGGCTCGGCAGACTGGATCCGCGCACAGGACGTTGCACTTGAAGCGCGCGCCGAACTGGAACGAGTGCGCAACCGGCGCTAAGGCTGGCGTTTCACTCGCAATTTACGGAAACCCGATGTCCTCCGATCCTGCTCCTTCGGCCCTGCGCCACAATCTGCTGACCGCGCTGCTGGCGCTGATATTCGGCTTTCTCGGCGCGGCGACGTGGTCGTATTCGGGCCTGGCCGATAATCGCACCCGCAGCTTCATGCTCGATAATCCCGATTTGCTGCCGCAGATGGCGCAGGCTTACGAGGAACAGGAGGCGGGCAAGCGGCTGGCGCAGATGGGCGGGCAGGTGTTCGAACCCTTCCCCGGCGTGGTGCTCGGCAACCCGAATGGAAAGCGGGTGCTGGTCGAATTCACCGATTATAACTGCCCCTATTGCGAAGCCAGCCTCAACGATGTGAACAAGCTGATCGCGGAAGACCCTGATCTGAAGGTCGTGATCCGCGAATGGCCGATTTTCGAAGGCAGCGATGTGGCGTCGCGCATGGCGCTGGCGGCGGGCCTTCAGGGCAAATACCCCGCCTTTCACGATGCGATGTTCGCCACGGGCGATGCCGGTGCGGCGGCCAAGGCAGCGGGGCTCGACATGGCGCGGGCCGAACGGGATGCTGCTTCTGACGCTGTCTCGACCGAGATCGCGCGCAACCTCGATTATGCCCGCGCGCTTGGCTTTACCGGCACGCCGGCCTGGATTGCTGGCCGGAAACCGATTGGCGGCGCGGTCGGTTATGAAAAGCTCAAGGCCGCGCTGGCCGGTTCCGACCAGGCAGGGTGATGCGCGCGCCTCTTGTGGCGGTGGCGGTGGCCGGCGTGATGCTTGGGGCGCCGCTTGCTGCACAGCCGCAACCCGCGCCGCGCATCGATTATGCTGCCGAACGCGCGGCGATTGGCCGTTATCAGGATGCGGATCAGCGCCTTCAGGATGTGGGCTGGCAGCTTTCCGTCGGCAACGCTCCTTTCTGTCCCCGGGTGGTGCCGTCAATCGGGCTGCAATTGCAGGACATGGCGAGTTACGGCGCCCCCGCCATCGCGCGTCAGGCGCTGGGCCTGAAGCGCGATATTGCGGTTGAAACCGCCGCCCGCGGGTCGCCCGCTGCGCTGTCTGGCGCGTTCTCTCGCAATCGCGAGATCGTGAGCCTGGAGCGGTTCGACCCCAATGAATGGCCCGCAGGCGCGGCAATGGACTGGCAGCGGCTGCGGCGCGCGCATGACCATGTCGAAGCGATGCTGACGGAACATGGCGGTATCGCGATCACCTTTGCCGATGGCGAAGCGGTGCGGATCACGCCCGCCCAAGTGTGCGCCACCCGTTTTGAACTGATGGGCGAGGGCAAGAAAGCCGTGGCCGATGGCGCCCGCGTGGTGATAGGCATCGGCTTTCCCGCCTTTGCCTATGACGAGCCGGTGTTTGCCGGGCTGGTCGCGCACGAACTGGCGCATAATGTGCTGGGCCATGATGCGTGGCTCGACCGCAATGGGCGCAGCCGCAAGCATGTGCGCCTGACCGAGCGGGAGGCTGACCGGCTGATCCCGTGGCTACTGGCCAATGCAGGGTATGATCCGCAAGCCGGAGTGACCTTCATGACGCAGTGGGGATCGCGCCACGATGCGGGCCTGCGGATGCGGCGCGGGCATGAAGGCTGGGACGAGCGCGCGGAGGCCATCGCTGCCGAAGTGCCGTCCATTACGTCCTTGTTAGCGCAGGCCGGGCGCGCCGATTGGGCGCGGCATTTCCGCCGCGAAATCGATCCGGCAGCAGGTCTGCTTCGCACCGCAAAACGGTGAAGCTTGCGCCGAGCCGTGTTGCGGCAGCGGCACGTCACGCGAATTGCGGTGCGGTTTGCGACGAAATGAGCTAGACCCTTTCGCCTATGGCAGTGCTCCAGATCCAGGCGGCGCCGTTCTTCGCCAGCAAGAACCGGGCGTTCTGGAACCTCCAGTTGGCGGGCTGGGGCGCGGCATTTCTGCTGCGCGCGGTGTCCGCATTGGCGAACCAGCAGCCGTTCGATCTGCTGGCGCTGATCCTTGTCACCACCATTACAGGCTTTTCGATCAGCCTGATCCTGTCGGTGATTTATCGCAAGTTGATCCACCAGCAGCCGTTGGTGACATGGGGATTGACCGCGGTCGTGCTGATGTTTGCAGTGTTGCTGCACGCTTCGATCGATGCGTGGGTGCAGGGCGTTTATTACGCCGCCAGCCGCGAAACGACTTTTGCCCAGCGCCTGATCGGCCTGCTTTACCTGCCGCTGACCTTGCTCGGCGGGTGGAGCGCGCTGTATTACGCGATCAACTTCTTTCTGACGGTGGAACAGCAGGCCGACCGGCTGGAACGGCTGGAGGCGCAGGCCACCGCTGCCCAGCTTGCCATGCTGCGCTACCAGCTCAATCCGCACTTCCTGTTCAACACCTTGAATTCAATCAGCACGCTGGTCCTGCTGAAGCAGACCGAGCCGGCCAATGCGATGCTCACCCGCCTGTCGGGCTTTCTGCGCCACACCCTTATCGCTGAACCGGGCAGTCAGGTCACGTTGGCGCAGGAGATCGAGACGCTGCAACTCTACCTCGATATTGAACGGATGCGGTTTGAAGAACGTCTGCGCACCCAGTTCGAGATCGAGGACGCCGCGTTGGCCGCCCAGCTTCCGGCGATGCTGCTGCAACCACTGGTCGAAAACGCGATCAAATATGCCGTCAGCACGCAGGAGGAAGGCGCACAAATCTCGCTCACGGCGCGGGTCATCGGTGATCGCCTGCGGCTGACGGTCGAGGATACCGGGCCGGGGATTGATGACAGCCCGCGTTACGCCAACGCCGAACCTGTGCCCGGACGCCCGGTATCGACCGGGGTCGGCCTTGCCAATATCCGCAACCGGCTTGCACAAGCCTATGGAGACACACACCTGTTTGAAACCCGTTCGGAAGCTGGGGGCGGCTTCACTGTTCTGATCGAAATTCCCTTCACTCGCGCCGAAAGAGCCGAGGACGTGGCAGCACCCGCTGCGGCAGTCGGGACTGCCCAAAGTGGCGGGGGCGACAATATCATCCCCCTCAACCCCCCTCAACGAACCATCGGAACCCCCGCATGACCATCAGAACCATCCTCGTCGACGACGAAAAACTTGCCATTCAGGGCCTCCAGCTGCGGCTCCAGCCGTTTGAAGATGTCGAGATCATCGACACCTGCGCCAACGGGCGTGAAGCGATCCGCAAGATCAAGACTGAAAAACCCGATCTCGTCTTCCTCGACATCCAGATGCCCGGCTTTGACGGGTTCTCCGTCGTGAAGGGCGTGATGGAGATCGAACCCCCGCTGTTCGTCTTCGTCACGGCTTACGAAGAACACGCGATCCGCGCTTTCGAAGCCAACGCCGTCAATTACCTGATGAAGCCGGTCGACGAACAGAAGCTGGCTGACACCATCGAACGCGTGCGCCAGCGCCTTGCCGACAAGAAATCGGCCGAGGATGCCGGGAACCTGCTCGATGTGCTCTCCGAAATCGCGCCCGAACGCGCCGCCGATTTCGCCGAGACCACCGCGGCCGCCCCTGAAAGCGAGGGCCGGTTCGAAAAGCTCATCAACGTCAAGGACCGCGGCCAGATCTTCCGCGTCGAAGTCGACACGATCGAGCATATCGAGGCGGCGGGCGATTACATGATCATCTCCACCGGCGACAATTCGCTGGTGCTGCGCGAGACGATGAAGGATCTCGAACGCCGCCTTGATCCGCGCAAGTTCCAGCGCGTTCACCGCTCCACCATCGTCAACCTCGATCTGGTGCGGCAGGTGAAGCCCCACACCAACGGCGAATGCTTCCTGGTGCTGGAAAGCGGCGCCGAGGTGAAGGTTTCGCGCAGCTATCGGGATGTGGTGGCGCGCTTCGTGCATTGATGTGTTTTTGATGGCGAGCCCGCCTCCGCGGGCTCGTCCTCGCTAGACGCGCAGCAAGCTGCGCCCGCTGCGCCCGCTGCGGCCGACCGGTCGGCCTTGCGGTCGCCTTGCGACCGTTTATTGTCGGTGCATGATCTTCACCCTCCCCGGCTTCGACCTTGCGAAATTCATCCGCGAAACGCTCGCCGAAGATCTCGGTGAGGGCCTGCCGGGCGGCGGGCGGGACGTCACGTCTGATAGCGTGATCCCCGCCGATGCGCGCTTCACGGGTGTGATGGACAGCCGCGATGCGATTGTCGTCGCAGGGCTACCGCTGGCCAAAGCGTTCTTCCGCCACCTTGATCCGGAATGCACACTGGACACGCTGGTCCACGATGGCGACAAGGTGGCTGCCGGAACCGATCTGATGCGGATCGAAGGCCGCGCCCGCGCCCTGCTGACGGCCGAGCGTTCGGCGCTCAACATCGTCCAGCACCTGTCGGGCATTGCCACCATGACGCAGGCCTATGTCATCGCGATGCGCGGCACCGGGGGCAATCCCGCCTGCACCTTGCTCGACACGCGCAAGACCATTCCGGGCCTGCGCTTTCTGGAGAAATACGCGACCCGCATGGGCGGCGCGCAGAACCACCGGATGGGGTTATGGGACGCGGCGATGATCAAGGATAACCACGTCGCGGTTGCCGGTTCGGTGGGTGAGGCGGTGCGCCGCGCGCGCGACGCAGGTGTTGAAAAGATCATCTGCGAAGTCGATCACCTCGATCAGATCGAACCCGCGCTTGATGCCGGCGCACACCACCTGCTGCTCGACAACATGGACCCGGCCACCCTTGCCAAGGCCGTGGCGATGGTCGCAGGTCGGGTGCCGACCGAGGCGAGCGGGGGCGTGAACCTCCAGACCATCGCCGCCAAGGCCGCGAGCGGGGTGGATTACATTTCGGTCGGCAGGCTCACCCAAAGCGCGCCTGCCGCGGACATCGGGCTGGATTTCACGCCGCTATGATCCCGCTTTCGCGGCGACGTCCGACGAGCATCAGCATTTTCGCCATCGCGTTTCTCGGCGCTGCCGTGCTGTCCTGCATTGACGGGCTGGTGCGAATCCCCGTCCAGCTCAAGTCGCCGAACACCTTTGCCTGGCTATCGCGCGATGTGTTGATCGTCTGGCACAGCGCATGGCTTTCGATCGCGCTGATCCCGGTTGCGATGGTGTGGCTGTCGGCGATCCGGTTCGCGCGCTGGATGGTGAGCATCATGGCGTTCGCAAAGCTGGCGGGCCTGCTTGTTTTGGTGCCGGCGCTGCCGATGCTTGTCAGGATGCAGCCGCTGTGGCTGGCTTCGTTGCCGCTCGGCCTGTTGGCGGTCGCCTTCCTGTTCACGCCCGCCAGCAACCGCTGGTTTGCGCATAAAGGGGAGATTGATCCTGCGGTGTTCGAATAGCCTCCCCCTCGCCGCGCTGCTGCTCGCCCTTCCCGGCGCAGCGCAGGCGCAGGCCTATCAATGCCGCGCGCCGCAGGTGGCCAGCGTGCCCAGGATCACACCCGATGGTCCACAGCGAAATCCGCAAGTCACCGGCTACACCCTCGCGCTGAGCTGGTCGCCGGAGTTCTGCAAGCCCCGTGCTGATGATCGCAGCCATGCCTTTCAGTGCGATGGCCGCAGCGGCCGCTTCGGCCTTGTCGTCCACGGGTTGTGGCCTGAAAGCAGGCAAAGCTGGCCGCAGTGGTGCGAGGCCAAGAATGCGCTGACCCCTGCCGATATTCGCGGGGCGATGTGCCTGATGCCGTCCGAACGCCTAGTCGCGCGCCAATGGGCCAAGCACGGCAGTTGCATGGTCAAGCGCCCGGCCAATTACCTGAAGGTCATCCGCATCCTGCACAGCGGCCTGCGCTTGCCCGATTATGACCGCATCAGCCGCGAAGACGGACTGACCGCAGGCCGCATCCGCGCTGCCTTTGCCGATGCCAATCCCGGCTGGCCGGAATCTGCCATCGGCGTGAAGCTGGACAAGCGCGGCTGGCTGGAGGAAATCCGCCTTTGCTACTCCATTCGCTTCCGCCCGGCACCCTGCGCAGGATCACGGCGGGGTGCGCGGGACACGGCGCCTGCACAGATCTGGCGCGGGCTGTGACGAACCTGTGAGCAGCTTAAGCGGCACCTGACTGCATTTTACCGCAAGTGCGAAAGCATGCGGCTCAAAGCCGGGCTTCCTTAACCTGTGCTATTTCCCGCGTTTGCCCCAACCTCCTAATGACCTTCTAACTTTTCAATCGGAAAGTGTCTTTTGTTAGTCGGAGGCGTCCTTGCGGGTCGTTCTGATCTCCACGCTGGCCATCATAGCCGCTGCCGGGATCGCGCCTGCGGCGTTTAGCCCCGCGTCGCCTTTAACGCCTTCGGATCCGCCGCCACCCGGCCCGCGCATCACTGCAGGCAAACCCTTCGTCGACACCATGACAAAGCTCGACCCCGGATTGTGGAGTATATCCGATGGCTGGGCTAACGGGTCTTACATGGTCAATGACTGGCGCGCATCACAAGCGCGATTTGACCGGGGCCTCACCCTCACTCTGGCCCCGGGGGTGGTCAAGGAATCTCCCTATTCGTCAGGCGAAGTGCAGTCGCGCGGCCGGTACGGGCATGGCTATTACGAAACGACCATGCGGGCCGCACCCGGCAGCGGGATCATAACGGGATTTTTCACTTATACCGGCCCGCATTTCGGCCAGATCTGGAATGAAATCGATGTCGAAGTGCTGGGGGCAAAGCCGCGCGAAGTGCTGCTGACCTACTTCTTCGACGGGAAAAAGGTTTCAACCGCTGTGCCGCTAGAATTCGATGCCACTGCCGAAGCGCACACCTACGGGTTCGACTGGCAGCCGGGTTCCATCGAATGGTATGTCGATGGTCGCCCTGTTCACAAGGTCAGGGGCGAAAGACTTCCGCTTCCCAATGTCGCCCAGAAACTGATGGTGAGTTTGTGGGGAAGTGAAACGCTGACCGACTGGGCGGGCGTATTCTCCAGAAATGCAGCGCCCACGTCCGCGTCATTCACCTGCATCGCCCATTCGCGCAGCGCCGCTGAAGACATGCCGTGCACAGCAAGGCAATCGGCGCAAAATTATGTTAAAAAACAATAGATCTGCGGAGTCCGAAATGGAGCACACAAGAATTGAAAGCGAACGTGCTTTCCACAACAACCGCTTCACGGACGAAGTTCGCGATGCGCAAGGAAAGTATTACGCGAGCATCAAGAACGGATCTGGCAAATTCAACCGCAGAGTGCATTCTGCATGCGTTGACGCAGACGTGCTTGAATATGGATGCGGATCGGCCATTCAAGGTATTCGTATCGGCAAGTCGGCAAAGTCTTTGACGGGCATTGATATATCGGATGTCGCCGTTCGCGATGCGCAGATTGCGGCAGAAAACGCCGGGTTGAACAATGTCCGATACGAGGTGATGAACGCGGAACAGCTGACCTTCGAAGACGAATCCTTCGATCTGGTGTTCGGGCGGGGCATCATCCACCATCTTGATCTCAAGCTGGCTTTTGAAAACATTCACCGCGTTCTTCGGCCGGGAGGAAGGGCAATCTTCTGGGAGCCGCTTGGCCATAATCCGATTCTGAACCGCTATCGCGACATGACCCCCGATGCCCGCACGCCGGACGAGCATCCTTTGCTGCGTCAGGATTTCGAACTGGCGGGCAAATATTTCGCGCTCGAAAACATGAAATTCTTCGGGCTGACCTCGATCCTGTCAGTGCCGGTGCGCGATACGCCTTTGGGGGATACGCTGCTGCGCATGACAGCCAAGCTTGATCAGGTGATCTTCAAGACGCCGGCCCGGTGGATGGCATGGCATGTGTTGATGGACATGAGGAAGCTCGGCTGACCAGCCGTCAACGCCGATCCCGGAAGAACCCTCTGAGCAACTCCGCCGCTTCCTGCTCACCTATGCCGGAATAGACTTCGGGGCGGTGCAGGCACTGGGGCTGATCAAACACCCGCGCACCATGTTCGACCGCGCCGCCTTTGGGATCGCTGGCGGCATAATACAGCCGGGCGATGCGGGCGTGCGCAATCGCGCCGGCGCACATTGCACAAGGTTCAAGTGTTACCCACAGTTCGCAGCCGGTCAGGCGCTCATCGCCCAGCACCTTGGCAGCGCGGCGAATGGCAAGGATTTCGGCGTGGGCGGTGGGATCATGATCGGTGCGCGGGGAGTTATGCGCCTCGGCGATAACCGTGCCGTCTTTGACGATGACCGCGCCAATCGGCACTTCGCCTGCCGCAGCAGCGCGGCCGGCGGCAGCAAGTGCGCGGGGCATGAAGCTGCGGAAGCCCGCATCGTTCATGCCCCGCGCCCCTGCGCATGATCATTCGTTGCCGGTGACGGGCTCTCCTTCGGCATCACCTGGCATTTTGACATCAACATCGGGAACCTCGACCGTCGTCTCCTTCGTGCCAACATCGACATCGGCGGTCTCGACATCGAATTCCGGCACCTGCCCGCCTGTCACTTCGACTTCGGGCAATTCGGCTTCCTTGGTCTGGTCGACATCGCACGCGGCAAGGCCAATTGCCAAGGGGGCAAGGAGGCTGGTGATGATGATTCGTTTCATTCTATGTTCTCCTGCAGGCCTGACAACGCGGGCGGCGCCCCCGTCAGGTCTGCGGGCGACTGCACGACCATCGACCGTTCCCGGCCATTACATGGATTAAGCTTGGACGGCGGAGCGCGTGGGCCTATGCGGTGCGGGTGCCGAAGGGCGGCGCCGACGCGCAACTTGCTTGACGATTCGGACCTGCCCCGTTATGCGCGCCGCTTTCCTTGCCTAGGCCCGAGCTTAGGCCCGTTTTTAACGAGAAGAGACACACCATGTCGCGCATCTGCGAACTGACCGGCAAGGGCCGCATGACTGGCCACAATGTCAGCCACGCCAACAACAAGACCAAGCGCGTGTTCCTGCCCAACCTGCAGAACGTCACGCTGATGAGCGAAAAGCTGGAGCGTAGCTTCAAGTTCCGCGTGTCGACCCATGGTCTGCGTTCGGTTGAGCACAATGGCGGGCTGGACAACTGGCTGCTCAAGACCAACGACGAAAAGCTTTCGGCCAGCGCGCTGAAGGTGAAGCGTGAATTGGTCAAGGCACAAGCCGCAGCCTGATTTTTCGCCGCCCTTAGGGGTGGAAGCGATGCGATGAAGCGTCCGGGGTTCCGGGCGCTTTTTCGTTATGGGACGGCGGCGCTGTCCCAATCGAAACGCACCAGAATGCTGCGCTGGAAGATCGAGAAATTGTCGTCGGCAATCAGCCATACGGCGCCGCGGTCCGGATCGGTGGCGGACGGAAGGTAGGACATGCCTTCGAAATTGTCCGCATAAACCCCGCTGGTGAGCTTCTGGATCACCCGCGCTCGCCACGGCTTGCCTGCGCGAATCGCATCGGGATCGGCGATCGCAATGGCCGTTTCGAAACGCGCCGGTAGGGAATATTCCACCCGCCGCAGCAGGATCAGCACCCGCCCGTCAGGCAGTTGCGCGGCATCGACCGGATCGTAGCTGGCGGGACTGACGAAGCTGAACCGCTGCGCCGCGCCAACCGTCGCCGGATCACGCGGGAACAACAACGCTTCGTGCAAGGCCTTGCTGGCGCGTTCGGTGCCTTCAGAAATCATCAGGATGCGCCCGTCATCAAGCCGGGTCATCGTCTCTGCCCCGCTATTGTGGCGCCATTCCGCCATTTCAGGCGGGGCGCGCAGGCGGCGGGTGCCATTGGCGGCGAAGCGCATGACGATATTGTCGGCCTCAAACCCGGCCCACAGCGTCCCGGTTTGCGGGTCACGGGCGAGGGATTCCAGATCGACGATCTCGTCCTGGCCGGGCGTGCTATCACCCACGAACCGGAAATTTCCGGACGCCGCGCGCGGGAGATCATGCGACAGGTCGATATCGAGCAGAAAGCCGCGATCGGTTCCGGCAATCAACGCGGCCCCGTCACCTGCGACCAGCGCGGAAAAGCCGCCGAACCAGCGATGCGGCGACGTCATCTCCCACGCGCCGGACAGCGTCAATGCGCCCTCCACCCCTGTGCGAGAGGCCAAGGGGGTGAAGGTGACCACCGCCACATCGCTGCGCCGCCCGGCCGGACCGTTCATGATAAAACCGGGAGCAAGGCCGATCACCACCAGTGCCAGCAGGCAAAGGCGGATCGGTGCCGCGCGGAGGCGACCTGTCTTCACGGATGGGCCAGTCAGGCGATGCCGAGCAGGCGGCGCGTCGCGATTTCGCAGGAGGCATAGGCCTCCTGCCGCTCTGCGCTCCAGTATCGCAATTCGGGCAGGGCAATCGTCTCACCCGTGACCGCGCAGAGCACATGGCTTCCCGGGCGCAGCACGCGAAAGCTGGAGGGGCCGTAGTAAAGCTTTGCGACCTTGTCGGAAGGAGTCATCAACATGGCACCCCCGATAGCACCGAGCGGTTAACTGAACAAATCATCTTGGGCCGTTGGTAATGCGGACGGCGAACGTTTGCGCGGGGCCGAGGCCGGGGCCAAGGCCGGGGGCGGTGCCGGGGCAGGTGTGCCACCCGCAGGAACGGCGTCCAGCGTCCCATCACGCCATTGCAGGGTCAGTAGCGCCTCGGCTGCGGCATCGGCGCGGGTGGTCAGCGCGCGCCCCTTTGCATCGCGGATGATGGCATAGCCGCGCTCCAGCGGCTTTTCGGGGTGGAGCTGGCTCATCACCCGGGTCAGCGCGGAGAGGCGGTCATGGCCAGTGCGCAGGGGCCGCTCGATCAGCGCGGGGGAAAGCCGGGCGCGGTCCAGCCGCCGCTGCGCCTCTGCGGCGGCACGCGACAGGAGGCTGGGCGAAAGGCGGGCCGCAGCCCCCGTCAGCCGTTCACGCCCTATGGCCGAACGGTCGCCCAGCGCGCGCCGCAGCCGCTCCGACAGGTCATCCAGCCGCTGGGCCTGGGGCTGGAGCAGGTTTTCGGGCCGCGGCATCATCCGCGCCCGCGCCGCCAGCCGCTCACGCCCCAGTTCGACCGGGCGATAGACCGCGCGGCGCTGGCGGGTGCCCAGATCGGCAAGCGTCAACGCCAGATCGGCCCGCACCGGCACCGCCATTTCGGCAGCAGCGGTTGGCGTGGGCGCGCGGCGATCAGCGGCATAATCGGCCAGTGTCGTATCGGTTTCATGCCCGACCGCGCTGATCACCGGGATCGAGCATTCGGCAATGGCGCGCACCACAGCTTCTTCATTGAAGCTCCACAGATCCTCGATCGATCCGCCCCCGCGCGCCACGATCACCACATCGGGCCGCGGCACCGGGCCGCCGGGCTCAAGCGCGCTGAACCCGCGCACTGCGGCGGCCACTTGCTCCGCGGCGCCCTGACCCTGCACCAGCACCGGCCAGACGACGACATGGCTGGGGAAGCGATCCGCGAGCCGGTGGAGGATGTCGCGGATCACCGCTCCGGTGGGCGATGTCACCACGCCGATCACCTGCGGGATGAACGGCAGGCGGCGCTTGCGCTCCGCCGAAAACAGGCCTTCTGCCGCCAGCCGGGCGCGGGTCTTTTCCAGCAGCGCCAGCAGCGCGCCTTCGCCCGCCAGTTCCAGCGAATCGATGACCACCTGATATTTCGACCGGCCAGGATAGGTCGTCAGCTTGCCGGTGGCGATCACCTCCAGCCCGTCTTCCGCGCGGAAGTTCAGCCTTGCGGCATTGCCCTTCCACATCACCCCGTCGATCACCGCGCTTTCATCCTTGAGGCAGCAATAGAAGTGCCCGGATGCGGCGCGCTTCACCCCCGACAATTCCCCGCGCAGCCGCACAAAGCCGAAGCGATCCTCCACCGTCCGCTTCAGCAGCGCGGAAATCTCGCTGATGGACAGCGGCGGCGCATTGTCGCCCGCCGCTGTGCGCGCTACCAGCCCGGCATCGTTAAGACCGGTTGGGTCATCACTGATGGGCGGAGGGGCCATGAATATCCTGCTTCTGGGGTCTGGGGGCCGTGAACATGCGCTGGCATGGAAGCTGGCGCAATCCCCCGCCTGCGACACGCTTTATGCTGCCCCCGGAAATCCCGGCATCGCCGAAGAAGCGCAGATCGTGCCGCTGGAGGCGACCGACCATGCGGCGGTGATCGCGTTCTGTACGCAACAGAACATCGGCCTTGTGGTGATCGGCCCGGAAGCGCCGCTGGTCGATGGCCTGTCAGATAGCCTTCGCACAGCCGGCGTGCCGGTGTTCGGCCCGTCGCAGGCGGCCGCGCAGCTGGAAGGATCGAAGGGCTTCACCAAAGACCTGTGCGCCCGCGCCGGCATTCCCACCGCAGGATACGTCCGCACCGCCACCCTTGCAGATGCCCGCGCCGCGCTGGCCCGGTTCCAGCCGCCTTATGTGCTGAAGGCCGATGGTCTGGCAGCGGGCAAGGGCGTGGTGATCGCCGAAACACTGGCCGACGCCGAAGCTGCGCTGACCGACATGTTCGGCGGCGCGTTCGGCGGCGCAGGCGCGCAGGTGGTGATCGAAGAATTCATGGAGGGTGAGGAAGCGAGCTTCTTTGCCCTCACCGACGGCACGGCGATTGTCCCCTTCGGTTCGGCGCAGGATCACAAGCGGGTGGGCGACGGCGATACCGGGCCGAACACCGGCGGGATGGGGGCCTACTCGCCTGCTCCGGTGCTGACGGCGGACTTGCAGGCCCGCGTGATGGCCGAGATCATCGAGCCGACCGTGCGCACCATGCGCGAGGACGGGAACCCCTATTCCGGCGTGCTGTTTGCGGGCCTGATGCTGACTTCGGACGGCCCGAAGCTGATCGAATACAACGCCCGCTTTGGCGATCCCGAATGCCAGGTGCTGATGATGCGATTGCAGAGCGATCTGGTCGCGATCATGCTCGCCTGCGCCAAGGGAGAATTGGCGGGAACCGCGCCGCAATTCCGCCCCGACACCGCGCTGACCGTGGTCATGGCGGCCAAAGGCTATCCCGGCACGCCCGATAAAGGCGGCGCGATTGTGTTGGGCGATGCGGAACGCGCAGGCGCCAAGGTGTTCCACGCCGGAACCGCGCTCAAGGACGGCGTACTGGTGGCCAGCGGAGGCCGCGTGCTCAGCGTCACTGCCACCGGCGCAAGCGTTACGCAGGCGCAGGCGCGGGCCTATGAAGCGGCCGACGCGATCACCTTCCCCGCCGGTTTCTGCCGCCGCGACATCGGCTGGCGCGAGGTTGCACGGGAAGCTTCGGCGTAGCGGCAGCTTTGCCGCGGGTTCGGAAAAAAGCGGCCGTTCAGCTATCGACCCCATTGTTGCCATTCGCTTCCCACACGCATCAAGGGGTCTGGTCGGCCCAACGATTGCGAAGACTAGGTCAGTTGCCAGATCAACGCGGGCAGCAGGGCAAAGCCAATTGCGATCAGGGCCGCCGATACCCAACGCCAGCGCGGCAGATCGCGCCACATCCCGGCTAGGGACTGCGCCAGCCGTGCCTCGCCGCCGCGGTCGCGGTTGCGGGCGATACGCAGGGAATAGATGGCCGCGCCGGACAGGGAAAGGCCGGTCAGCAACAGGCCGAACAGGAACCACGGAACCTTCGTCCAATAGCCGCCGAAATCGCCGAAGTGCAGCGGATCGGCCATCTCGCCGATGCGCTGGTGCAGGTTCATGTCCCGACCGTCGGTGGTCAGCAGCACTTCGGTCGTTGCCGGATCGACCCACACCGCATTGGCGCGCGGGCGCACCAGCACGGCCTTGTAATCGCCGTGCAGTTGCAGCACCGCGCTCTCCTCCCCCGGAAGCAGCACGCGGCGCACTTCGAGGTCAGGATAGGCTGCCTGTGCTGACGCTAAAGCGGGCGCATAGCCCTGCGCGCCCGGCTGAACCGGACCCTCCAGCTTCACGCGCGGCGGCGGCGGGGCGTCAAGGCCTAGGCTCTCGGCAAAATACCAGGAGCTGGTCAGTGCCATCAGTGCCACGAACCACAGCGACCATACCCCGGAAAGGCGGTGGAAATCGCCCCACCATGTCCGCGCGTCGCGGTTGCGCAACGGCTTTGTAAAGCCGCGCCACCACTTCTTGTAGACCACCAGCGATGTGACGAGACTGACCAGCAGCAGCAACCCCAGAAAGGCGACGATCGGCACCCCGATCTTGGTCGGCAGGTTCAGGTGGCGATGCATGTTGCGCAGCACGCGCTGCGCCCCGACCCACGGCCCTTCGCCCTGGATATCACCGGTTACCGGGTGCGCATGGAGGTAATACAGTTTACCGCCAGCGTCTTTCACCGTTACCTTGACCGCAAAAGCCGAAGCGACCGGCGCCTCCATCGACCATACCTGCGCAACGCCCGGGTGGCGGGCGGCATTCTCCGCGATGCGCGCCCAATCGACCGGGCCTTCGGTGCTGGCGGGGGCGACCCGCAGGCTGGATTGCAGCAGCCAGTCGATCTCGTGGCTGACTACCGCCAGCGTGCCGGTGAACATGATGAAGGCCATAAACAGGCTGAGCTTGAGGCCCACCCATTGGTGCAGCGTCCACCAGATGCGCGAGGTCTTGCGCTTCTTTGCCGGGTGCAAGCCTCCGGGGACGGCAAATTCACGCGCCATGTCCATCAGAAGGCGTAGCCCACTTCCAGGAATACTGAGCGCGGCTCGCCAGGGAAGTGCCCGGTGCGGTCGATGAAGCCCGACACGGCGTAGGTCTTGTCGAATAGGTTATCGACCCTGAGCATCGCGCGGATCGGGCCGATCTCGTAGATCAGCGAGGCATCGAAGATCATGAAGGGCTGCACCCTCTGGCCCGACAGGCTGGCTTGTTCGGAAACGTAATCGCCCCCGAAGGCCGCAGCCAGACCGATGTCAGGGATCTGGTAGCGCGTCCAGAAGCCGAGCTGGTGTTCGGGCGCGTTGGCGAAGCGGTCGCCCACGCGGTTGATGATCCCGCCGCCGCCATTGTCGCCGGTGATCCGGGTGTCGTTATAGGCATAGGCGAGCGTCACCACCCAGTCGGGCGTGATGTCGGTGGCCAGATCGAATTCGATGCCCTTGGAGGTGACCTCGCCAAAAGCGACGAAATCATCGACCCCGTCATTGCCGACATCGCCGCGCGGATCGATCTGGAGGATATTGCGGCGGCGGATCTGGTAGGCTGACAGCGAGGACTGCACGCGCCCGCCCATCAGCGCGGTCTTGAACCCGCCTTCGAACATGTCGCCGGTGGTCGGGCTGAACGGGCCGCCGGCGCGCGGGTCCTGCGATCCGATGTCCTGCGGTTCAAAGCTGGTAGAATACTGGCCGAAGGCGGAAATCTCGTCGGTAATACGATAAAGGGCACCCGCACGCCAGGTTACATCCTCGTCGGAGAATGTGTCAGCCTGCACGATGCCGAACGCGCCGCCGGTGATCGTGTCGCTAAAGCGGTCAAACCGCAGGCCGCCCGTCAGGATCAACCGCCCGATGGTCAGTTCGTCGAGCAGGTAGACGCCCCAGCGATAACCTTCCGACAGCCGGTTCTCGAACGCCGGAAGGTTGTAATTGGCAGGGTCAGACACGCCATAGACAGGATTCAGCAGGCTGAGCGGTCCGGGTAATCCCGGTGTCGACGTGGCGCGGCCCCGCACCAACCGGCTGTCGAAATCGAGCGCGCCGTCGAAATAGTCGCCGCCCAGCAGCATCCGGTTGCCGAGCCCGCCAATGTCGGTTGCCCACACCAGATTGGTGCCGAACGACCAGTTGTCTTGCTCTCGGCGCTGATCGCGGAACTCGCGGATGGTGGCATCGCGCACGCCGTCCCCGTCACTGTCGATCAACCCGCGCGGTTCGTGATATTGCTGCTCTTCGACCGCATTGTTGTAGCGCAAGGTGGCATCGAAAGTGACTCCCGGCAGCGGCTCGGCCTCGACCCGGCCTTGCAGCACGTCGGAGCGCAGGTTGAGGAAGTCCCCCGGCTCGTTGTGGTTCCAGCGGCGGTCGGCAAGGAAATTGCCGTCATCGTCGGTCGGCACGCCGCGCAGGCGGTTGGCGGCGAGCTCCTGGTCGTAACGGGTCGCCTGCAGGATCAGCTTGAACGGGCCGGGATCGTAGGACACCCCGCCATCGGCGATGAAGGTGCGCGATGCGGCATTGAAGCGGAACAGCCCGCGATCCTCGTAGAACACCCCGCCGCGCGCCGCGAAATCACCGCCGAGCGGGGCGTTGACTTCGGCCGAACCGCCGACGCGCCCCGCATTGCCGACAATCCCGCGAACGTCGGCGGAAAAGCCGGTAAGCTCGGGCTTCTTGGTGACATAGTTGAACAGCCCGCCCGGCGCGCCGGGGCCGTAGAGCATCCCTGCCGGACCTTTGAGGAACTCGACCCGGTCAAGGTTGAACAGCTGCGGGACGGAAAACCCCGCATAGGGATCGCCGCGCAGGCCATCGAAGAAGATCTCCTCCTGCCGGAACCCGCGTGCGGTGACCCCGGCATAGCTGAAGAAGCTGACGCCCGAGATATTGCGATAGATGTCCTGCGCATCGCGCGCGCCCTGATCTTGGATCAGATCGCTGGTGATGACGGTGACGTTCTGGCTCGAGAGCAGCGGCTCGGTCGGCAGCTTGGTCGTGGCGGTGGTTTCCACGCGGTAGAGCTTTTGCGCGCGGCCAGTGACGATGATGGTCTCGCCCTGACTGGTTTCACGCTCTGTTTCGGCTTCACGAGGTTGGTCATTCTCTGCGGTCGACTGAGCTAGGGCGGTGCTAGGAATTAACAAGGCCGAGAGCAGCAAGAGCTTCAGGTCAGCAATACGGATAGACATCGTCGCCCCTTTTGAGAATCGATCTCAATCGGCTTTAGATGCCACTATTCTGCAAATCAATCGCATTAGCATATTTGTTTGCCCGATCCGCCATTCTGGTGCCCGCCCACAAGCAGTCGTCAACGGCGAACCAACGCGATTTTGCAACCTTCTTGGCAGGTTCAACGGAATTTTCGTTGGTAGCCGACACAGTCAAATGGACTCATAGCCGTCAAGGCGAGCGGGCGGGTGGGTTCGGAGAGCGCAGTCAGCAAGTCATCAATCGGCATATCCTTGAATCATGTATATGCGATGACCCGCATATGCGGTCTGACACAAACCAAACGGCGCACCGGGCGCGATCTCGTGCTGTCACCCGGGCTTGTCGCCAAATAGGGCCCGCTTGATGATGTAGAAGATGGTCTGCTGCTCCATCGTCCCGCGGAACAGGTCAGCGCTCGGCCCTGATGCACGCACGGCGACATCTTCCCCGGCATGGGTTTCGCCCGACAGCGGCACAGTTGCCTGCTGGCGGTAGTCCGGGGCAGCGGTGTCCTGCGTCGCCGGATCGGCGCGTTCACCGGCGACGGCGCCCGGCCCGTTGGCATAGCCGAGCGTGGTGTAGCTCTTGCCGTCACGGGCTTTCACCGCCTCGCCGAACGCCACCGTGCCGAGAATCGGATTGCCGCGCTTGGGATAGCCGCTGATGGTCAGGGTGTGGCTGTGATCGGCTGTGGTGACGATCAACGTCTCATCAAGGTCAACCAGACTCATTGCGCGGGCCACCGCTGCATCGAGCGCGGCCGCATCAGTCAGCGCGCGGTAGGCATTGCCGCCGTGGTGGGCGTGATCGATCCGTCCGCCTTCAACCAGCAGCACATAGCCGCCGTCTTTCCCGGAAAGCCGCCGGATCGACAATTCGACCATATCCGCCAACGAAGGCTCGCCGCCGGTATCGGCTGCGCGGTCTGCTTGATATCGCATGTGGCTGGGCTCGAACAGGCCGAGCAGGGGCTGACCGCTGGCCGGATCGTAGCTGGCAAGCTGCGCCGCGTTCCACACGAAGGTGCCGCCCGGATGGCTGCGCTGCCATTCAGCGATCAGATCGCGGCCGTCCTTGCGGCTGCCGGTGCGGCCAGAATATTCGGGATCGGCAGCGTTGGCTGGCAGGAAGGCGCTGCGTCCCCCGCCGAGCACCACGTCAAGCCGCTGACCGACCGGGGCTTCGACCAGCTGGCGTGCAATGTCGCGGCAACCCTGGGCAATCGCTTCGGCAGGCATATCGGCATCAGCTTCCCAATCGCGCTGCGACGAGTGCGCATAGCCTGCCGCAGGGGTGGCGTGGGTAATCTTCGTCGTCGTCACGATCCCGGTGGCATAACCTGCCTCCTGCGCGAGACCGAGCAGCGAGGGCACAGTGTTCGCGAGGCCGGATGCGCAATCATCCAAGATCGCCTCAGGCCCCACACCAATCACGCCGTTGCGCGCTTTGACGCCTGACAGGATGGCGGTTGCAGTGGGAGCGCTGTCGGACACCTGCCCATCGTGCGAATAGGTTTTTACCAGCGCGGTGTGATCAAGCCGGTCCATTGCAGTGACATAGGACTCGCCGTCAACGCCCGCAGTCTGGCCCGCCAGAATACGGGCCGCCGTGAAGGTCGATACGCCCATCCCGTCACCAATGAAAATGATCACATTGCGCGCCTGATCGGGCCGCTCCTCAGCCGCAAGACGGTCTGCCAGTTCGGCTTCGCCCTGTGCGCGGTAATCCGCCGTGCTGGATGCTTGCTGCGCGAGCGCGGGGACGGTCAGCAGAGCCGAAAAGCAGAAGGTGGCAGTCATGAGCGGGCGGGACATAGGCGGCACATCCTTATTTCGATGATAGCGGAAATATCGATTGCACGGCGATACAGGTGCTTTATGACAGGATCAAAGCAAACATGGATTCGGATTATGCAAGGCGAACAGGTCTGGGCTGTCGATGCCCTTCAGGCGCTTGGCCATGAAACGCGGCTGACCGTATTCCGCATGCTGGTGAAAGCCGGACCAGACGGGATGATGGCTGGCGAAATCGCGCAAAGCTGCGGGGTTCCTCCGTCCACGATGTCGCACCATCTCGCCAATCTGGAACGGGCCGGCCTTGCCACATCTGAACGCGAAAGCCGGGTGATCCGTTACCGTGCCGACTACGCCGGAATGCGCAGCCTACTCGGCTTCCTGATGGAAGATTGCTGCCAGGGCGACCCGCGCCTGTGTGCCGACTTCTCCGAAATCACGGCCTGCAAACCGTAACTCTCAACCGGCCTGCAACCGAGGTTCCAATGACTGACAAGGTCTACAATGTGCTGTTCCTGTGCAC
Source organism: Porphyrobacter sp. (assembly GCA_041639595.1). Classification (GTDB taxonomy): domain Bacteria; phylum Pseudomonadota; class Alphaproteobacteria; order Sphingomonadales; family Sphingomonadaceae; genus Erythrobacter. Next base: position 23,369 of record JBEQBX010000030.1, read on the forward strand.
TGGCAATTCCGCCCGATCAATTCTGGGCGAAGCGCTGATGAACAAGCTGGGCGAAGGCCGTTTTGCCGCTTACAGCGCGGGCAGCCAGCCCAAGGGGGATGTCCATCCCATCGCAATCGAGGTGCTTGGCGGGTTCGGCTTTGCGACCGACGGCCTGAGCTCGAAAAGCTGGGACGAATTCACGCGGCCCGGCGCGCCCGAGTTCGATTTCATCTTCACCGTCTGCGACAATGCCGCAGGCGAAAGCTGCCCGGTCTTTCCCGGCAAGGCGATCACCGCACATTGGGGCGTGGAAGATCCCGCCGCAGTCGAAGGCGAAGGCCAGCGCAAGGCGTTTTTGGAGGCACTGACCTATCTCAAGCGCCGCATCGAGCTGTTCCTGATGCTGCCGATCAAGAGCATCGACGAGATGGCGATGCGAGGAAAGCTTGCCGAAATCGGGCGCGAGGAAGGCGCCAGCATCCGGGCAAAGGACACCCAATGACCACCGACATCGTCATTTATCACAACCCCGAATGCGGCACTTCTCGCAACACGCTGGCGATGATCCGCAATGCCGGGATCGAGCCGCATGTGGTGGAATATCTAAAGACGCCGCCCTCGCGTGCGCTGCTGGAAAGCCTGATCGATCGTGCAGGTATGACCCCTCGTGCCTTGCTGCGCGAGAAGGGCACGCCGTTTGCCGAGCTGGGGCTGGATGATACTGCGCTGACCGACGCGCAGCTGGTTGACGCGATGATGGCGCATCCGATCCTGATCAACCGGCCGCTGGTGGTATCGCCGCTGGGCGTGAGACTATGCCGCCCGTCCGAAGAGGTGCTCGATCTGATCTCCGCCGATCAGCGCGGCGCTTTCGCCAAGGAAGACGGCGAACAGGTCGTCGATGCATCGGGGCAGCGCGTGAAATGACCCAAACCCTCACCAATCCCGCGCCTGCATCGTCGCCGCTCGGCACCTTTGAACGCTACCTGTCGCTGTGGGTGCTGCTTGCCATTCTGGCGGGGCTTGGATTGGGCCTGATCGCGCCAGATACGGTCGGTATGCTGGCGGGGCTGGAATACGCCTCGGTCAATCTCGTGGTCGCGGTGCTGATCTGGGCGATGATCTTTCCGATGATGGTGGGCGTCGATTTCGGCAGCATCAAGGACATCGGCCGCAAGCCCAAGGGGCTGGTGATCACGCTGGTAATCAATTGGTTGGTCAAGCCGTTCACAATGGCGGCGCTAGCGGTGTTATTTTTCGACTATCTCTACGCCGGGCTAATGAGCGAGGGCGACGCCGATCAATACATCGCCGGATTGATCCTGCTGGGCACCGCGCCCTGCACCGCGATGGTGTTCGTGTGGTCCCAGATGACCAAGGGCGATCCGGCCTATACGCTGGTGCAGGTGTCGGTGAACGATCTGGTGATGATCGTCGCCTTTGCGCCGATCGTCGCGGTGCTGCTCGGCGTGACCGACATCGTGGTGCCGTGGGATACGCTACTGCTGTCGGTGGTGCTTTATGTGGTCGTTCCCTTGGTGGCAGGGGCGCTGACCCGCAGCCGGGTGATCGCGTCGCATGGCGGGGACGAAGCGGCAGTCGATGCCTTTACTGCTCGGCTGAAGCCGTGGTCGATCATCGGCCTGCTGGCAACAGTGGTGCTGCTGTTCGCCTTCCAGGCGGGCACGATCGTGTCCAATCCGCTGCTGATCGTGCTGATCGCGATCCCGATCATCATCCAGTCCTATGGCATTTTCGCGGTCGCCTATGCCGCTGCGATGGCGTGGAAGGTGCCGCACAACATCGCTGCGCCCTGCGCGTTAATCGGCACGTCGAACTTCTTCGAACTGGCGGTGGCGGTGGCGATTGGGCTGTTCGGGTTGTCGAGTGGGGCGGCGCTGGCGACTGTCGTGGGCGTTCTGGTCGAAGTGCCGGTGATGTTGTCGCTGGTCGCCTTCGCCAATCGCACGCGCGACCGTTTCCCCGCTGCATGACCGAAAGCCCATCGATGACCCGCCTGCGCGCCTTACCCGATCCTGATCACCTGCCGGCGCTGCGTCCGGAATACCTGCATCGCGATCCGGCGAGCGGGTTAGGCGCCATCGATCCGCCGCCGCGTATTTTGCTGCTCTACGGATCGCTGCGGGAGCGATCCTTCTCCCGTCTCGCGGTGGAGGAGGCGGCGCGCTTGCTACAATTTTTTGGCTGCGAAACGCGCATCTTCGATCCGTCAGACCTTCCATTGCCTGATCAGGTGAGCGGCGACGATCACCCGGCGGTGCACGAACTGCGCGAACATTCGCTGTGGTCCGAAGCGCAGGTTTGGTGCAGCCCCGAACGCCATGGCACCATCACCGGGATCATGAAGGCGCAGATCGACCACCTGCCACTCGCCTACAAGGGCCTGCGTCCGACGCAGGGCCGCACCCTCGCGGTGATGCAGGTCAACGCCGGATCGCAGAGCTTCAACACCGTGAACACCTTGCGGGTGCTGGGCCGGTGGATGCGGATGGTGACAATCCCCAACCAATCCTCGGTCGCCAAAGCTTACGAGGAATTTGACGAAGCCGGGCGGATGAAGCCTTCCGCTTACTACGACCGCATCGTCGACGTGATGGAGGAACTGGTGCGTTTCACTGTGCTTTTGCGCCCGCACGCCGAAATGCTGGTTGATCGCTATTCCGAGCGGGTCGAGAAAGATCTGCCGGTTGAAACACCCGCAGACAAGGCCGGAATTGTCGCAGGCTGAGAGTTTCAGACAGACAGGGTTCCAACCATCTCCGGTCATGAGCGGGGCCGATGTGCGATACCGAAACTTACGCGGCAGCTTCGAAGGGCTATTCACCAGCAGCCGAAACTCTCAACTTGCCGCCTTTCCTGACACTCAGGGAAAGTTTATCGACCGCGACGTGGAATACGTTTTGTCGCCCAATACGCGGCCGCAGCAACCGCTAAACCCAGCAAGACCGATACAAGCATCTGGCTTGGCCAGTGCCCGCCCAACATAATCCTTGCCGCCGCTCCCGTGATGATCAGAAACGCCGCGAGCACTTGAAGCAAGGCTGTGTCCCAACGCCTGGCCCGAGCCATAAGAACAACCCCAAAGACGCCGCCGTAAACCAATCCGAACGTGGATGGCAGGCCGCTGGAACTGCTTGCGCTGGCGACCTCGACGACATCAGCCGCAGGACGAGGGGCGAAGATCAGCGCGCGCGCAGCCTTGTCTATGAGCCAGCCAAACCCGAAAGCCAGCGGCACCGCCATTGCGGCACGCCAGCCCGCGATCAGCCACGCTAACCCCGCACCAACGACCATTGTTGCGACCACCAGCGGCGGCTTGGCCGTATCGGTCAGCCATTCGGCCCATTGCGGCGAAGCACCGAAAGCCGATTGCAAAGCGAGGGTCACGGCAACATCCCCTGGCAACGGGCCCAGCACTGCTGTGCAAGCTGCGCCCAAGACGAGGGCAGACAGGGTAAGGGTGACAGCTATGCGCATGGCTTCTACGGCCCACCCTTCGGCACGGAGGAATGAATGGTCAAGGAAAGTTCCGACCTGAAGCGCGATATTGGTATGACCGGAACCGTGCTGCTCGGACTTGGGTCGATGCTGGGTTCAGGCGTGTTCGTCAGCATTGCGCTGGCCCAAACGATGATCGGCACATGGGTGCTGCCTGCAATCCTGCTGGCTGCGGCCTTGGCCGGATGCAATGCTCTGTCGAGCGCCCAACTTGCCGCAAGTCATCCGCGCGCGGGCGGCACCTACGAATATGCCCATGTCTATTTGTCGCCCTCTTCGGGCTTTCTGGCCGGCCTTGCGTTCCTGATGGCGAAAGGGGCTTCAGCGGCGACGGCGGCGTTGGCCTTTGCCGCCTATTGCGACGCGCTCGCTCCGATGGCGATCCCGCGCGTGCCCTTAGCCATAACACTGGTCGCCTTGCTCACAGTCCTGGTGCTGGCGGGGCTGCGACGGGCAAATTGGCTCAACGCCGCGATTGTTGGCTTCGTGGTGCTGGTGCTGGTGGCGTTGATTTTGAGCGGCAGCATTGCGTCGGGCGCGGCACCGGACTTCGCTGCCGGTAACGTAGGTGCTGACACCTTTCTACATGCCAGCGCGCTGCTGTTCGTGGCCTTCACCGGCTACGGTCGGGTTGCGACGCTGGCCGAGGAAGTGCGAGACCCGGCGCGCACCATCCCACCTGCCATCGCCGTAACAATCGTGGCAACCAGCCTGCTCTACCTCGGCATTGGGTGGGTGCTGGCCCGCGTGCCGCTGGGCGAGACCGAAGCAGCGACAGTCCTTGAGGCCGCGGCTCTTGCCATCGGCTCTCCCGGTCTGGCGCTTGCAGTGGCGCTGGCGGCGCTGGTCGCCATGGCAGGCGTGCTGCTGAACCTGCTGCTCGGCCTGTCGCGCGTGCTGCTGGCGATGGGGAGGCGCGGCGATGCGCCTGCTGCTCTGGCGGAGCTGCGGGGGGATCAACCCGTTGCTGCCATTATCGCAGTCGCACTCGGGATTGCGGGCATCTGCCTGATTGGCGATGTGCGGGTGGCCTGGACGTTCAGCGCGGTAACCGTGCTGATCTATTATGCGGTGACCAACCTGTCGGCCTTACAACTGCCTTTCGCGCACCGCCTGTTCCCGCGCTGGATCAGCTGGGCCGGACTTGCTGGGTGCGCAGGCCTCGCAGTGTTTATTCCACTCATCTATTGGCTGTGGGTTGGTTTGGCCGTCGCCGTATCTTTCCTGATGCGGCAGATGCTGACCAAGCGAGCGCCGAGCTGATGCTCGACGGCAGAAATCCACCCACTTCCGGTCATTCGTCCTCATAAGGCCTCTCCCCGAAAGCGGTCGTCTCATCCGCTTCCTGTTGGAAGGTCTGCGACAAAATTGACTACGATCAAGGACAGGACCGCGGAAAGGGCGCATAGAGGTACCATGACACAGCACCCCTTGCGCGCCCTCGCCCTCCCCCTGGCCCTTCTCTCAGCGCCATTGCTGGCGCTCGCCGCTTGCCAGACGCCGGGGAGCGAGAACCCGCCGCCGATGGTGGGCAAATCCACATCGCCATCGCCCGATACGCGCGCACCCGCGTTCGTCGAGGCGGCCTGCGGGGGATGCCACGCGGTCGAGCCGCCGTTCCTTTCGCCCAATCCCGCCGCGCCCAGCTTCGCATCGATTGCGAACCGGCGGGGGCTGTCGGAAACATCGCTCGCCGATTGGCTGGCCGAGGCGCATAATTACCCCGAGGACATGGACTTCACCCTCACCCGCCCGCAGATCAACCAGATCGCACGGTACATGGTGACGCTGCGCGACGCGGGCTACGTGCCGGACGAGTGACTTTCCTACAGGCGGCGCGGCGGGGTAATCCGCGCGCCGTTCTTTGCCATTGTCAGCCCAGCCAAAGTACCAGACGCGCCTGTTCGTGCGCGCGCGGCCCCCTGGTGTTCGTCTCACGTGCAAATATTCTGTAAGCCGCTGAAGTGAAATGCAAATTCAACCCAAAGCGAAGTTTACACGGTGTAAACTTTGTAAACTTCGCCTGCGCTTACAATTTCTCCGCCATCAGCGCCTGCATGTCCGCTTCCGGGCGGGGGCCGTAGTGCGAGATCACTTCGGACGCACAGATCGCGCCGCGTTGCAGGCAGCGGGTCAGGGGTTCGTCCTTGGCGTAACCGGACAGGAAACCGGCGGCAAACTGGTCGCCCGCGCCGGTGGTGTCGATCACCTTGCTGACCGGCACGGCGGCGACTTCGGCCCGTTCTCCATGCGCGATGGCGACGGCGCCCTTTTCGCTGCGGGTTGCGACCAGCACCGGCACCTTGCCCGCCACTGCGGCCAAGCCGGCTTCGAAATCAGTTTCCCCGGTCAGCGTTGCCAGTTCGGTTTCGTTGACGAACAGGATGTCGATCACGCCGTCTTCGATCATCGCGCGGAAGTCGTCGCCGTGACGGTCGATCACGAAGCTTTCAGAAGCGGTGAAGGCGATTTTGCGGCCAGCATTGCGGGCGACTTCGATGGCACGGCGCATGGCGCGGCGGGGCTCTTCCGGGTCCCAGAGATAGCCTTCGAGATAGAGAATGCCGGCCGATGCGATCAGGTCTTCGTCCAGCGCGGCGGCAGGGAGGAACTGGCCGGCGCCAAGGAAGGTGTTCATCGTCCGCTCGCCATCGGGGGTGACGAAGATCAGCACGCGGCCGGTGGCGGGTTCGGAGTCCTTGTCGCTGGTGGGCCGCGCCGGCGTGTCGAAATCGATGCCGGTGGCGCGCATGTCGTGGCGGAACACCTTGCCGAGCTGGTCGTCGGCAACCTGCCCGATGAAGGCGCATTGCAGGCCCAGCGTGGCAAGGCCGGCCAGCGTATTGGCCGCCGATCCGCCGGAAATCTCGCGCGCCGGGGGCATGGCATCATAAAGCGCATCGGCGCGCGCCTCGTCGATCAGGGTCATGCCGCCGCGGTTGAGCTGAAGCTCCTCGATCAGCTCCTCCTCGCAAGCAGCAATCACATCGACCACGGCATTGCCGATGGCGATCACGTCATAGCGGGGCGGGGTGTTCTGGGGCACAGGCGGGTTCCTTGGGTGATGATTGCCAGCGCGCCTAGCCGCCTTCGCCCCTCGCGCCAAGCCATCTGTGTGCACCGCAGCATCGCCGCGTTGACTTAATCCCGCCCGCCCCGCATCGGGATCGTCATGTCCGCCGTCCCAGCCGCCATTGTGAAAGCGTGTCGCCAATTGGGTGACCGCGCCGTGATGAAGGTCCTGGTGAAAAGCATCGGGGTGACGTTGCTGCTGTTTTGCGGGTTGAGCGCGGGCCTTTACCTCACGCTGGCCGAAGCGGCGCAGCGGGCCGGTGTTTCCGAAGGATGGGCCGGCGTGCTGACGGTGTTGCTGGTGCCGGTGGCGCTATGGCTATTGTTCCGGCTGGTCGCCATCGCCGTGCTGCAGTTCTTCGCTGACGAAGTGGTCGCGGCGGTTGAGAGCCGGCACTATCCTGCCCTTGCGACGCAGGCGCGGGCGCTGCCCTTCCGGCGTGATCTTGCCAATTCCCTGAAGGGTTTGGGGAGGTCGGCCGGTTACACGCTGCTGGCGTTGCCGCTGGCGGGGTTGCTGGCCTTTACCGCGATTGGCCCGGCACTGGTGCTGCTGGCGGTCAACGCGGTCCTGCTGGGGAGGGAACTGACCGATATGGCGTGGCTGCGCCATTGCTGCGGCGATGAGGCGGGCAGCCCCGTACCGCAGCGCGAGCGGGTGCTGCTGGGTGCCGCGATTGCGGGGCTGATGCTGGTGCCTTTCGTCAACTTCGTCGCGCCAGTGATCGGCGCGGCGGCTGGAGCGCATCTGGTGCTGCGGCGGCTATCGACAGGGGAGGCGGCGTGATCGGCCGGATCGCCCTGTCCGCTGTCCTTGCCGCCGTGCTGGCGGGTTGTGCAGGCGGCGGCCGTCCAGCTGTTCCGCGCCCGGCGGTCAGTACTGTCACTGCCCGCAGCAGCATCGTGGTGGTGCCGCAGGTGATGGCACGGCAGGGACTGGGCGGTGTGATCGGCTCACCTGCGGAGGTGCTCACCCGCCGGTTCGGCGCGCCGCGTATTGATCTGATCGAAGGCGATGCCCGCAAGCTGCAATTCGCCGGGGCGGCCTGCGTGCTCGACATCTATCTCTATCCTGTCGCTGCTGCTGCCCAGCCGACCGCGACCCATATCGAAGCGCGGCTGCGGCAAGGCGGCGCTCCGGCTGATCCGGGCGCCTGCATC
>JBEQBX010000031.1:0-30245 GCA_041639595.1 Porphyrobacter sp.
AACCCATCGATCCCGGCGCGGTGAAAAACTCCGACAACAGCGCTTGCCCGCGTCACACCCCCAGCAGCAGCGCAGACGCCGGGTAGCCCGGAAACGCTCCGTCATGAATAAGACAGGCTAGATCACTTGAGTGCGCTCAGTTGGCGGCGGCGAGCATCACCTTGGCCGACGCACCCGACAGCGCGCCCGGTTCAACCGGCAGCTTGGCCGGACGCGCCGCCCCCGGATAGGCTTGGCCCAGCAGGGCCAATGCCTCGGTAATGCGAGCGTGCGCGGCCGGGTTTGCCGTCTTGATAGCTGCGCCATTGGCCGCAAAGCCGCTGGCCGCGACGCGGGCAAAACCGTAGCCGTCGAGATAGGGTTCGTAGCTGTCGTTTTTGGCGAGTGACCGATACATGGCGCTGGCCCGCTCGATCTGATCGGCGATCACGCCGGTGGCCACGGCAGCGGCGCCGGCATCAGAGGCGGGTGCCTTGGCAGCGGCGCCGCGCAGTGCGGCGATGATCGCGTCATAGGCCTTGCCGACCTCGGCCGTGCTCTTGCCCGCCAGTGCCGCATCCGAAGCGGCCGTCAGCAAGGGCTTGAAATCCGCGACGCCCAGCTTGGTGAACACCGGATCCATATCGAGCAGCACTTCGCTGACCGGGTGGGCGAACATTTCTGCGGCAGCGTCCTTCTTGCCTGCAGCATAGGCATCGCGCGCGGCAACCACGTGCGCTTCAGTCACGGCGAGAGCGATTCCGTAGGCGACCGGATCGGTGGCAGCATCGCCCACCGCAACGCCGCCTTCACCCTCTCCGCCAGCACCTTCGCCGCCTGCCCCTTCGCCGGCCGCGCCGCCTTCGCCTTCACCTGCGGTTGCGGCCGCATCGGGCGCCGCACCCGCGTCTGCGGCCCCGGCTTCGCCGCCCGCTTCGCCGCCGCACCCTGCCAACAGCCCGCCTGCCAACATCGTGCCAAGGCCAAGCTGGGTCCAGGTTTTCAAGGTGCTGTTCATTGCGGGGAGTGTCCTTAGCGCAAGGGTGGTCAAAACGATCGAGAGCCGCCTCATGGCTGAGATGATAATCACTCGCAAGAGCCTTTCGTTCGCGGCAGCAGATAGTGGGTCAGCTCCCCCGTCACTTGCAGCGAGCTGCGAGCGGCGGCGGCTGGTGCTCAACCGTGTCAGTCGGCCGTTCGTCGAGCCTGCGGATTCGCCCCCTTCCGCCGCCGCGCCATCTGTCCTAACAGCGCAGCTTCAGCCCGCGTGCGGGCCAAGCAATGTCCGCCGCCTGCCCCTGTCGGGGGGATGCGGCGCCAAGACCAAGGGGATGCCAGACATGAAGAAGTTCCTGCTCGCCGGGGCCAGCGCGCTGATGATCGCCGCGCCCGCAGCTGTTCAAGCCGACGAAGGCATGTGGCTGCCCAGCCAGACCGGCGCGATTGCCGATCAGATGAAGGCTGCAGGCCTTGAACTGGATGCGAAGACGCTTGGCGATTTGCAGCGCCCACCGCTGACTGCTATCGCCTCGCTCGGCGGATGTTCGGCGGCGTTCCTCTCGCCCGATGGTCTGGTCGCGACCAATCACCACTGCGTGGCCGGTTCGCTCCAGTACAATTCCTCGCCCGAGAACGATTACCTCACCAACGGCTTTCTTGCCGCGACGCTGGGCGATGAACTCCCCGCCGCGCCGGGCAGCCGCGTCTATGTGATTGAGGATTTGCGCGATGTGTCAGCCGCGATGCTGAAAGGCGCCGACAAGCTGGAAGGCCGCGCCCGGTTTGACCGCCTTCAGGCCAACCGCGCCGCGTTGATCGAAGCTTGCGAAAAGCAGGCCAACCGCCGCTGCGATGTGCGCGCTTACTTTGGCGGGCAGCAATACTGGCTCCAGCAGCAGCTTGAAATCAAGGACGTTCGGCTGGTCTATGCGCCCGCAGCAGGCGTGGGCAATTTCGGGGGCGAAAAGGACAACTGGATGTGGCCGCGCCACACCGGCGATTTCTCGTTCTATCGCGCCTATGTCGCCCCCGATGGTTCGTCGGCTGCGTTCAGCAAGGATAACGTGCCCTTCAAGCCCAAGGCCTGGCTGCCCATCGCCAAGGACGGCGTGAAGGACGGCGATTTCATCATGGTCGCAGGCTTCCCCGGCACCACCGAACGCCTGCGCACCGCCGACGAAGCGCGTTTCTATTACGAGGAACTCTATCCCTATCAGCAGCGCATGCTGACTGAATATGGCAACCGCATTGATGAACTGACCGCCGGCAATCAGGCGGCGACCATCGCCTATGCCGCGACCCTTCAGGGCGTGGAAAATTACGAAAAGAAGATCGCTGGCCAGATGGCGGGCGCCGACGCGATCTCGCTGGTCGAAAAGAAGCAGGCCGAGGAAGCCGGTTTCCGCGCATGGATCAAAGCTGACCCCAAGCGTGAGGCACAATACGGCGCAGCGCTGGCCGAATATGACCGCATGATCACCGAAGGCAACGCCGCCGCATTGGCCGATCAGCGCAAGGGGATGTTGGGCCGCGGACAATTATACGCCGCCGCGCGTCAGCTTTACCGCTGGGCCAATGAACAGGCGAAACCCGACAAGGACCGCGAACCCGGTTATCAGGAACGCGACCGCGCCTTCATGACGCAAGGGATGCAGCGGATCGAACGGCGCTACGTGCCCGAAATCGACAAGGCATTGTGGCAGGACGGCATCGCCGAATACCGCCAGCTTGGCGCCGATGACCGCGTGAAGAGCTTCGACGCCTTCATGGAAGGCCGCGACCTTGCCAGCTTCTACGCCGCGACCGAACTTGGCAACACGGCCAAGCGGATGGAATGGATGGGCAAGACACCTGCAGACTTCAAGGCCAGCAGCGATCCCTTCATCCAGCTTGCCGTTGCCACCTATGACGAGGCGATGGCTGCCGAAGCCGCCGACAAGGTGCGCCAGGGCAATCTTCAGAAGGCCCGTTCAAAGGTCATGGAAGGCCGCCTTGCCTATGCAGCATCGCAGGGCAAGACCATGTATCCCGACGCCAACGGATCGCTGCGCTTCACCTATGGCAAGGTGACGGGCAAGGCGGTTGACGGTCAGGTGTGGACGCCGTTCACCACCGCCGAAGGGATCGTCGCCAAGCACACCGGCCGGGGCGAATTCGATGCGCCGGACAAGATGATCGAACTGATCAAGGCGAAGGATTACGGCCGCTATGTCGCGCCCGAACTGGGCACGCTGCCGGTCGATTTCCTGTCCACCGTCGACATCACCAACGGGAATTCCGGTTCTTCGACGTTGAATGCGCGCGGCGAATTTGTCGGGTTGGCGTTCGATGGCACGATCGAAGGCGTGGTGTCCGACTGGATGTATGATCCCAAGATCAACCGCACCATCCATGTCGACAGCCGCTTCATGCTGTGGACCATGGAAAAGGTCGACGGCGCGGACCGCCTGCTCAAGGAAATGGGCGTCGCGGCTCAGTGAGCTTCCGGCTTGAAATCTGAATAAGTATGCGGCGCGTGGGAATCCCGCGCGCCGCCTGCTACACCCCCGCCCTGAAGCGAGGCGATGGGGAATACTATGATGCGCGATCTGGTGACGGTCGATATCGGGGGCACGCATGCCCGCTTTGCGATTGCCAGCGTGACCGCCGACGGCGCGATCAGCCTGGACGAGCCGGAAACCCTCAACACCGCCGATCACGCCAGCTTCCAGACCGCATGGGAAGCGTTCCGCGTGCGCAAGGGCGGCACCTTGCCGAATGCGGTCAGCATGGCGATTGCCGGCCCCGTCGGCGCCCCCGGCAATCTGGCGCCCGTCATCCGCTTTACCAACAACCCGTGGATCATACGCCCGGCGCTGATCCCCGAAAAGCTGGGCGTCACCAGTTACACCCTCGTCAATGATTTCGCGGCCGTGGCCCATGCCGTTGCCCGCGCGGATGACAGCCAGTTCCTGCACCTTGCCGGTCCCGATGCGCCGCTGGGGCGTGATGGCACGATCAGCGTGATCGGCCCGGGCACCGGGCTGGGCGTGGCGCACTTGTGGCGTTCGGGCACGAATTACCGCGTGCAGGCGACCGAGGGCGGGCATATCGACTTTGCCCCGCTCGATTCCATCGAAGACGCGATCCTTGCCCGCCTGCGCCGCCGCCATAACCGCGTGTCTGTGGAGCGCGTGGTGGCCGGTCCCGGTATCGTCGACATCTATCAGGCGCTCGCCGCGATGGAGGGGCGCACCGTGCCTGAACGCGATGCGATTGCGATCTGGGAACTGGGCACCAGCGACGAGGACAGCCTTGCCGCCGCTGCCGTGGACCGGTTTTGCCTGTCGTTGGGGTCGGTGGCGGGCGACCTTGCCCTTGCGCAGGGCGGCTTTGCGGGCGTGGTGATCGCCGGCGGGCTTGGTTATCGTATCCGTGACACGCTGCTTGCATCGGGCTTCGGGTCGCGGTTCAAGGCCAAGGGGCGTTTCGAAAGTCTGATGGCGGGCATCCCGGTCAAACTGATCGTCCACCCGCAACCCGGCCTGTTCGGCGCAGCGGCAGCCTTCGTTTCGGAACACGGAGCGGCAGCATGAAGACGCTCCCGGCGCTCGAAGCGCGGCTTGGCGAATTGCACCAGCGCACGCGGGAAACGCCGCTGTTCAATCCGGTGTTCCAGCTATCGCTTGATCTGTCGCGTGCGCTTGAAGGGGGCGAATTGTCGCTCGACGATCTGGCCGCAATGGTTGCGGAACTGGAATGTGACGGGCTGTCATCGCGCGCGGCCAAGCTGCGCACCCTGCTCGCCTCCCCGCCAGCGCCTGTTCCGCTGGCAGGGGATGACGAGGAATTCGAAGCGTTCGCCGCCCGCTGGCAGCGCCCGCAACTCCATGCCGTGTTCACAGCGCACCCGACTTTCCTGCTCACCCCGGAGCAAAGCGAAGCGGTGGCGGCAGCGGCATCCAGCCCCAAATCCGATGATGGCGCCGCCTGCACCGCCCCTTCGACCCGCGGCGCCGTCACGCTCGAACACGAACACCGCGCAGCCATCGCCGCAATGGCCCGTGCGCAGGACGCTCGCGATGTGATCGTCACGCGTTTGTTCGATGAAGCGCAGGCGCGCTGGCCTGGCGAATGGCGCGCGCTTCGTCCGCTGCCGTTCCGCTTTGCCAGCTGGGTCGGATACGACATGGACGGACGCACCGATATCGGGTGGCACACCTCCATCGCCTTCCGCCTTCAGGAGAAGGCAGAGCGGCTGGCACGCTACACCGCCAGCCTCGAAGCGCTCGATCCCGCGCACGCCTTGCTTGACCGGCTGCGCTCCGCGACCGCCTTTGCACAGGAACGCGCCGCCGACTTTGCCTGCGACCTGTCGAGCGCCGAAGCGCTGGCCAATGCCGCCAACCGCCTGACGGCGCATAGTGACGACAATCTGCTGTCGCTCACCCCCTTGATCACTGCCTTGGAAGCCGAAGCCAACAGCGCCGAAGCGGGCCGCGCCGTGCGCCTGCTGACCCTTGCCTCCGCGATGCGCGCCGATGGGCTGGGCATGGGCTGGATCCATTTCCGGGTGAATGCCAAACAGCTTCACAACGCCATCCGCCGCCGGCTTGGCGACCACGAAGCGATCGACCTTGCCAGCAAGGGCGCCATCGCCAGCCTGCGCAAGCTGGTGGATGAAGCGCGGCCGCTGCGCACCAATTTCGCAGCCCTCGCCACCGAAAGCTCAACCGCGATCCGGCAGTTCCTCGCCATGGCGCAAATCCTCAAGCATATCGATGCCGACGCACCCATCCGGATGCTGGTGGCGGAATGCGAACAGCCTGCCACCGTGCTTGCCGCGCTGTATTTCGCCAAACTGTTCGGGGTGGAAGACAAGGTCGATGTCTCCCCGCTGTTCGAAACGGAAACCGCGCTGGAACACGGCGGCCGCTTTCTCGATGCCCTGCTGGCCGAGCCTGCCTACCGCGCCTATGCGCGCCAGCGGGGCCGTGTGGCGGTGCAGACCGGGTTTTCCGATGCGGGGCGGTTTGTCGGGCAGATTCCAGCCAGCCTCGCCATCGAACGCCTGCAGGGCCGCCTTGCCGAGGCGATGGCCGCCAACGGCCTCGGCGATATTGCTGCGCTGGTATTCAACACCCACGGCGAAAGCATGGGCCGCGGCGCGCATCCGGCATCCTTGCGCGACCGTTTGGAATGGCCGCTGTCGCCGTGGGCGCGGCGCCGCTTTGCCAGGGCGGGTATCCGGCTGGAGCCGGAGGTCAGCTTTCAGGGCGGCGATGGCTACCTGTTCTTCGCAACGCCCGAACTCGCGCTGGCGACGCTCACCCGCATTGCCGAGGCGCGGCCGGCCGAAACCGATATCCTGGCGCCGGCCGATCCCTTCTATCACCGCACCGATCTGAGCCTGGATTTCTACCGCGCGGTGAAGGAACATCAGGGCGATCACCTTGCCAGCCGCACCTATGCCCGCGCGGTGACGGCCTTCGGGCTTGGACTGCTCAACCCAACCGGCAGCCGCGTGTCGCGCCGCCAATCCGACATCAACGCCGACCGCGAGATGAGCCTGCGCCAGATCCGCGCCATCCCGCACAACGCGATCCTGCAGCAATTGGGCTATCCGGTGAATGTCATCGCCGGGATCGGCAGTGCCGCCGATACCAATCGCGAGGAGATCGCCGCGCTGCTCACAGATAGCGCCCGCGGAAGGCAGATCCTGCGTCTGGTGCGCGCCGCCAATGCGCTGGCCAGCATCAAGACCGTGGCGGCTTATGGCGAGCTGTTCAATTCAGCCTATTGGGCCAGCCGCACCTATCGCGGGACGGAAGATCACCTCGCCGGTTCCTGCGCGGCGCTGGCCGAATATCTCGTCGGCGATGACCGGACGGGAGTATTCCGCCGCCTTGCCTCACGCCTCAGGATCGACGCGATCAAGCTGCACCGGCTGACTGATCTGTTGCCCGAAGCGGCATGGAGCGGGGCGGCGGACGAGACGCGTGAACAGGTACGCCGCCGCATCGGGGTGCTGCAGGCGCTGCGCCTTGCGCTGCTCCAGCACATGTTCCTGAAAGCGGTCGCCGTCCCCGCCTTCAGCCGCGCCAACGATATCAGCCGCCGCGACGTGATCGAGATGGTGATGACCTTGCGTATCGACGAAGCCCTGGCGCAATTGCGCCGTGCCTTCCCGGTGCGCATTCCCGGCCCGCGCGATTTCCCGCTGGATGAACCCAGTGATTATCCCGATGGCGGCGAAGAAGGATACGGCGCGATCGAGCGTGACTTCATGACGCCGATCGCGCGGGCGCAGGAATTAAGCCTCAGGATCAGCACCGCCATCGCCAACGAATTCGGAGCGCATGGATAGGCGAGCACCGCAAGAATGTTCCACGTGAAACCCCCGGCAAAGGCCGTGCAGGCAGGGTCTGGCAGGGGTGTAGCGGGGGCCTGACCGGGGTTTGACTGCGTCTTTGGAGGGGGCTGGCGGAACTCTCAGGAACGCAGGCTGCTGCCGCGCACGATCAGCTTCACTGGCACACGCCGCCGCGCCTTGGCGTCGCCATCCTCCAGCACGGCTTCGACCAGCGCGGCGCCTGCCTCGGCCGGATCGGGCGCGATGGTGGTGAGCGGGGGGCGGCTGAAACGGCCCGCCACCAGATCGTCGAAGCCCATCACGCCAACCTGCTGCGGCACCGCGATATCGGCAGCCGCAAACGCCTCCAGCGCGCCCAGCGCCATCGCGTCGCAGGCGGCGAACACGGCATCCACCCCTTCGCCCCGCTCGATCAGGCCCCGCTCGATCAAGCGGAGCGCGGCGCGGCGGCCTTCCTCCTCCCGGGTGGCGGCGTTGACGGTGGGGGCAAGGCACGGTTCAAGCCCGGCCGCGCGCATCGCTTCGGCATAGCCTTCATAACGTTCGGTGAATTGCACCTGCGGCGTGTTCAACGCGCCCAGGAAACAGGGGCGGCGGTATCCCGCAGCCAGCAGATGTTCGACCGCAAGGCGGCCAGCGGCGCGATTGTCTGACCGCACCCAGTCCAGTTCATCGAAGGGCGATCCCCAATAGGCGACGCGCCGCCCTTCGGTTTCCAGCGCGCGGAAATGCTCCCACGCCGGTGCATTCGTGGTCGTGCCGATCACCACCAGGCCATCGGCGCGGCCCTGTTCCTGATGGTGGCCGAAGAATTCGCCGGCACGCGCCTGAAAGCTGACCAGCGTTTCGAACCCGCGTTCGGACGCCGCAACACACACGCTGCCCAGCAGGGCATAGGCGAAGGGATTGATGCTGGCAGCGCTGTCGCCTTCGCGGCAGATCACCACGACAGCCAGCGTGCCGGTCGAACCGCGGCGCAGGCGGGCGGCGCGTTCGTCGACGAAATAACCCAGCGCCTCGGCCGCTTCGATCACCTTGCGCCGGGTTGCTTCGGCGATGGCGGGAGAACCCGACAGGGCGCGGCTGACCGTCGGCTGGCTGACGCCGGCCCGCTCCGCCACATCGAACGATGTCGGCCGTCTGCGCGATCCCCCGCTCATGCCTCTGTCTCTAGGCGTGGTTGATATCGCTGCGCAAGCGCGTGCTGCATTGCTATTCGCACTGGCATTGTGCGCCCGGGTCTTGCAAACCAGCGTGACAGAGCGGCTTGTGAACGTTCGCAATGACAATTTGAGGGCGGGAGAGCCGACAATGGCGATGGTACCGGGCGCAGGCGCGGCGAGCGGATATGGCGAAAGTGCGGACGATGATCGCCAGGTCAGCGCGCCGGGGCTGAACTACTTCGTATTTGCGCTGTTCTTCATTTTCGGCGGGATCACCAGCCTGAATGATATCATCATCCCCAAGCTCAAGGAGCTGTTTACGCTCAGCTTCTTTGAGGCGAGTCTGGTCCAGTTCTGGTTTTTCATCGCCTATGCCGTGGTCGGGATACCGGGCGCACGGCTGGTCAAGAAGCTGGGCTATATGCGTGGGGCCGTGGCCGGGCTGTTGGCGATGATGACAGGCTGCCTGTTGTTCATCCCGGCAAGCCAGACCGCGCTGTTCCCGATGTTCCTGTTCGCCTATTTCATCCTCGCCACCGGGGTGGTGCTGGTGCAGATCGTCGCCAACCCGCTGATCAGCCTCCTGGGGCCGGAACGCACGACGCATAGCCGGCTGACCTTCGCGCAAGCCTTCAATTCGCTGGGCACGACGCTGTTTCCCCTGGTCGGCGCAAGCATCATCCTCGGCAGCATCGCCAATGTCAGCGCAGACCAGCTTTCGGGCGCGGCCTTGCAGACCTATCGCCAGACCGAAAGCGCGATCATCACCACCACCTATCTCGGCCTTGCCGCCGCGCTGGCGGTAGTGGCTGGGGCGGTGTGGCTGTTCCGCAACCGGCTGAAGGGCGAAAAGCACGAACAGACCAGCCTCGCCGATGGCCTTGCGCTGCTGAAGCGTCCGCGGTTCGGCTATGGGGCGGCGTGCATCTTCCTTTATGTCGGCGCGGAAGTCGCGATCGGCAGCTTCATCATCAACTATCTGGCGCAAAACGAAGTCCTCGGCCAAACGATCACCGAAAGAATGCCGACAACGGATCCCGAAAGTGTCATCGGCTGGATGGTTTCTATCTATTGGCTGGGCGCGCTGATCGGGCGGTTCATCGGCTCGGCGGTGCTGCGTTTCGTCAGCCCTGGCCTCACGCTGAGCGCGGTGGCGGCGGGCGCGATCACGCTCATCGCGATCTCGGCCAATTCGACCGGCGCACTGGCGGGCTACACTCTGCTTGCGGTCGGCCTGATGAACGCGATCATGTTCCCGACCATCTTCAGCCTCGCCTGCGAAAAGCTCGGCCCGCGCGCAGCGGACGGATCGGGGATCATAAACGTTGCGATCTGCGGCGGCGCGATTATTCCGCCCATGTATGGCGCGCTGGCCGATGCGACCAGCCTCGCCTTCGCGCTGGTGCTGCCGGCGGTGTGCTATGCGATCATTGCCGGGTTCGGCCTTTACGCCCGCCGCCCGGCGTAACGCCCATCCCCGCTTGAATAAGTATGCGCCCACTGGCGGATAATTCCGCGCGCGACTAGGTAGGGCGCACGCCACAAAGGGGCCTTTGCATGAGCTTCACCGCTGACCGCCTGCTGCTGTTCGGAGCCACCGGCGATCTTGCCCAGCGGATGCTGCTGCCCAGCCTGTTCGCGCTGGACGCGGATGGCTTGCTCGCCCCCGATCTGAAGATCATCGGCACGGCGCGCAGCGAGATGTCCGATAGCGAATATCGCAATTTCGCCCGCGCCGCTTTGGAGAAGTATCTCCCCGCTGACCGCCGCGGACGGATGGCGGAATTCATGAACCGCCTCAGCTACCAGACGCTGGATGCGACCACGCTGGAAGGTTACGCGGATCTGGCGAAGAAGGTCGGCACGCCAGCGCGGGGTCTTGCGATCTTCCTGTCCACCGCGCCCAGCCTGTTTGGGCCGACCATCAAAGGACTGCAATCGGCCGGGCTGACGGGCGAGAACGTGCGAATGTGCCTTGAAAAGCCATTGGGCACCGATCTTGGCACCAGCCGCGAGATCAATGATGCGGTCGCAGGGGCCTTCCCCGAAAGCCGCATTTTCCGGATCGACCACTATCTCGGCAAGGAGACGGTGCAGAACCTGCTGGCGCTGCGCTTTGCCAACATCATGTTCGAACCGCTGTGGAATGCGGCGCATATCGACCATGTCCAGATCACCGTATCGGAAACCGTGGGCCTTGAAGGGCGCGTTGCCTTTTACGACGATGCCGGCGCGATCCGCGACATGGTGCAGAACCACATGCTGCAACTGCTCGCGCTGGTCGCGATGGAGCCGCCTGCGCACTTCGATGCGACCGCCGTGCGCGATGAAAAGGTGAAGGTGCTGCGCGCGCTGCGTCCCGTGAGCGCTGGTGAGACCGTGACCGGGCAGTACCGCGCAGGGGCGATTCAGGGGCAGGCCGTCCCCGGTTATGACGAGGAACTGGGCAAGGATAGCGGCACGGAAACCTTCGTCGCGATCAAGGGCCATGTCGATAACTGGCGCTGGAAGGGCGTGCCCTTCTACCTGCGCACCGGCAAGCGGATGCCCAAGCGCGTGACCGAGATCGTGATCCAGTTCCGGTCTGTCCCGCACTCGATCTTCGCCGGAAAGGGCGCAACAATGCAGCCCAACCGGCTGGTGATCGGTATCCAGCCGGAAGAGAACATCACCCTGTCGCTGATGGCCAAAGTGCCCGGACTGGACCGCGAAGGCATTCGCCTGCGCCAAGTCCCGCTCAACATCGCCATGCCCGATGCCTTCAGCGGCGCGGTGCGGCGGATTGCCTATGAACGCCTGCTGCTTGATCTGGTTGAGGGCGACCAGACGCTGTTCGTGCGACGTGACGAGGTGGAGGCGCAGTGGGAATGGGTCGATGCGATCCGCGCCGGCTGGGCCGCTGACGGCCTTGAACCCAAGACCTACACCGCCGGCAGCTGGGGGCCGAGCGCGGCCATCGCGCTGGCCGAACGCGACGGAGTAACGTGGCATGAGTAGCCTGAATGATTCCCTGCACCGGGTCACGCAGCGGGTGATCGAGAACTCGCGTGCGAGCCGCAGCGCCTATCTCGATCTGATCCGGCGCGAAGGCGACAACATGGGCGAACGCAGCGCGGTGTCGTGCTCCAACCTCGCCCACGCCTATGCGGGGATGGAGGATGACAAGCCTGCCATGGTTGCAGGCCGGGGCGCGAATGTCGGGATCGTCACCGCTTACAACGATATGCTATCGGCCCACGCGCCCTATTACCGTTACCCCGAACGGCTGAAGATCTACGCCCGCGAAATCGGCGCGACCGCGCAGGTGGCAGGCGGCGTTCCGGCGATGTGCGACGGCGTGACGCAGGGCGAAACCGGCATGGAGCTGTCGCTGTTCAGCCGCGATGTGATTGCATTGTCGACTGCGGTCGCTTTGAGCCACGCGATGTTCGATGGCGCGCTGCTGCTCGGCATTTGTGACAAGATCGTACCGGGGCTGCTGATGGGCGCATTGCGGTTCGGTCACCTGCCGATGATCTTCGTCCCCGGCGGCCCGATGCCGACCGGCATCCCCAACAAGGAAAAGCAGCGCGTCCGCCAGCTCTATGCGGAAGGCAAAGCGACCCGCGCCGAACTGCTGGCGAGCGAGATGGCGAGTTACCATTCGCAGGGCACCTGCACCTTCTTCGGCACGGCCAATTCCAACCAGATGATGATGGAGATGATGGGGCTGCACATCCCCAACAGCGCCTTCATCAATCCCGGCACCAAGCTGCGTCAGGCTTTGGACCGCGCGGCGATGCACCGTGTGGCGGAGATTGGGCGCAAGGGTGATGATTATCGCCCGCTCGGCCTGTGTGTGGATGAAAAGGCGATCATCAACGCCGCGGTTGGCCTGCTGGCGACCGGCGGATCGACCAACCATGCAATCCACCTGCCCGCCATGGCGCGGGCGGCTGGCGTTATCTTCGACTGGAACGACCTTTCGGACCTGTCGGGTGCAGTGCCGCTGATCGCGCAGGTTTATCCCAATGGCGCGGGCGATGTGAACCACTTCCACAATGCGGGCGGCATGGGCTTCGTGATCGGGGAACTGCTGGAAGCAGGCCTCGCCCATGCCGACATCCTGACAGTCGGGCGCGGCGGCTTTGCCGATTATGCGCGCGAACCCGGCTTCGACGGTGAGGAACTGGTTTGGCGCGAGGTCGGCCCCTCGGGCGATGACACAATGCTCCGCCCTGTCGCGGATCCGTTCAAGCCCGATGGCGGGATGCGGCTGCTTCAGGGCAATCTGGGCCGCGCCTGCTTCAAGACTTCGGCCGTGGATGAAAGCCGCTGGACGGTCGAAGCGCCCTGCCGCGTGTTCGAGGATCAGCCCAGCGTCGCCGCTGCCTTCGCCGCTGGCGAGCTTGACCGTGATGTGGTGGTGGTGGTCCGCTTTCAGGGCCCGCGTGCCAACGGAATGCCGGAACTCCACAAGCTGACCCCGCCGCTGGGCGTCTTGCAGGATCGCGGGCACAAGGTCGCGCTGGTGACCGATGGCCGGATGTCGGGCGCTTCGGGCAAGGTGCCCGCCGCGATCCACTGCACCCCCGAAGCCTTGGGAGGCGGCCCGCTGGCGCGGCTTCGCGATGGCGATGTGGTGCGCGTATGCGCCGCCACCGGCGCGCTTTCGACCACCGCCGATCTTGCATCACGCGAACCTGCCGCCGATCCACAAGATCAGTCAGGCGTGGGCCGGGAGCTGTTCGGCATGCTGCGCCGCTTTGCTGACGGCGCCGAACAAGGCGCCAGCGCGATGCTGGCCACCGGAGGAATGTAAGCCATGAATATCGACGCCATCATGCGCACCGCGCCGGTCATTCCGGTGATCGTGATCGAGGATGAAGCCCACGCCGTCCCGCTCGCGGAAGCGCTGGTCGCGGGGGGCCTGCGGGTGCTTGAAGTCACCCTGCGCACCCCCGCCGCGCTGGGGGCGATCCGGGCGATGAAGCAGGTGCCGGGCGCGATTGTCGGCGCGGGCACTGTTACCAACCCCCGCGATCTGGACGCGGCGCTGGAGGCGGGGAGTGAATTCATCGTCTCCCCCGGCCTGACCGACACGCTTGGCAAGGCAGCGATTGCGGCGTGCGTTCCGTTCCTGCCCGGCATCGCCAATGCGGGCGACATCATGCGCGGGCTGGATCTGGGGCTCGACCGCTTCAAGTTCTTCCCGGCGATGGCGGCAGGCGGATTGCCGGCCTTGAAGGCGCTCGCCGCGCCTTTCGGCCAGTGCCGCTTCTGCCCGACCGGCGGGATCAGCCTGGATAATGCAGCCGAATGGCTCGCCTTTGATCCGGTGCTGTGCGTTGGTGGCAGCTGGGTTTCGCCCAAGGGTGCACCCGACAAGGCGATGATCGAAAGGCTGGCGAAAGAGGCTTTCGGGTTGCGTTAGAGCACTTTTCGGCCATTCTGGATCACCCTGATCGGAAAGTGCGCTAAGCGCCTTTCAGCGCCGCCTCTGCCAGCATCATCGCGCCGATGATCCCCGCATCGCTGCCCAACCGCGGACGGATCACGCTGTGGCGGGTACCACCGGGAAGGTAGCCTGCGTCCAGTTCCCGCGCCCGCTGCGCGATGCGTTCCACAAGGCCGGGCGTATTCGCAACCCCGCCGCCGATCACCACTTCGGCCACCGCGACAGTGGCGAACACCATGTGGCAGGCTTGCGCAATATAATCGGCGATGATGGCGTGGCCCGGGTGGTCTGCCGGCAGGTCCGACAGCGATGCGCCCCAGCGCGCAATGATTGCCGGGCCGCAGGCAAGCCCTTCAAGGCAGTCCCCATGACTGGGGCAGATGCCTGCAAAATCAAGGTCATCGGGGCGACGACGCGGATAGATGTGACCAATTTCAGGGTGGGCGATGCCGTGAACAGGCTTGCCATCCAGCACCAGCCCCCCACCGACCCCCGTTCCGATGGTGAGGTAGGCAAGCCCCCCTGCCCCGCCGCCTGCCGCAGCATGTTCGGCCAGTGCTGCGGCGTTCACGTCCGTATCGAAGCCGACCGGAACTCCCAATGCACGGGCAAGCTGCCCCGCAATGTCGCAATCCCCCCAGCCCGGCTTTGGCGTGTTGGTGATGAACCCCCACTGCTCCGACTGCCGGTCCAGTTCAACAGGCCCAAAGCTGCCGATGCCGATCGCGCGGATCGCGCCCTGCCGCGCCAGCCATTCCGCCGCCTCTGCCAGCGTGGCCGCCGGATCGCCCGTAGGGATGGTCCGGCGCGCGGTAATGCGATCAGGGCTTGGCCCAACGGCGAGCACGAATTTGGTGCCGCCCGCCTCAATCCCGGCAAGCATCACTCGGCGGTTTCCGGCGTGAGGGCGCGCAAGCCGGCATGGTCGCCTTGGAGGCCCAGTTGCAACAGCGGCGCGGGCACTCCGCCAAAGCTGCCATCGGGCAGTAAATCCACAAAGCTGCACACCGTCAGGCTGGCATCCACATACCAGCTGTAGGTCTGCAAAGGGCGGTCTGCGGGGTTGGCCAGCACCAACCCGCTACCGTTCAGCGGGCGCCACGGGCCTGCCATGCTATCTGCCACCATCCCGTACAAGCCCCCTGGCGCATGACGCAGACCGGGCGCGAAGGTTGCCGTCTGTGTTGACCAGAAGGCGTAGTAATGTTTCCCGTGAAACACCAGATGGGCGCGCTCCAACTCGTTGTTGACGCCCTCTGCGTGGAGGCAAGGGGGGGTCAAGACCCACCCTGAGGGGGTTTTGCGCGCCAATCCGAAGGCCCCGTTGAAGGCGCTATCCGACCCGCCGAGGGAGGCGGTAAAGGCGATGTATTCGCTGCCATCGGCAGGATCGCGGAACCAGGCCGGATCGCGGAACGCCTTGATCATGCCCGGCGCGCCTTCATGGGAATCGGCGGCCATGTAATGCGGGCCGTAGCCGGTGATTATCGGCGCGGGGATCGACCAAGCCTCCGGCCAGCCATCCGCGCCGACGCGTGCATGGGCCGCCCACAATTCTTGCTGGTATCCCCCGCTCCGCGCTGACGTCCCGGCGGCGGTGAAGAACAGCGTGACCACGCCCGCATCGTACAGCGCGGACCCGGCCCATTCGCGTTCATAGGGAACATCGAAATCGGGCAGCACCGGCCCGCGGTCATGCCATCGGCCGTCCAGCCGCTCGATCCAGTGGATCTTCGCTTCAAAATGCCTGAGACCCGGATCACCACGGTCAGGCGCAGTCAGCGCCATCCACAGATCGCGCCCGGCGATTATCGCGCGGTGCCCACTGGCGTCCTGCACCGGCCACATATCCCAGTAGAGCCGGCCTGCATCCAGCGCCGACCGATCCGCCGCCGTCACCCCGGGGATCAGCCCCTGGGTTCCTGCAGCCGCAGGCCCAGGCACGATCCGGCGCACGTGTTCGGCTGTCCAGGTGCCTATCTGTGCGCCAGTCATTGCGGCCATCATCCCATCACATCTTACAGACAAGAGGCTGGCCGCCGGGGGATTGGCGGCCAGCCCGTATGCTTCAGCCGTTCGTCAGAAGTCGAAACGCACCGAAGCGAGTACCGTGCGCCCGGCGATCGAGCGCGCACGCACGATCTGGTTGGCCGGGATTGAACCTTCCTCAGCCTCGGTAAACCCGTTGGCATTGAAGAGGTTCGCCGCGTTCAACCCGATTTCGACACGGTCGATCGGGCGCACCGCCACAAATGCATTCACCTGCGCGAAGGCGGGCAGCATCAGCTGGTTGGAATCCTGCGTGAAACTGTCGGTCGTCCCGACCACATTGGCCCCCAGCGTAAACGTGTCGCTGTCGTATTGGGCGGTTGCCTGATAAACGAGATCCGCCTGCCGCCGCGGCGTGTTGCCGATGGTGGTTGTATCCAGCGCATCTTCGATTTCGGCGTCGGTCCAAGTGGCTCCTGCCGAAAGCGTGAACGGGCCGGTGCGGTAGGCACCTTCCAGCTCGAAACCGAAGGCCTCGAATTCGGTGTCGAACAGTTCCAGCGGAGCAAGTTCGACATTCGTTTCTGCCGTCTTGGCAAAGAAGCCGGTGGCAAACAGCGACAGGCCGCCTGCCTGATACTTCAGGCCTGCTTCCAGCTGATCGACGGTTGCGACCACGCCCTGATCGCCGCCCGGCAGGCTGCCATCCACCGTGCTGACCGCAGGCGAGAACAAGCTGCGGTCGGCGGTGTGGCGGCCGCCCTGGCTGTACCGGGCAAATAGCCCCAGATCATCGGTCAGGAGGTAGTTGGCCCCCAGCGAGAAGCTGAAATAATCGAAATTGTAATTCACCGGACGCGCATTGCCGAGCGGCAGGATGCTGGTCTGCGCTTCGGCCGGGCTGATCGTGCCGTTGCGGTTGAAATCGAAACTGCCGACACCGACGCCAAAGCCGCTGTCTGCGCCGGTGATCGTCCCGCTGGCATCGCCAAAATCGTAACGGATCGACGCATCCAGTGTCAGACGGCCCGTTTCGACCGACAGCGAGGCAAACGGCGCATAAGTGCTGTAATCGACATCATAGCTACGGCGGCAGCAATTGCCGAAGAAGTTCGCGCCGAAGCCGACCGTGCCGTTCTGCGTGACGACATTGCCGCCTGCATTGCGGACATCGACCAGCACTGCCTGCCCGTCGCCCTGCACGGTCTGGACATGGCTGGTCCACAGCCAGTCGGTGGCGATGGTCTGGCGCGACAGGTAGAAGCCGGTGGTGAAATTGGCCGTGCTGCCACCCAATTCGAACGCCTTGTTCACGCGGAAATCATTGGTCACATTGTCGAGGCTGTTCATGCGGACGTTGAACACCACCACATTGCTGAGCAGTCCATTGCCGCCAATGGTGCCGGCATTGGCAACCTGACCGGCATTCGGGCCGGTCGCGAACAGGATGCTCGACCCGGCGCCGCCGATGCCGTTGGCAATGTCCTGCGCTGCGCCCGCACCGGCCGGGAACGGCGACTGGAAGCCGCCGGAATTATCGGCAAACCGGAACCGGTTGGTCAGCGTCCAGCCGCTGCCCACGTCGATTTCGCTTTCAATCCCGAAGGCAAGGCTTCGCACCGAAAGACCATCGCGGAAATCGAAGGTGGCCGGGTTGTTGTTGCCGTCCAGCGTCACCGCCGGCGTCAGGAACGGGCTGTAGAGGGAATCTGTGCGCGGATCGAAGCCGGCGATCGCCTGATAATCGGGATTGCCGTTGCTGCCCGCGACGCGCACCGGCTGCGGCAGGATCGTGGGGGTAGTGTCGTTCAGATATTTGGCCGAAAAACGGACATAGCCGCCGTCAAATTCCTTGGTGATGTTGGCCTTGATCTGTCCGCCGTCAAAGCCGTTATAGCCGATATCACGCGGCCCTTCGCCGGTGCGGTAGAAACCGCCGACGTGGAAATAGAGATCGTCGGCCAGCGGGGCGCCGTAATCGAAATCAACGCGGTAACTTTCGAAGTCGAGACCGACACTGCCCTGAATGGCGCCGCCTTCCTGCTCGCCAGTCTTGGAAATGAAGTTGATCACCGCGCCCGGCGCATTCGATGCGAAGGTCGAAGCCGAACCGCCGCGCACCGCCTCAACGCGGGCGACCGAGCGATCGGCACGCAGGAAATTATCGGCATTGCCGAAGATGATGTCGCCGAATTCGAGGATCGGGAGGCCATCCTCCTGAAGCTGAATGTAACGCGCACCGCCGGTCGACACGGGAATACCGCGCACCGCGATATTGGCATTGCCTTCGCCGCCCGAAGCTTCGGAACGGATGCCGGGGATCTGGCGGATCAGGTCAGCTGCGGAAGGCGCCGCAAGGTTCACAATCGTGTCCGCACCGATAGTGCTGACCGAAACCGAGCTTTCGATCCGGTTCTGCCCGCGCGCAACCGCGGTGACGATGATTTCCTCGCCTTCAACCGCGGCGTCTTCGACATTGTTTTGCGCGAAGGCCGGAGCGGCCATCAGAATTGGCAAAGCGGCACTGGCGCAAAGCGCATAACGCAATTTCATGGCTTGTATCCTCTCGGTTCTCGTGCTTCTGCGGGCGCTGACAAATGCAGGCGTACCAATCCTGCAAACGTTTGCAACAGCATTTTGCAAACGTTTGCCAACAGGTCGGATTCGTGTCACTTCTTCGCCACAGCGCAGGATATAAGGCGCATAGGACAACTTGGGACGAGGAACCATATGTCGGAAAAGCCGCGGCTTTCGCTGCTCAGAATCATCGAGATGAACATCGGATTCTTTGGCCTGCAGTTCTCGTTCGGGTTGCAGCAGGCCAATATGGGGCCGATCTACGGCTTTCTCGGCGCGGATGAGGCTTCGATGCCGCTTTTGTGGTTGGCGGGGCCAATGACCGGACTGATCATCCAGCCAATCGTCGGCGCGATGAGCGACCGGACCAATACCCGCCTTGGCCGCCGCACGCCCTATTTCCTGATCGGCGCGGTAATCTGCACATTGTCGCTTTTCGCCATGCCCTATTCCAGCACGCTGTGGATGGCGGCCAGCCTGCTGTGGATCCTGGATGCCGGCAACAACATCACCATGGAGCCGTACCGCGCCTATGTCGCCGACCGGCTTGCCCCCGACCAGCGATCAACGGGATTCCTGACCCAGAGCGCCTTTACCGGGTTGGCCCAGACGCTATCCTACCTCGCGCCGTCGCTGCTCACCGCCTTTGTCGCCCGCGACGTGCTCGATGCCAACGGCGTTCCGGTGATCGTGCGAATTGCCTTCATCATCGGCGCGATCCTTTCGATTTCCACCATCGTGTGGTCGGTGTTCCGCGTGCGCGAATTGCCGATGGATGCCGCTGCACAGGCGGAGTTGGAAGCCAAGCCGCTGACCATGCAATCGACCTTCGCCGAAATCCGCGATGCCATCCGCGAAATGCCGCGCCCGATGCGCCAGCTGGCAGGCGCCATGCTGTGCCAATGGTATGCGATGTTTGCTTACTGGCAATATATCACCTTCGCCGTCGGCCGGTCGATTTACGGCACCAGCGATCCTGCCAGCGCGCTGTTCCGCGAAGCAACGCTGACCGCCCAGCAGGCAGGCGCG
The DNA here is from genome assembly GCA_041639595.1 of Porphyrobacter sp. Taxonomy (GTDB): domain Bacteria; phylum Pseudomonadota; class Alphaproteobacteria; order Sphingomonadales; family Sphingomonadaceae; genus Erythrobacter. The sequence goes on from JBEQBX010000031.1 coordinate 19,526, forward strand.
CTGTATAACTTCGTGGCGTTTCTTGGGGCGTTGGCGCTGATCCCGGTGGTGAAGCGATTTGGCGCGCGCCCCACCCACGCGGTCTGCCTTGCCGCATCAGGCGCGGCGATGTTGATGATCCCGGGCGCGGCGACTCCGGGCGCGCTGTTCGTGCTGATGCTGGGAATCGGCATTGGCTGGGCAGGGATGATGGGCAACACCTACGTCATGCTCGCCGATTGCATACCGCCCGAGCGGAACGGAATCTACATGGGTATCTTCAACCTGTTCATCGTCATCCCGATGCTGATCCAGACACTTACCATGCCGCTGATCTATCGCCCGCTGCTGGGCGGCGATCCGCGCCACGTGCTTATGCTCGGCGGCATCTTGATGCTGGCGGGCGCTCTGGCTACGCTGTTGGTGGATGCCGGACATCGCCGTCCCCGCGAACAGGGGATGGTCACCGGCTAGGGAGTAACATGGCCGAAGGCGAAGACCGGAACGCACGCGGTACGGTGCGTACCATTACTGATCTGGCGCGGCTGGCGGGGGTGTCTCCCGGAACCGTGTCCCGGGCGCTGGCAGGCAAGAGCCTGGTCAACATCAAGACCCGCGAAAAGATTGAAGCGCTCGCGCGTGAGCACGCTTTCCGGCCCAATCAGATGGCCAGCGGGCTGCGCCGCCAGAAAACCGGAGTGATCGGAGTCGCAATCCCGCTGGGGCACGACACCCGCCAGCAAATTTCCGATAGCTTCTTCATGACCTTGCTCGGCCATTTGGCAGACGAACTGACGCTGCACGGTTACGACCTGATGCTGCGCCGGGTCGTGCCGGACGACGATGCCGACTGGCTCGACCGCTTCATCGGTTCAGGCATGATCGACGGGGTCATCGTGATCGGACAGTCCGACCAGTTCGACCGGATCGAGGATGTTGCCGAAGGCTACAACCCCATGGTTGTGTGGGGCAACCATCAGGAAGGGCAGCGGCACTGTGTCGTCGGCACCGATAACCGCTTGGGCGGGCGCCTCGCGGCTGAACGCCTGATCGCGGCCGGTGCGCGGCGGATCGCGTTTCTCGGCGATACGGGGCCGATGGAATTCGGCGCACGGTTTGCGGGCGCTCAGGATGCCGCTGCACGTTTGGGTGTGGAGCCTGTCATGGTGCTGCCCACCCACCTTTCTCCAGAACGCGCCGGTGCTGAAATCGCCGCGCACCTTGCAGCGCAAGCGGGCCGGATCGACGGGATATTCACCGCGACCGACACGCTGGCGGCGCTGTGCCTTACCGAACTCCGCGCCTGCGGGTTGGCAGTGCCGGGTGATGTCCGGTTGGTGGGCTTTGATGACCTGCCAATCGCCCGCCAGACCGTGCCGCCGCTCACCACCATCAGGCAGGATATCGCCGCGGGCGCCCACGCGCTTGTCGATCTGCTGCTGAGGCGACTGGCGGGTGAGAAGACCGAAAGCCTGGTCCTGCCGCCCGAACTGATCCTGCGCGAAACAGCCTGAGGCAGCGCGCCCCGATCAAAAGGGGTGACCGCAGCTTACATCGCAATACCTGCGAAAAGCCCCGCCCCGGCCCGCGTCATCGCGACAGCCAGAGCGGGGTCTGCCGCGTGCAGCTCAGCTGAGCGCGACGTGGCGTTTCAGGTGGTGATCGACATTGCCGAATTCGCTGTCGAAGATGGTCAACCGCTTGAAATAGTGACCGATTGCATATTCATCAGTGACGCCGTTGCCTCCGTGGATCTGCACCGCTTCCTGCCCGATCAGCCGCGCCGCCTGCCCGACCCCGACCTTCGCCGCCGAGACCGCCTTCTTGCGCTCCACCTCGTCAGAACCGAGGCGCAGGGTGGCGAGATAGGTCAGCGAAAGCGCCTGTTCGTAGGCCGTGTACATATCGACCATGCGGTGCTGGAGCACCTGGAAGCTGGCGATTGGCACGCCGAACTGCTTACGCTGGCGCGAATATTCCACCGTCATCGCGTGGGCGACCTTCATCGCCCCGCAGGCTTCGGCACACAGGGCTGCGATGGCTTCGTCGGTGACCAGTTCGATCAGCGCCAGCCCTTCGCCCTCGGCCCCGATAAGTGCTTCGGAAGACACAGAAACGTTCTCGAAATACACCTCCGAGGCGCGGCGGCCATCGACCGTAACGTAATCGCGGGTGGTGATCCCGGCCGTGTCCTTGGCGATCACGAAGACCGAGATGCCGGAACGATCGCGCCGCTCGCCGCCGGTGCGGGCGGTGACGATCAGGTGGCTCGCCCAGGGCGCGCCAATGACGACCGCCTTGTGGCCGTTCAGCACGTAACCGCTGCCGTCCTTTTTCGCGGTGGTTTCCAGATCCGCGTAGTCAAAGCGCCCGCGCGGTTCGGCATAGGCGAAGGCAAATACGCTGCTGCCCGCCACGATTCCGCCGATATGTTCTTCCTTCTGCGCCGCGGTTCCGCCGTGCTTCAGGAAGCCGCCCGCGCACACCACGGTCGGCACAAAAGGCTCTATTACCAAGCCCTTACCGAATTCCTGCATGATCACCATCGCATCGACCGCGCCGCCGCCAAAGCCGCCATCGGCTTCGGAAAACGGCATGCCGAGGATGCCCAGTTCGGCGAGCTGTGCCCAGACTTCGGGGCGCCATCCTGCTCCGCTGGCGATCGCCTTGCGGCGGGTTTCCCAGTCATATTGTTCACGCACCAGCCGCGACAACCCGTCGCGCACCATGTCCTGTTCTTCGGTGAAGTTGAAGTCCACAAATTCTCTCCCGTCTCAGGCGCTTACAGGCCGAGGATCATCTTGGTGATGATGTTGCGCTGGATTTCGTTCGACCCGCCATAGATCGATGTCTTGCGCATGTTGAAATAGGTCGCCGCGGCGTGTTGGGCATAGTCCGGCCCGACCGGGTGTTGGTTGGACCCGTTATCGTTCGACACCCCGCCATGATACGGCGCGCTGTAAGTGCCGACCGCTTCCAGCGTCAGTTCGGTAAGGCGCTGCTGGATTTCGGTCCCCTTGATCTTCAGGATCGAGCTTTCCGGCCCCGGCCCCTTGCCCGCCTGCTCGCCCGCAAGGGTCCGCAACTCGGTGATTTCCAGCGCGGCCAGATCGATTTCGAGCTGGCTGACCTTGCGCGCGAAATCGAAGTCCTTGATCAGCGGTGCACCGTCCAAAGTTTCGTTCGTGGCGATTTCGCGCAGCTTTTCGATGCCGCGCTTTGACCGCGCCACACCGGCAATGCCGGAGCGTTCATGCGCCAGCAGGAACTTGGCATAGGTCCAGCCCTTGTTCTCCTGACCGACAAGGTTTTCGACCGGCACGCGCACATCGGTGAGCCAGGTTTCGTTGACCTCGTAACCGCCGTCCAGCAGCTTGATCGGCTTCACCTCCACGCCCGGCGACTTCATGTCGACGAGGATGAAGCTGATGCCTTCCTGCGCCTTGGCGGTCGGATCGGTGCGGCACAGGAAAAAGCCCCAATCGGCGTGCTGGGCCAGCGTCGTCCAGGTCTTCTGGCCGTTGATCACATAGTGATCGCCGTCAAGCACAGCCGTGGTCTTGAGGCTGGCAAGGTCAGACCCTGCGCCCGGTTCGGAGTAACCCTGGCACCACCACACGTCGCCAGACACGATGCCGGGCAGGTGGCGGGCTTTCTGTTCGGCATTGCCGAAGGTGTAGATCACCGGGCCGACCATCGACACGCCGAAGGGCAGCGGCATGACGGTGCTGGCGCGGGCGTTTTCTTCCGACCAGATGTAGCGCTGCGTCGGGGTCCAGCCAGTGCCGCCATATTCGGTCGGCCATGCCGGAACCGACCAGCCCTTTTTGCCGAGGATCTTGTGCCAGGCGAGGAAATCCTCGCGGCTCATGTCTTCGCGCATGCCGAAATCGGCAAGGTGCTTGGGATAGTTTTCGGCGATGAAGCTGCGGACTTCGTCGCGGAAGGCCTGTTCTTCGGGGGTGAACTCGAGGTTCATGGGGGTGTCTCCTCTCAATCGGTTTCGATTTGAGATACGTCTTGTCACCCCCTGCGGACGGGGAAAAGAGGAAATTATCGGGAACCTGCCGAGGGCGGCGTTGCAGTAGGGGAAGGTTTCACGTGAAACACGCTGCGCGGCGGGTCTGAGGGGGTCTGGAGGGGGTGTAAGGGGGGTCTGGAACGGGTCTGGGGCGAGTTTGAGTCGCGCAAGCGGCTTGCCAGACCGACCAACAAATCGCGCGGCGCGGGGTGTTGGAAATATTCTTTCGTCATCCCGGCTCAAGAAGCGGCACACGATGCCCGTCCGGAACGCACCCCCGGCCCGCCAACGGACGGGCCGCGAGCGCGCTAATAGGACTGGGCGCGCGAGCCGCAGGCGATCCGGCGCGAAGCGACGGAAACTCGCCGAGGATGTGCCCGCGGAGGCGGGCACACCAACAAGAGCATCACATCTCCAGCGGCCCATGCTGGATATGCGGCAGCACATGGCGGGCAAATAGATCGGCTTCCTGCATATGCGGATAGCCCGACAGGATGAACGCCTCGATCCCTTCTTCCCTGTAGGCGCGCAGCTTGGCGAGCACCTGATCGGGGGTGCCGACGATCGCCGCCCCGCAGCCGGAACGCGCACGGCCGATGCCGGTCCACAGGTTCTCCTCGACGAAGCCGTCGCCATCCGCCGCCCCGCGCAATTCCTGCTGGCGCTGGACGCCGTAGTTCTTGGCATCGAGGCTCTTTTCGCGGATTGCGCGGCCCGCCTCGTCATCCAGCTTGGAGAGCAGGCGGTCGGCATAGTGGCGGGCTTCGTCTTCCGTCTCACGCACGATCACGTGGGCGCGGTATCCGAACTTCAGGGTGCGGCCATAATTGGCGGCGCGGGCCTTGAGGTCGGCGATATTCTCGCGCACCTTGTCCATCGTGTCGGGCCACATCAGGTAGACATCCGCCGCCTCGGCTGCACATTCGCGTGCTTCGTGGCTGAGACCGCCGAAGTAGAACGGCGGGCACTTGCCGCTGATGGTGGTGATGCGCGGCGGATCGAGCTTCAGCTTGTAGAACTCGCCATCGAAATCGAGGTGCTCGCCGTTCAGCAGCGTCTTGACGATCTTCATGATCTCGGTGCCGCGGCGGTAGCGGGGGGCGGACTCGATCTTCTCGCCCGGCATGTCGGAGGAGATGATGTTGACGTTCAATCGCCCGCCGGTGCCAGCCGCGTTGGGGCCGAGGATGCGGTCAAGCGTGGCAATCCTGCGCGCCAGTTGCGGCGGCCAGTCTTCGCCCATGCGGGTCGCCCACAGCAGCTTGATCCGCTTGACCTGCGTGGCGACAGCGGCGGCGAAGATCGTGGTGTCGACGCCAAGCTGGTAGCCCGAAGGCAGCAGGATATTGTCGAACCCGGCTTCGTCTGCGCGCAGCACGATGTTGCGGCAATGCTCCCAGCTTGAGGCGAGGTAGGGATCGGGAACGCCGAGGAATTCGTAATCGTCGTCACACAGCGCGGAAAACCACGCGATTTCGCAATGCTGTTCAGGTTGTTGGGTCATTACGGCAGCCTCTCACCACGTGCGGCGACAAGCACCGCGTACCAATCCGTCCGCGTCCAGCGCACCTTGAGCGCGTCGGCGCCCTCGGCAATGCGCTCCGCATTCTGCGAGCCGATGATGGGGATGATCCCGGCGGGGTGCGCCATCAGCCAGCTATAGGCGGCGACCGTGCGCGAGACGCCCTGTGCCTCGGCCACGGCATCCAGAGCGGCAGCCACGGCCTTGTCACGCGCTGTCTCCGGCGCGGCGAGCCTGCCGCCCCCCAGCGGCGACCATGCCATCGGAGTCAGGCCGAACGCCATCGCCTGATCCAGCTGCCCGTTTTCGAAGCAGTCGATCCGCAGCGGGCTGATTTCGGGCTGGGTCGTCGCCAGCTTGTTATCCAGAAACTTCGCCAGCGCCGGAAGCTGGAACATCGTGAAGTTCGACACGCCGAGCGCCCGCACCTTGCCGCTGGCCACCGCATCGTCGAGCACGCGCGCGGTTTCCTGCGGATGGGCGAGGATATCGGGACGGTGGATCTGCCACAGGTCGACCGAGTCCACCCGAAGGCGGCGCAGGGAATCCTCGATCGCCTTCTTCAGGTAATCCGGGCTCTGGTCATAGGGCAGCGGGGGCAGGATGCCGCCCTTGGTCGCCAGCACCATCCTGTCGCGCAAGGCAGGCTCGGCGGCCAGCACCTCGCCCAGCAGCGCCTCGGCATCGCCGAACCCGTCGCTGCCGTTGAAGCCATAGATATCGGCGGTGTCGAGGAAGGTGATCCCCGCATCCAGCGCCGCGTGCACCAGCTTGGCCGCGTCGGCAGCGGTGCGGCCATTTTCAGCCAGACGCCACATCCCCCAGGCGATGGGGGACACCTTGATGTCGCTCAGGCCAAGGCTGCGGGTTGCGGGCGGAAGGGGCAATTCACTCATATCAGTTCCTCTTTGGGGGAGCGACCGAGGCGCGCTCCACAAGGTCGTGGGGCAGGCGTTTGTGGGAGATGTCCCCGCCTGCGATCAGGATGTGGGTCGCCGTGCGGGCCAGATCGGCCATCGGCTGGCGAATGGTGGTGAGCGGCGGCCACACGGTGCGCGCCAAAGTGGTATCGTCAAACCCAGCGACCGACAGATCGCCCGGCACATTTATCCCGCGATCATGCGCCACGGCCAGCACGCCTGCGGCCATATCGTCGTTGGAGGCAAAGATCGCGGTGGGCCGCGCGGGTTGATCGAGCAGCGCGTTGGCGCCGGCCACGCCGGAATCGAAGTCGAATTCGCCATCGACGACCAGTTGCGGTTCGAACGGGATGCCGACGCGGTCCAATGCGCGGCGGTATCCGAACAGCCGGTCGTCGGACGCCATGTGGTTGGTGTGGCCCTTGATGAACCCGATCCGCCGGTGGCCCGCGTTGATAAGGTGCGTGGTCATGTCATCGGCGGCCTGCGCGTCGTCCATGAACACCGACGATGTCAGCGCATGGTTCGTCCCCGGCGAGATCCGCACGAAGGGCACGTCCATCCCCTCCAGCGCCCTCAGCACCGGATCGCAATCGGTGACGGGGGAAGACAGGATGATGCCATCGACATGCGTCTCGCTCACCAGCCCGCGCACCTGATCGCCGACCCGCGGATCGGCGACGTCGACAGGCTGCGCCAGCAGGCGAATGCCGTTTTCCTGGCACACCTCCCAGCAGCCCTTCTGGATCTGGAACATGTAATAGGGGCTGTGATTGTCGTAGATCAGCGCGATCTGGTTCGACTTCGCGCCAGACAGGATGCGCGCGGCGATGCTGGGGCGGTAATCGAGTTCGGCCATCGCGGCCTCGACCTTCTCCTTCAGCGCGGCGCTGACATAGGGGTGGCCGTTGAGGACGCGGCTGACGGTCTTGACCGCCACGCCTGCGCGGGCGGCGACATCACGGATGTTGGCGCGGCTCATTGCGCCAGCCCCTTGAACAACGGCGCAAAGGCGCTGCCTTCGCGGGTGAACACCGGCGGCTGGCCGATGGGCGCAGGCACATCATGCCAACCGGGCGCGTAGTCCCGCCCGCTCCACAGATGCCGCCAATTGCCTTGCGGCAGATAGACTTCGCGCATCGACGCCCCCGCTTCGATAACCGGTGCCACCATCAGATCAGCACCATAGAGGTACTGGTCCTGAATAGTGAAGGTCTCGCGGTCTTCGGGATAATGCAGGAACAACGCACGCTGCGCCGGAAGCCCGCGCTCCTGCGCCTCGGTGACGAGATGCCGGACATAGGGCGCAAGGGCCGCATGAACGCGGCTCCAGCGGACGAAGCCTTGTGCAAGCTCCGGCGTGGAATCGATCTGGAGATTATCGTCAGGCCGGTTGCCCTCGTGGGTGCGGAACACGGGGCTGAACGCGCCGAGCTCATACCACCGCAGGATCAGTTCTTCGCTGCGGACATTGCCGAACAGGCTGGTGTAACCCCCCACGTCCGAATGGCTGAAGGCATTGCCCACCAGCCCTGATGACAGCGCGGCGGTGATGACCGTGCCGATGCCGTCATGGCGGCTGAAATCCACCGACTGGTCGCCCGCCCACAGCAAGGGACAATGCGCCTGCACGCCGGTGTGCCCTGCCCGCATGAACCACAGCACATCACCCGTCCGACCGCGCGAGGCGACAGCGCGGGCGTTCACTTCCGCCCAGCGTACCGGCCAGCGGTTGTGTTCCTGCATCGGATCGCCATCGAACAGGCGCAGATCGGTGGGGAGATACTCGCCGAAATCCGCCATCCAGCCGTCCAGCCCGAAATCGAGCATCCGCTTGCCGATAACTTCTTCCGCAAACCATTCGGCGGCGGCCGGGTTGGTGAAATCGACCACGCCCGCATCGAACTCGCCGAAATCGACGAGGTAGGGTTCGTCGGAGTCCAGCTTCAGGGCGAAGTACCCCTGCGCCGCCGCCTCCGGGTAAAGCGGGCCGTCAACCGCGAGGTAGGGGTTCACGTAACCGAGGAACCGGATGCCGCGCGCTTTCAATGCGGCGATGCGGGCAGGCAGGTCGGGATAGCGCGCCGCGTTCCACTGCCAGTCCCAGAACAGCCGGCGGCCAAAGCTGGTTTCGCGAATGCCGACCCAGTCCTCGCACCACAGGCCGCTGACCACTGCGCCCGCGTCGATCAGCGCGTCGAGCCGGTCAAAGCACGCATCGCCCTGCTTCAATCCCACAACCGCGCCGCCCAGCGCCCAATCGGGGAGCGCCTGACGCGTCCCGAACCGAGCGCCCAACTGGCGGGTGAGGTCAGCGGGTGCGCCTTCGAACAGATCGATGGCCACCTCGCCCGACCAGACATGCACCCGCAGCCGCCCTGCCTGCCGCGCGTCCAGTTCGACATAATCGGCATTGGCGAGGCTGATCGCCCAGCCCGCTGAACACAGCACGGTGGGTTCGGGATAATTGGTCGTCCAGTAATCCCCGCCCGCAAAGCTGCCGTCAGCGCTCGCCTGATCGGTGAGCGGCGTGCCCGGTTCGCGGCCCACGCCCGGCTCGCTTGTCCAGACAGGGAAGTTGCGGCCATTCAGCGCAAGGTAGCTCATCTGCTCACCCCCGCCCGACAGCACGTCATCGGGAGCGAGCGTGAAATCCAGAGTAATCCGGTCATGGCCCGAAAGCGCCCGGACGGTCAGCCGCGATGCATCGGCCGCGCAGTTCACCGCGATTTTGGCGGCTCTATCGGCGCTCGACAGTGCCACCGCGCCATCTCCCGCCACTTCGCACACAGACAGTGGCGCTGCGGCCACACTACGGTCAGACAGGCGGAAATTGCCCCGCACCATCACCACGTCCGGATCACCGGAAGCCACGGAAATTGCGACACTATCAGGACGATGGGACAGGATTGTCCGGCCCGCGGCATGCAGGTCAAATCCTTCCTCGCATGGCGTCAAATGCACCATTTTCGTCCCAGATTCCCTCTCCGGCCTGTCCCTTGGCCCGTTCTGACACCGCTTGACAGATCGGGACTTAAAGCGCAACCCGACCCGGCAAAGATCGACCGTGCGGGCGATGATCTTGAATATCGCCCGATCGAGTTTGACCACGACGCAGGGGAGAGTTTTACCATGTCCGCCACCACCCGTTTCGCTTTGAAGGCGCTTGCCCTTTCCGCCAGTTCAATGGCGCTGGCTTACACCGCGCCGGCCATGGCGCAGGTCGAAGAAATCGTCGTAACCGCCCAGAAGGTTAAAGAAAACGTCCAGGACGTGCCAATCGCGATCACCGCCGTTTCGGGTGACCGGTTGCAGCAAGCCGTGGTCTTCAGCCTCGAAAATATCAGCACCGTCATCCCGTCGGTAACCTTCCGCAAGGGCACCACCAGCGCCAACAGCGCGATCGTGATGCGCGGCGTCGGCACGATCAGCTTCTCGGTCGCGGCGGAACCTTCTGTGTCCACCGTTGTCGATGGCGTTGTGCTGTCGCGTTCCGGTCAGGCGTTCATGGACCTCGTTGATCTTGAGCGCCTTGAAGTGCTGCGCGGGCCGCAGGGCACCCTGTTTGGCCGCAACGCTTCTGCCGGTCTGGTCAACATTGTGTCGAAGGGCGGTACCGATGACTTCCAGGCCGAAGCCAATGTCGACCTGTTCGAAGGCGAAGAATACCGGATGCGCGGCGCGATTTCCGGCCCGCTGGGTGAAAACCTCAGCGCCCGCCTGACCGGTTTCTATGGCACCTTCGATGGCAACATCACCAACGTGAATGGCGGCCGCAACAACAAGGTCAACGGCTATGAACGTTACGGCGTGCGCGGTATCATGGACTATGACGATGGCGCCAACGCCGTCCGCCTGATCGCCGATTACTACAAGGCCGACGATGATTGCTGCGCCGATGTGACCGGCGCCAGCCGTGGCGCGCAGCAGGATGCCGAACAGAACCTGCCCGGCGGTGTCGCGATCGGCGAAAAGCAGCGCTTCGTGAACCAGAACCTCGTCACCCGCACCGAGGACGAGCAGTGGAGCCTGACCGCCAGCGGTGATTTCGAAATCAGCGACACCCACACCCTCAGCGCGGTACTCGGCTATCGCAACTGGTTCAATGCCGAACAGCGCGAAGGCGACTTCCTGCCGCGTGCGCTGGTTGGTGGTAGGTCCCATCCATAACGTGTCCTTTCTGTCCTCTTCTGCCAATCAAGCAGGACACATGATCCGAGCCCCCTCTTCTCTGCCGGACAGGGAGGGCCCGAGGGCCCTTCCTGTCCGGTTGCAATC
>JBEQBX010000032.1:0-29818 GCA_041639595.1 Porphyrobacter sp.
AGCCGCCCCAACTTGATGGCACGACTGATGTCACCAACACTTCTCCCGCAACACAAAAATACGCAAATACAAGGCTTTAAAATATGCGTGGATCATCCTACTCAGGGAGCCATTTTCTTCCAAACAATTCAGCGGCATGGCCCACCCCTCTATTGGGGCGCTGCACGTGTGCGGCCTTTGCCTCTGCCTCAGTGGAAAGCGCCCAACCTGCCCTGCAGGATGGCATCGAGCACTGCGGGATGGAATGGTTCGACGAACCGCAGCCTGATCCGGAACGCTGCACTTTCCTCCACGATCGCCGCCCGTGATTCGAGACCCGTGAAGGTCAGCCATACCATTGTGCCCGGGTTCGGATTTTCCAGGCACTCGATCTGCGCGTGCGTGCCGGTCAATTCGTGGGCGTTAACCTTGGCCCTGAAGATGCCGCGGCGATAGGCCGCCGGGATCGGGCCTTCAGGAACGGCCGGAGACCAAGGAGAGCGGCGTGCCGTGCCGTTGTTCTCAAGCCACATTGCGCATCTCCGATCCTGTGTTTCCGACAGGATTGAGGACGGCCCGTTAACCGCAAAGTTCAGCCCGCAGGATCACCTGCGGGCCTTTACGTACCAGCATCGAAAGTTGCGCTTACCTCGAGGCCTGCGTCGTCATCGGTGCATTGCCGGTAACCAGCGGCTTGGCGCCATCGCCCACGATGATGAATGCAGCCCAGTAGAAAGGATGGGACGTGTTGGGGTCGTCCATCAGCTTTGCCTGAGCTCCCTCCAGAGCACTCGCGAGCTCCTGTCCGGGCCTGGAATCGATGACACCGCCGATCAGGCGCTTCGTGGCGTCGAAGTCATCCGGCACCGGCCAATGGCTGGCGATCACCGAACGCGCACCCGCGCCGACGAACGCGCGTACCAGGCCGTCGAGCGCATAATTGCCGCCCGTGGTGACCCCTGCCTCCCGGCTGGCTGCAACCGTCGCCATCCCGGCCGTGTCGCAGGCAGACAGGATCACGAGGTCGGCATTCAGCTTCAGGTCGAAGATTTCGCGGAAGCTCAGCAGGCCGTCGGAGCCCATGTCTCCGAAACTGGTCACCAGCGCCGGGCGTGCCGGACAATCCGCGCGCGGAGCCGTGACCAGGCCGTGCGTAGCAAAGTGCAGCACGCGATACTGATCGAGGTCACTTTCGCTCAGCAAGGCGCTGTCGCTGAACTGCGCATCGGTCTTCACCGCGCTACCGCCAAGGCTGAGCTTCTTCTGCGCGAAGAACAACTCGTCGGCAGAAATCGGGTTTTGCCATGTGGCCAGTGGCCAGTCGCACTCGTCCGCAACCGCTGCCATCGGCCGCTGCGTCGGCTTGGCATTATGCCCCAGCCCCAGGTAATTGCGCGGCGCCCCCGAGGCTGCGAGCTTGCGAATGTCGAGAAATCCGCGCGGGCTCACGGCAATCGAGACCTCGCGACCACGCCCCAGCCATTCGACCCCGGTAAAGTCGAAAGGATCGCCATCCGGGCTCTCCATCCGCTTCTTGTAGGCCTCGATGCCCTTGTCGCCGGTTACCAGAACCGTCGGCGGAAGCTGCAGCATGGCGCCGTCTGGTTCGAAGATCAGATGACGCGTGCCAGGCAGCAGATCCTCGACCTGTCCGAACACCGCCTTGTAGAGCGCGCGGGACTTGTCGAGGTCGAAGGGATAATTGACCTGCTGGCCATTCTCGACCTTTACGATCGTATCGCGGATGTCCTGAACCTGCCTGGCCAAGGCCGCTGGCGTCAGGCCAAGGTCCACGACGCGCGCATCGCCACTCGTCGCGAACAGACCATAAGCGCGGTCGCCCACCAGCATCAGTTTGTAGTAGGATTCTCCGGGCTTGAGCGCGGCCTGCAATTCCGTGAGTTCAACGCCACGCGGGGCCAGCACGTTGTATCGCGGAAACGCCGCCAAGCGGCTCACCAGCGCCGTCTGATCCCGCCGCAACGAGGCAAGGTTGTCCTGCGCCGAAACCAGCTGCGCCTTCTGCGCTTCGTCAGGCATGGCCACGGCTGAAAGCTGTTCGACCAGAGCCTCGGTGCGAGCGATATCGCGGGTGCGGACCAGTGACAGACGGAACAGAGCCGCTGCCTCGTCATTGCCTTCGGACATCTGTCGCGCCAACACGGCCTGCGTCTGGGCAACACCCGGCCGCTGCAGCACCTGCGAGGCCACGAAGGTCGCCTTGGCTGCGTCCGGTCCGTTGCTCTTTGCCAGCAACCCGAAATAGGGGCCGAGCAGATCGCGCAATGTCGTACCGGCATCGGGCACGGACAGACTTTCCTCCACTATCTTGCCATAGAGCGCCAGGGCCCCGGCCTCGTCGCCGCTGCGGCCAAGCCACGCCGCCTTCCGCGCCTGCGTGGCGAGCAAGGCAGGTGACTGCGGGAAGGATGCGCCGATCAGGGAAATTGCCCGGTCGAAGGCCGCACCGCTGTCGGACTTGCGGCCTTGCGCTTCTGCCAGAAGAGCCAGCTCGATCTGGATTTCCGCGCGCAGCCACCCGGCGGATGCCACGCGCCCTCCTCTGACAGCTTCGAGCCTACGGCCAGCGCCTTCGAACCCCGCCACGGCTTCATCCAGCCGGCCTTGAACGCGCGCCGCCGTTGCCTTCAGCGCGTCGGCCTGCGCATCGAGGATCTCTGCGCGCTCAAGGTCGGTAAGGCCGGGATCGACCGCCCCCAGCCGCTTGAGCGACGAACTCTCGCGGTTGATCTGTTCAGCCAGCGGAGCATTGATCAACCCGGCCTGCAGGCTGGGCCGGTCATAGACATCGCCAACTGCTGTCACGGGCGCTGCAAGTTCCTTCAACGCAGCCGTTGCCTTCCGCTGGTTTAGCCGGTTGATTGCGCGATAGTTGCGGATCAGGCGCTGCGTCACGCCATCCCCGCGCGAAAGTGCGCCCACGGCTTGTGAAAGCAGGCGATCAGCTGCCGTGAAATTGCCGAGGTTGGACTGTTGCAGGCCCTGATTGGCCAAGGCCTCTGCCAGCCCTGCGCCACCGGTGGAGCGATCGCGACTGGCCAGTGCCTCGAAAAACTCCGAGGATTCGGCAAAGCGACCGCCATTGTTGCGCAAATACCCTTCGTCGCGCGCACCCAGACGGTCGAGCTGGCCCGCCTGCACGCGCGCGAAGGCCGCTGGATCGCTGACCTCCGTTGTCGCCACACGGATTTCGCCCGGCACCGGACTGTCACTGACAATGCTCGCAAGCGCCAGTCGCAGCGCCGGATCATAGCCTGCCAGCCCTTCGACGAAGTAGGTGGTCCCACCGCGCTTCACCGCATAGCGCTTGTATTCCACGTTGGCGTTCTGGTCGCGGCAGTTCACTGCGCTGACCCGGCCCAGCGTTTCGATTGCAACGCTGCCTTCGCCTCCGCAGGCCAAGGTCACGCCGGGAAGGCCGGTGGGCTCGTTGCCCATCGATATGTCCCGCCTCACGGCAATCAGACTGCCCACTGCACCTGCAGCGTCGCGACAGCTGACCCGGTAGCCACGATCGAATATACCGCCCAGTCGCTTGTCCAGCGGAGCATTCTGCGCGGTGCAGGTCACACCCGAACTTCCGACGCGAAACGAGTTGCGGATCGAAAGCGGCTGCTGCCGTTCGGCCGCCTGCGCCGGTGCCGCTACCGATGCCATGAGTGCCGCCACGATGGCGCTGCTGCGAATTGCCTTGATGCCCGCGTTCACTGGGCGTCTCCTTCCGCGCTGTTCTCGTTCACGACCGACCCGATCAGGGCCGGGTTGCCACTGCCGGCCACCGGTTGTTCGATTTGCCCCGCGGGATCGAGAGGCTTGCTGTCGATCAACTGTGGCGGCGGAGCGATGGGGCTGGAAGCCGCATCCTCACCTTCGGTTGCCCGCTCCTCCTGTTGCTGCTCTTCCTGCGCGGGATCATCGCTCTCGGCATCGGAAGTCGGCGCAGCAGGTTCCTCGACAAAGGCCGGCGTGCTGCCCAGCGTTTCGGTGGAGATAATCGCGATCTGGCCCGAAATGGCTCCGATGGTGTCAGGGCCTTCCATGGCAGATGCGCATGACGCCACAGAGAACAGGCAGCCGTTGATCTGGCTGTCAGTCGTGAAGGGGGTGAAGTCGGCGTCCGGCGCATTGACGACAAGTCCGTGCGCCGCCGCTCCGCTTACGATCCCGCCAGGGGTCTGGAAAGCGCCGTTGACGACAATGGATATCGATCCGGCCGCAGCGTTTGCAGGCGCCGTCACGTCCGTCAGGTCGGCGTCTGCAAGGAACCCTGCGGGATTGAGCGCCGTGCCGGTGTTCTGGATATAGAGCGTGCCGGTCGGATAAAGATCCAGCCCCAGGCTGCGAAGCACCCCTTCCGGCCTTTGAACCGAAGCTGGCGCATTCAGTTCGGCTATCCGGCCTTGGTAGAGTGGATCAGCCGCAAGTTTTTCGAGAATGCTTCCCGACGCCACGTGGATATGGTTCGCATTGATCTCCAGCATGCCGCCCAGCGGGGCAGTGGTACCGGCCTGGCTGGCCGAAGTGAGATTGATTGCCCCCGTTCCGGCATCAAGCTCAAAACGACCGGTGGTGAATTCAAGAATGTTGGACTGGGCAAAACCGGTGCCGGAAATCGTGCCAACAACACGGATCGCCCCGCCCGGTATCTCGGTCTGAAGGTCACCCGAGGCAAAGATGATCCGGCCAGTCGCACCAGCCAAATTGGTCGCTCCGATGGCGCCACCTGCGGAAAGGGTGACATCTCCGATCAGCATGTCCGTTGCATTGGCAGAGCGATCCACCGCAGCGATAACCAACTCGCCGGTCGAGACGAGGCCGATTTCGGCATTGCTCAGCGAGTACCCGCCATTTGCGGTAAGCCCGTCGCCGATCAGCGCCGTTCTGGTCGAGTTGGAGATGAGATCAACGAAGCCGGTATCCGTCGTCTGGATCCCCGAAAGGATCGTCTGGCCGGTCGGAAGCGTTGCGTTCCCGTTGTCGATGATCGAAATATCGTTCGAGACGATACGCACCTGATTGGCCAGCCAGCGCCTTCCGACGGTGACGGCTCCGACCGCTTCGATCTTGATATCGCCAAACGCGCGCATGCCGGCGCCAAAGAAGTCGCCGTCGGTTGCAACAGAGATTCGCCCGGCAATGGCTGCATTGCCAATGGTCACATCGCTTCCGGTGATGATCGGGGTTGCAGCAAAGATCGCCGCATAATCAATGCTTCCGGGCTGAGCGGTTGAAGGCAGCATGGAGCGGTCAGCAATCAGCAGGCGCCCGACCGCGTTGGTGATCTGACCCGTTGGGGTGAAGATAACCCCGGCCAGAACAGTCTGCGCCGTTACCGTCCCGCCCGAGAGCAGCACCACGTCCCGGCCTCTGACCGTCCCAAGATTAAGCGCTGAAACTCCGCTCGCAAGAATGTCACTTCCCGAAATAAGCGAAGCCGCCGTGATCGATTGGTTGCGCGTAATAAGTTCAAGACGATCGGTCTGCGCCTGCAGGCTGCCGAAAATCATCGGCCCATTGGCCGTTATCCCGATCCGCCCACCGGAAAACACGTTGGCCGTCGTCACACCGGTTCCAGCCGCGATCCGCAGCGAACCCACGCTCGAATTGTTGGAGATCGACACCGACCCGGGCAGCGCCACTGGCGTTGCGCCGAACACCAGTTCCTTGTCGAATCCGTTGGTGGTCTGCCCCAGCGCCTGCATTGAACTGTTCGCAATGAGCACGCGGTTGACGACATTGAGACCGGCCACGGAAACGTTGCCTACGGAACCGAGCAGGACATCATATCCAACTACGGTACCGGTGCTCAGGCCACCTCCGGACGCGACCCGGACGTCGCCGCTCGAGGTCAGGTTGCCGGTGCTGACATTGCCGTTGGACACGATGGAAATCAGGCCGGTCCCGCCTGCGGTTGGTGTACCCGAGCCTGCCGAGAGTTGCCCCAGAGTTACGCTTCCGCCCCCGACAAGTCTCAGAGAGTTGGAAACCGACAGGTTGCCGGTTGTGAGCGACCCGCCCGCAGCGACCGTCAGGCTGCCGGAGCCGGATGCATTGGTGATCTGGACCGGTCCTCCGGTCGCAACGGGTGCGGCCGCAAAGACGAGCTCCTTGTCGAAGCCGTTCGCCGTCTGGCCAAGCGAAGCCATCGAAGCGTTTGCGATCAGCGTGCGATTGATGACCGAAAGGCTGTCAACCGTGACGCCAGAGCTCGCAAGCAGAAGCGTGTCAAACGCGCGGACAAATCCCGTCGAAATACTGCCAACGGCACTGATTCCAGCGTCCGAAGCGGCAAAGATTGAGCCTGTCTGGACGCTACCGCCCGAAGTGATCCCGACCGAATAGAGATCGCCGTTGCTGCCGTTCGGCGTGCCCGTACCGGCCGAAAGATTGCCGGTCGTCACGTTGCCAGCCGACTGCACCGTAATGGACGTCCCCGCCACCATGTTGCCGGCCACGGTGACGCCAAGGGTCTCGAGATCGATGGAATCGCTCGATGTCAGATCGCCAAGACTGATGTCCCCGCCCGCCGTCACGTCGATCGCGCCGACCGCGAACAAGGAACCCAGATCGATCCGTCCCAATGCCTGCAACGTAAGCGAGCCCTGGGTCGACAGGTTGGCATAGCCAACGATGTCCTGACCCGAAGTCAGGCTCAGCGAATTCGTACCGGTCAAAGTCCCGACGCTTGCCGGAGCCGACCCCGGAAGAACCCAGTTGCCTGCTTCAATCGCCACATTGGCGGCAGTCAAGGTGGACTGATCGAGCATCAGCGAGAAGGCGTTGGGCGTTGAAAAGAACAGACTGCCCGAGAGGTTCGCCGTCGAATTGGTCAACGAAACGTAGTCTGCAAGAGCATTCGCAGCGACGTTATCGGCTATCGCAACGAATGAAGCATTAGTGCCGGTGAAGCTGCCACCAATCATCTCCAGATCGATGGCATCGCCGATGATGGTGCCAATTCCATTCGTCGCGCCCGCGCCGCCAGAGGCAATTGCACTGAAGTTCAAGTCGCCCGCACTGAGTCTGCCCGTCTGGCTTGGCTGCTGGAAACGGTTGGTAACCGCCAAGGCGACACCCGAAACCAGGTTGGTCGCGCTATTGTTACCTACCGTCGCGTTGCCACCGGCACCTCCGGTTGCGCCATCCCCCCCGTTGCCGCCTGTTCCATGGGCGTTGAAACTGCCGATGCCGGTAATGGTCACCTGGCTGCCGCGCACGAGCAACGTCGATCCACCTGCAGTGCCAAGGCCACCATTGCCGCCCGTTCCGAGCGAAAGATCACCCGCACCGCCGTCCCCGCCGCCGCCCGAAGCGCTGGTGAGCACAGAACCGAAGGTTGCCGATCCGGTGTTGATCGCCCCTGTATCAAGGCCACTGCTGGTTCCAAGCTGGACGCCACCGCCTGTGCCGTCTCCGCCTGCTCCACCAGTCAGTCCATCGCCGCCGCCGCCGCCGAAGCCACCGGCGGAGGCATTGACGGAAGTGATCTGCAACTGGCCATTGCCTGCAGTGCCAAATATCAGGACCGTGCCGCCAGCAGCATCGCCACCTGCGCCACCATTGCCGGTCGGTGATGACGCCAATCCGCCGAAGCCCCCGAATGCCGACGAATCCGCATTGAGATTGCTGATGGTGACGGAACTTGCGCCTTCGAGCGCGCTGTTGGCGAACACCTCGATTTCGCCACCTTGCGCAGCGCCGCCCGCGCCGCCGAACTGGCCGAAGCCGCCGAATCCGTCAGCGGTTGCGAATGTCTGGCCGAGGGCAAGCGTTCCCTGCCTTGCCGAGATTCCCACAAAACCGCCGGTACCGATGCCACCTGCAAAACTGTCGCCACCGGTGCCTTCAGAAGTGACGAACGTGAACCCGCCGATGTCGATGCTGCCATTGTTGCCAATGGCGTCGGGCGTACCGACCGTAAGCAAAGCAGTGCCGCCAGTGCCCGCACCACCAAGGCCGCTTGGTCCGTTCAGGAAGCCCGCACCGCCGAAGCCGCTTGCTTCGATCGTGGCCCCTCCGGCAACGGTTATGGTGCCGCCATCGCTGTAGAGGCGGCTTGTTCCGCCCGTTCCGTTACCGCCGTTGGCACCGACATCGCGGCCGGAGCCTCCAGTACCATCGGAGTAGATCGCCAAAGTGCCGGAGATCGACGCAGTGCTCGTCCCCGAGGCAATGAAGGATGCGTTGCCACCCGTGCCGTTGCCACCGCCGAGGGACGTGAACTGATCGCCACCGGAACCCGTAGCCGAGATCGTCACATCGGTCGCAGCGAAGGACAGACCCGATCCGAGCCGGGCAATGATGGTGCCGCCGGTGCCATTGCCACCTGCCGCGCCGTACGATCCGCCGCCGCTGCCGAACGCCGAAAGATTGAGGCCTCCGGTGAACGATACCTCGTTGCCGCTGGTCGCGCCGTTCGAACCCAGATTGATGGAGCCGCCTACTGCCGCTCCGCCGGCGGCGCTGCATGTTATGCCGCAGGTTCCGCTGTTGCCGCCGTTGGCATCGGCAAGCGCATTGAACCCGTCAGTGGACGAGAGGAGACTGCCGCCACGGTCGAACTGCAGGTTGATCGTGCCCCCTGTCGCAGAGCCACCATTGCCGCCAGCGCCGGGCGTCGGGCCTTCGCCCCCGTCTCCGCCAGCGCCACCAAGCGCACCCGCGTTGACGACGACGAAACCGAGATCGTAGCCGCCTGCGCCACTTCCGCCTGAAGCTGCGAAGGAATTGAGATTGATCTGACCGCCAAGCGCGGCGCCGCCGTTTCCGCCGCTGTCCCCGGTCGGAGAGTTCATCGTTCCCAGAGCGCCGCTGCCGCCGCTGCCGGACGCATTTGCGATGAGCTGGCCTGTGCTGAGCAAGCCACCATCGACAGCCGCATTCAGATTGATCGTGCCACCCTGCCCGAGGCCGCCGTCGCCGCCGGGGTTTCCGATCGCTGCGGCTATTCCCCCCGCTCCACCACGACCGACGGTGCTGATCGAGATTGACGGCGCTGAGATGAGAGTAGGCGCAGTCAGTGCCGCATTGGCATTGACGATGATCGTTCCGCCGCGTCCGGCTCCACCGGTTCCGCCGGCCCTGCTCGTGCTGCCGAAGCCTTCGGAAAACAGGTTCAAGCCATCAAAGGAATCGACAGTAGAGCTTCCGGCCGTGAAGGTGATGGTTCCACCTTGCCCCACGGCGCTGGACTGGCCACCACCGGCAAACCCGGTTGCCTCGAAGGTGACGCTGCCGGTCTGGCTGAGGTGGACCGTGCTGCGGTTGGCATTGAACGTGATCGCCCCGCCTGTCGCCCCGCCAGCGCTGCCACCGGACCCGAAGCTGGTATCGCCGCCGCCCGATCCGATCGCGCCGATATAGGAGATGCCATTGGTCACGAAACTGGCGTCAGAGATCGCAATATCGACCACGCCACCCTGACCGGAACCGGCAAACGTCCCGCCACCGCCATAACCTTCGGCAACAAACGAGAACGCAGCACCGCCGGACAACTGTCCACCACTCAAGGCAATTTGCGCGGTACCGCCTATGCCCGTGCCGCCGGCTCCCGTCCCGTCTGACGCGTCACCGCCGCGCCCCGTTGCCGCAACGGAGATATCACCGCTCGCCGCAAGCACCCCTCCGGTCGACACGCGCAGCCGCGCAAGGCCACCCGTTCCGTCCCCGGACGGGCCGGAGCCAAACTGACTGCCGCCGCTGCCATTGGCAGACACGAACAGGTCGGACGTCTGGACCGTACCACCATTGGCAAATACATCGACGGTGCCACCGGTCGCATCGCCTGCGTCGGCCGTGTCGCCGGTTACAGCGCCGGTTGCGTTCGCGGTCAGTGAAATACCCGCAGATGCCGAAAGCGTCGCCCCGTTGCGCGCCTCGGCGGTTACGAACCCGCCTGTTACCGGCGTAGCAAGGCCCGTGGCGGAGGCTCCGGAAGCAGCTGCCGTTACGTCGAGCAGGTCCGTGATCGTTATGCTTGTGGTGTTGGCAAACAGATTGACCGAACCGCCGGTTGCACCGCCCGACGATGCACCCGATCCGAAGCCATTGCCGCCGAAAGCCGAAGCATCGAGACGTGCCTGCCCGTTGATGACCACACCGGGTCCGCTGGTTGCACTGGTGGAGAGCGAAACATTGCCACCAAGCGCCGAACCTCCGACAGTCTCCCCGTCTCCCCCGATCGCGTTTGCGAATCCACTGATGGCGTGAAGCGACAGAGATGCGGTATCGAGCGCAAACACGCTGATCTGGCCCCCCGTGGCGTTGCCGCCCGAGACTGTCGCCGAACTGCCGGCCTGTGCTTGGGCCGTGAGGTTCGACGAGCCGCCAATCGTTATTGCAGAATTGCCATTGGCGCGAATTGCCGCAAGCCCGCCGAAAGCGCTGCCGCCATCAAGGGTGCAGGTGACGCAGCCATTGCCGTCGTATCCCCGGCCGGAAGCGTCAAGTAGCGCAGCCCCCTGGATGTTGACCTGCGAACCGCCAGTCCCGGTTGAAAGTATCCATGCAGTGCCGCCCGTTCCTGTACCGGCACCTGTGTTGACGCTCTGCGTCTGTCCGCCAAAGCCGATGGCATCGAGCTGCACATCGCCGCCGATGGCGATGACACCGCCGTTGTTGGACTGGACCTTCGCAAATCCGCCCTGCCCATTCCCGGCGCTGGTTCCGGGAGAGATCGCCGCGGCACCATAGCCATTGGCGCTGAGGTGAACGTCACCCGCAACGTCGATGGTGCCGCCATCGGTTGCGTAGAGTTCCGCCTGACCGCCAACCGCCGCTACCGCAGGATTGCTCGAACTGCGGTCCGCATAAAACTCGACATTCGCGGCGAAGTTTACCTGGCCCCCGGTATTGGCGAAGACACTGACATCGCCGCCGGTTGAACTGGCGAAAACATTCGAGGCGAAGTTCAGACCCGCGCTCGTGCCCGATCCGAGCTGAAACTGCCCGGTCGCCCGTGCCACGACGTTCGACGTGAAATCCGCATCCCCGCCCGAGATGCCTGCCAGCCCCGTTCCGCCGCCGCTTGAGGCGATATTCTGTGCGCTGCCACCGACCACGTTGTTGCCGGCAGACAGCACGATCGTATTGCCGTTGACATCGGCAGCCCCCGCAATGTCAAAGCCCAGAGAACTGCCGGCGCCGATCGCCATGGTGATTGCATCGTTCTTGGGAACGGCAACCATGTAGATGCGGTGCAGAAACGACGGGTCCGTCGCCGCAGGGCCGGTAATGGTTCCATTGTTCGCAGCGACGGTCCCGGTTGCGCTTGTGCCGGAATCGACCTGAATGTCGAACAGGCCACTTGGCGAGAAGGTGATCGTGGCTGCGTCGGCCGCAACAAGTGCTGCCGATCCATTGACGGTGATCGTGCCGTTGTTGACCACCGACGGCGCGACCATGGCGATATATGAGCCGTCGGTCGTTGCGCCAAGCTGCGCCCCGGCGCTCACGACGATCTGGGAACCGGCCACGCTGGCTGGCTGGAAGACATAGGCGCCGCTTGTGTCGAAACTGCCGTCGGTCGTATTGTAATTGAGGTCAGAGGTGGTCAGCACCAGATTGCCGACATCGAACACCGATGATGCACCGACAAGGATCCCGCCGGGGCTGTAGAAGAACACCGTCCCGCCTGCAGCAGAGCCACCGGCCGCTGATTGGAGACGCGAAACGACCGTCCCATCGAACTGGATGGGGCGAGTCGAGCCCGACGGGATGATGCGGTTGAGCACCGCAAAGTCGCCATTCGATGCCGGATTGTTGGAGAACGTCGCCGTCGTGCCGGCCGACTGGAATATGATCGGTCCGCCTGTGGTCGCGGTATCGGTCGGCGTCCAGTTGATCACAGCGCTCGGGCTGGACACGACGATGTCCGTCGTTCCCGAACCCTGGCTGATCGAGACAGAGCCGAACGTCGAGGTTGGCGTCGCCTGGAACGATTGCGCCAGCGCGGCAGAACCCGATGCGGCAAGAGCGGCAGCAAGCGCAATTCCGGATGCCGAAAGCAGTTGCTTGCGAGGGGCCTTTACAAGAGCGCGCATCAGAAGTTCCTCCACGGCAGCAGTCGCGTGGTCAAAGTCATGAGAAAGCGGGGTTTTGAACGGCTGGCCTGAAGCCCGACCTTTTCGAGCGGCACGGCCAGCGTCGCTTCCAGACGGAACCGGGAGCCGATGTCGGACCGGAAACCGCCGCCGGCAGAGGTCAGGCGATCGGATCCGGCAAGCCCCTTGTTCCAGACCCACGCGGCATCGGCAAAGACGAAAGGCTGAACGCGGATTTCACGGCTGCGGCCGATCGGCAGGCGCGGCCCCCTGAGTTCTGCGGTGGTGCCAACGGCGCTGTCGCCGATCAGCTCGCCCGGATCGAAGCCTCGACCGATCGTGAAGTTGCCGGTCGAGAATTCCTCGAACGCAAACAAGGGCTTGAAAGCATATTGGGCACGGGGGGCGAGCAGGAAGGACACCCGGCCCATCGCACGCTCATATTCCCCCTGCCAGCGCACGACCGTTGCGGTTGGCGAGGCGTCGGCACGGCTGGCGGGCAGTGCCGTGGCGCAAGCAGCGCCGGCGCATGGCCGCGTTGCATCGAGGATGGCGAGGCCTTGGCGCGCTTCAAACGAAGACGCGAGCCGCCATTTCGGCTGGGTGTGGGCAGTGTCAACGGCGTCCACATCCAGTCGGCCCCATGCCACGCGGATCTTGTCCTGCGTGAGTGGCACGATCAGATTGACGTCTTGGTTTACCACATCGAAGCCTCCGCTCAGCCAGATGTTTCGGGCAAGCGAGCGCTGAAGAGGATAGCGGGCATGGAGGCTGGCGTAGAGCGTTCGCGCATCGAGCGACACGTTGGCCGGGAGCCCCGGAACATCGGGCTTGGTCCAGGCATAGGTGAACTGACCGCCGACCACCAGTCCACGAGAACCGGGGCGAAACTCATGGCTGCCCTGCAGGATATGCTGCTCTGAAAAATCCGACGTCGCATAGTAGGACAGCGTCGTGACATCGCCCATGCCCGTCAGCCCGTAGAACTGGCCGCGAAGCTGTCCGCCGAACCGACCGGTCGCTTCGGACGAAAGGTTCTGGATCGTCAGGTCGAGAGCATAAGGTTCGCGCAATACGCTAACCTCGGCCACGAGATCGCCCGCGCCCGTGCCTGCAGGCTTCAGCGTCAGCTGGACGTTGTACCCTGGCAGATCGCGGGCAAGCAGAAGATAGCGTTCGGCGCGGCGTTGATTGAATACTTCCTCGCCGGTCAACGCGCCCAGATACTGCTGCAGCTTCTTCTCGGCCCCTTCCGTCTCGCCGCGGGCCCTGACAGTGGTGATCCGGGCGTAGATCACTTCCATCCGGACCTGGCCGTTCTCGATCTTCTGAGTCGGCACCTGAACGGCGGCAAGGTAGCCCTTGTTGCGCAGCATGGTCCCGGCAGCGTCACGGATCTGGCACAGGACCGAGATCGGCTGCGGCGTTCCCGCCAGCGGCTTCCACGTTTCGGAAAGGTCGTCCGGTGCGATCTCCTTCAGATTGTTGAAGGTGACTTCACTTATGGTGACCTTGATGTCCGCGTATTGCGGGTCTTCGAGCGGACAGGGCGAACGCTCGATTTCGTTCCTGACGGAAAGGCGCGGTGCAGCTTCGGCAGGCCGCCCGGTAATGCCGCGAAGCTCATCTCGCGATGGCGGAGTGGTAGCCTGGCCGGGTGCGGATTGCGCGAGCGCCGGAAATGGAGTGGATGCCATTGCAGCCAAGGCAAGAACGCCTCCGCCAACCAGCAAGCCCCGTTTGCGCATCTCCCTGAACGTCATGCTGTAAGTGCCCCCGTCGGATAACTCGTCGACGCGGCCCGTTCTGTTCTGTTTATCGCTCGTTCATGTTTAGCAACAAATGCGGATCGTGCAATCGCCGAGGACCGGCGATTGCACAATAACATTTGTTTCAAACACTTGAATCAAATCGGTTTGACCGAAAACGTCCCGTATTGGTCCAAAGCCATTTTTCAGGCCGCAACGCCGTGGCAGTGCTTGTACTTCTGCCCCGAGCCACATGGACAGGGCGCGTTTCGGCTGATCCCCTGGCCGGCATAGGGATCCACCGCCGAGGACCCAAGGGTCAGCCCGCCGCCCGCTTGTGGCGGCAGCGCACCGAACATCGTCGGCGCAGGTGCCAGCGGAGCTGCGTCGTTTTCCCCCGTGAAGGGATCGATGTGGCTGGTCAGGAAGTCCGGCAGTTCGGGGAGCTGGAATTCCTCGGACGGACGGAGGCGGATCTCACTGGTGGTAAGAATGCGGGTGACATCCTCGCGGATGGCGTCGAGCATCTTCTCGAACAGGCCGAAAGCTTCCTGCTTGTATTCGTTGATCGGCGTCTTCTGTGCGTAAGCGCGCAGAAACACGACCTGGCGCAGCGCATCAAGCGTTGCGAGGTGCTCCTTCCAGTGATGGTCAAGCCGCTCGAGCAGGATCGACTTCTCGAGACTGCGCCACGCTGCGGGGTCGATCTCGGCGATCTTGCGGTCCATGTGCTCGTCGGCGAGCGTCTGGATACGCTCCTCGATGGTATCCGGCTCGATCGCCTCTTCCTGCATCCAGTCCTCGATCGGGATCTCAAGCCCGATCACGTCCCGCACGCGGGCCTTGAGGCCTTCCACGTCCCACTGTTCGGGATACGAACCCGGAGGGC
This sequence comes from Porphyrobacter sp., assembly GCA_041639595.1. GTDB lineage: Bacteria > Pseudomonadota > Alphaproteobacteria > Sphingomonadales > Sphingomonadaceae > Erythrobacter. The sequence goes on from JBEQBX010000032.1 coordinate 14,679, forward strand.
AGGCATCGCCAACGATGGCATTGACAGAGTCATGGCGCATGTCTGTAACGACATCGCCCACCGCTTCGGCGTCCATGATGTCGGCGCGCTGCTCGTAGATGACCTTGCGCTGGTCGTTCATCACGTCGTCGTATTCGACGACCTGCTTGCGGATGTCGTAGTTGCGCGCCTCGACCTTCTTCTGCGCGGTCTCGATAGCCTTCGACAGCCACTTCGAACCGATCGCCTCGCCATCGGCAAGGTTGTTGTTCATCATCTTGGCAAAGAGCGTGTCCGGGCCGAAGATGCGCAGCAGATCGTCCTCGAGGCAGAGGTAGAACTTGCTCATGCCCGGGTCACCCTGACGCCCCGAACGGCCGCGCAGCTGGTTGTCGATGCGGCGGCTTTCGTGGCGTTCGGTGCCGATCACGCAAAGACCGCCAGCGGCGAGAACCTTGGCCTTTTCCTCGGCCACTTCGGCCTTGATCCGGGCAATCCCGGCATCGCGCTCCGGGCCGTCCGGCAGATCGCGCAGCTCGTCTTCGATGCGGAACTCGACGTTGCCGCCAAGCTGGATGTCGGTGCCACGGCCCGCCATGTTGGTGGCGATGGTCACCGCGCCAAGGCGGCCCGCCTGCGCCACGATGTGCGCCTCCATCTCGTGGAAGCGGGCGTTCAGGACGTTGTGCTTCACGCCTTCCTTGGTCAGGAACTCGGAAAGCAGCTCCGACTTTTCGATCGACACGGTGCCGACAAGCACCGGCTGCCCGTTCTCGTACTTGTCGCGGATCAGCTTCGCGATGGCCGCAAACTTGTCCATCGTGTTCTTGTAGAATTCGTCCTCGTCGTCGATGCGCTGCACCGGCACGTTGGTCGGGATCGAGACGACATTCATCTTGTAGATGTCGAAGAATTCCGGCGCTTCGGTCGCAGCCGTGCCGGTCATGCCCGAAATCTTCGGGTACATGCGGAAGTAGTTCTGGAACGTGATCGAGGCCATCGTCTGGTTCTCGGGTTCGATCCGCACGCCTTCCTTGGCCTCGACCGCCTGGTGCAGGCCGTTCGACCAGCGCCGGCCGTCCATCATGCGTCCGGTGAACTCGTCGATGATCACGACCTTGTCGTCCTTGACGATGTAGTCGATGTCGCGCTTGAACATGACGTTGGCCTTGAGAGCCTGGTCAAGGTGATGGACCACCATCGTGTTCTCGACGTCATACAAGTTCGAACCGACCAGCAGGCCGGCTTCCTCGAACGCGCGCTCGACCCACTCGACGCCATCTTCGGTCAGCGTGATATTCTTGGTCTTCTCGTCGGCCTCGTAGAGATCGGGCTGGATCTGCTTCACGATGGCATCGACCGAGATATAGAGGTCGCTCTTGTCGTCGGTCGGCCCCGAAATGATCAACGGCGTACGCGCCTCGTCGATCAGGATCGAGTCCACTTCGTCGACGATCGCGAAGTTGAACGGACGGTGCACCATCTGCGTCCGCTCGTGCTTCATGTTGTCGCGCAGGTAATCGAACCCGAGCTCGTTGTTCGTCGCGTAAGTGATGTCCGAATTATAGGCCTCGCGGCGCTGTTCCTCGTTGAGGTTCGGCACGATCACGCCAACCGTCAGTCCAAGAAACTTGTAGAGCACGCCCATGGTCTCGGCGTCGCGCCGCGCAAGGTAATCGTTCACGGTGACGACGTGGACGCCCTTGCCCTCAAGCGCGTTCAGGTAGACCGCGAGCGTCGCGACGAGGGTCTTGCCTTCGCCGGTGCGCATCTCGGCGATCTCGCCACGGTGGAGCACGACGCCGCCGATCATCTGCACGTCGAAGTGACGCATGCCGAGCGTACGGATCGAGGCTTCACGCACCGTGGCAAAAGCCTCGGGCAGGATGTCGTCGAGCGTCTTGCCCTCGGCCAGCATTTGGCGGAACTTCGGCGTCTGGGCGGCCAGTTCCTCGTCCGACAGAGCCTGCACATGCGGTTCAAACGCTGCGATCTGGCGGACAGTCTTGTCGAGGGACTTGACGTAGCGGTCGTTGGACGAGCCGAACAGGGCCTTTGCAATAGAGCCGAACATGGGCGGATTTTCCTGTTGAATCTGTGATGTAGATGGCCGTGCGCATCATCGGCGCGCAGCGTCGGGCAGTATTAGTGCCGGTAAGGGTATGCTGTCCGTGGCGCTATTCGCGCGCGCGGTCAGTCAGTTCAATGCCGCAAGGCCGGATCAGTGCCGGGGCGGGCAGCCACACCGTCTTGCGGCGGGCATTCGTGCGCTTTTGCGGAACTGCGCCACCGCGAGCCGCGCAGCGCTGCTGGCGCTGCTCGACAGAGGTTGTAGCGCCAGTCGCCATGCCTGCTTCGGCCACTTCCGTGCGCGAGACGGCAAGCGCCACCTCGGGCAAGGAGAGCCCTGTAATCAGGGCCAGAAGAGCAAGCAGCATGCGCATTGCCGCAACAGATAGGCATTCTGTCGCGGTTCGTCCATCTTGAAAACGAACCCTTTTGCCGCAAGCACTGCCAAAGCCAGTGTGCAGTTGAACCGCGGGCCCCGGCGCGCTAGGCGCTTGCGCCATGTCCGACGCCGTTTCCCCGCTCGCTTCGCCCTTCCCCGCCCTGCCGCAGATTGCGGGCGTCACCCCGCGCGTCGCGCGCGCCGGGTACAAGGATTGGGGTCGCTGCGACCTTACCTACGTCGAACTAGACGAGGGCACGGCGGTTGCCGGCGTGTTCACGCGCAACGTTTGCTGCTCGTCGGAAGTGGAACTCGGCCGCCAGAACGTGCGGCAGGGCCGCGCCCGGGCACTGGTGGTGAACGCGGGGAATTCCAACGCCTTCACCGGCTATCGCGGGCGCGAGGCGGTCGAACAGATCATGGCGCAGGTTGCAGAGCATCTGGCGTGCGCGAAGGAGCAGGTTTTCGTCTCCTCCACGGGCGTGATCGGCGTGCCCCTGCCCAAGGACAAGGCGCGTGCCGGGATCGAGGCAGCGATGCAGGCCGAAGTCTGCACATGGGAGGACGCCGCCCGCACCATCGGCACCACCGATACCTTCGCCAAGGGCACGACCGCTTCGGCGATGATCGGCGGCACCCGCGTGACGTTCAGCGCCATCATCAAGGGCAGCGGCATGATCGCGCCGGACATGGCGACCATGCTCGGCTATGTCTTCACCGACGCGGCGATCAGTCCGGCATTCCTGCAGGAGTGCCTCTCTGCCGCCAACCGCCGGACCTTCTCGTGCATTACCGTCGACAGCGACACCTCCACCAGCGACACCGTCCTCGCCTTTGCCACAGGTAAGGCCGGGAACGCCGAACTGACCGGCTTCGACAGCCCCGGCGCAGATGCTTTCGCAGCGGCGCTGGAGCAGGTCTGCCGCGAGCTATCGCACCTTGTCGTCAAGGATGGCGAAGGTGCGCAGAAGTTCATCGCGGTGTCCGTGACCGGCGCAGTGTCGGACGAAAGCGCCCGCAAGGTCGGCCTTGCCATCGCCAATTCGCCGCTGGTCAAGACCGCAATCGCTGGCGAGGATGCCAACTGGGGCCGCGTCGTCATGGCCGTGGGCAAGGCCGGCGAACCGGCCGACCGCGACCGCCTGTCCATCGGCTTCGGCGGCACCTGGGCGGCGCGCGATGGACAACCGCTGGCAGACTATGACGAAGCTCCAGTCGCGGCGCACCTGCAGGGCCGCGAGATTTCCATCGAGGTCGATCTCGGCCTCGGCGAAGGCTCGTCCACCGTGTGGACTTGCGATCTGACCCACGGCTACATCTCGATCAATGCGGATTACCGGTCTTGAGCCGGGCGCTCGATGCCGCCGTTGCCGCGCTGATGCGGGAGACAGCGGAAAAGACGCTGCTCAAGCACTATCAGCGGCTCGGCGCGGACGAGGTCAGCAGCAAGGCCGCGGACGATGTCGTCACCATTGCCGACACTGAAAGCGAGATCATGCTGGCCGAAGGGCTGGCGAAGATCCTGCCAGAGGCGGCAATCGTCGGTGAGGAAGCTGCCCACGCCGATCCCGCCATTTTCGAGCGCCTGTCCGACAAGCTCTGCTGGATCATCGACCCGCTCGACGGGACGAACAACTATGCGGTCGGCAAGCCACCGTTCGGCATCCTGATTGCTCTGGCTCAGGGCGGGGAAACGGTCGCAGGCTGGATCTACGATCCGCTCTCGGGCCGCCTGTGCACCGCGCATCGCGGTCAGGGCGCATGGGTCAACGGCGAGACTCTCTCCGCGCAGGGCAGCGGTAACGACACGCCAATCGCCGCGATCTCGCTGGTCTTTGTCGACAAGACCAAGCGCGCGTCGCTGATGGAACACATCGCTCCGCACTACACGCTGGTCGATATCCCCCGATGCGCTGCCGAGCAGTATCCCCGCATTGCGCTGGGCCAGAACGACGTCTCCCTTTTCGAGAAGACGCTCGCGTGGGACCATGCCGCAGGCGTGCTGTTCCTGAACGAGGCTGGCGGCAAGGCAGCGCGACCCGACGGTTCAGCCTACCGCGTCGATCGCCATCTGGAACCGGGCCTGATCGGCGCTGCCAGCCCCAGGCTGTTCGACGAACTGGCCGAGCGTCTTTCGCGCATGTCGGCCTGATACAAGAACCCCCGCTTTCGCGGGGGCAATTGCTTCGAAATCCTTCGAAATCAGAGAACGCTTTCGAGCCATCCCTTGATCTGGCTCTTGGGCGCCGCCCCCAGCTTCTGGGCAACCGGCTGACCGTCCTTGAACAGGATCAGCAGCGGGATCGACTGCACGCCGAACTGGCTGGCGATGTCGGTGTTCTCCATGATGTCGACCTTGGCGATCTCGACCTTGTCGGCCAGCTCTTCCGAGATCTCTTCGAGTGCGGGGGCGATCATCTTGCACGGGCCACACCAATCCGCCCAGAAATCGACGAGGACAGGCTTGCTGCTGCCCAGAACTTCGGAGGCAAAAGTGGCGTCGGAAACGGCCTTGGTCGACATTGTGTGAAACTCCTGTGTGGTTAAGGGCAATCTAGGCACTCGCGCGCGCGGTGCAACAGATCAGCCGGACAAGGATTCCTGAACCCCGGCAATGCGCAGCTTTTGCACTGCGATCAGGTCATCGGGAATAACGAACAATTGCGGCGTGTGCGTGTAGAGCAGCGCCGCTTCGACCGGCAAGCCGGGGTGGATCGCCTCAAGCGCGGCAACATAGGCCGCCATTTGCCGGATGTAGGCCGAAGGGATTTCATCGAGCGTGGCCGGAGGGCGGCGCGCCGTCTTGAAATCGACAATCCTTATGCCTTGGTCCGAGATGACGAGGCGGTCGACCGTGCCACTCACCACCCGGCCGCCGACGACAGCTGCCAGCGGCACTTCCGCCAGGGAATCCGGGCCGAACACATCGTTCCAGCCCGGCTGGTCAAGAACCGCGATGGCGTCCGACACCATGCCCAAGTGATCCGACCTGCCGAAATCGCTCGCCATCCGGGCAAGCCAAGCGAGACCGGCGTCATGTCGCTGTTCGACCGGCAGTTCCGGCAGACGCTCGATAAGACGATGCAGCAGCGTCCCGCGTCTTGCCGCCAGCATTGCATGGGGACCGGGTGGCGCCGGCGGATCCGGGGCCTCGTCCTCTCCCAACGATGAAGGTGCAAGCGGACGCGGTGGGCGCGGTTCGGGGCCGACTGCGGTGCGTAACACCTGCGGAACCGCAATTCGCGCAGAAGATTCGGGCCGTTCGGCCGGCTGCTTGGTCAGGCTGGCAGGACCGCCGATCTGCTTGACCGCGCCCCACAACGGATCGCTGCGCCAATCGTCCGCAAACAGCGGCTCGAGTTGTGCATACCAGCTGTCTTCGGGAAGCTCGCCTGCCCCCTTCCGGCGCTTCTTGCTCTTGGCCCCGGCAATGAACAGGGCTTCCTCGGCGCGGGTCATCGCCACATAGAGCAGGCGCCAGTGCTCCTCGCGTTCGGCGCGCTTGGCTTCGGCCTCGGCCTCGAGAACCGCCGGCGCCTTCTCCTCCTTGCGCAGCGGCGGGAGCGGGACCTTGCGCACGGACCCCAGCACGTCTTCGACAAGCTCAAGCCCGCGCGGGGGAGACAGGTCCGGATCATCCGCCGCATCGGCAAGGATCACGATAGGCGCCTGCAGCCCTTTCGATCCATGCACGGTCATCACCCGCACCAGCCCATCGGCCTTGCCCGCCTCGCGCTTCAACTCGCCCTCGCCCGCATCGAACCATTGCAGGAACCCGACGAGGCTGGGCACATTGGCGCTGGAAAACGCGATCGCGGCATTGAGCAGTTCGTCGATGGGATCGTTGGCCTCGCGACCCAGCCGCGCAACCAGCCTGCCCCGGCCATCCCATGGGCCGACCAGCAGCCAATGCAGCAGGACTTGCGGGGGATCGAAATCGGCCCGGGCCAACAGGCTGCGCAATTGCTCCATCGTGGCGAAAGTCTGCGGCCCTTCGTTCTGCCGCAGCCAGTCCCACAGGCGAACGCCCTGCTTGCGGTAACCATGCTCCAGCAGGTCTTCCTGCGACCATCCGATCAGGGGAGAAACCAGCAGGGCAGCAAGGTTCAGGTCATCCAGTGGCTGCGCGGCAAACCGCAGGGCCGCCACGAGATCCTTCACGGCAAGCGGCGCCCCCAGACGAAGCCGGTCCACGCCCGCGACCGGCACGCCACGCGCATGAAGCCTTGCCACGATCAGCCCCGCCAGTTCCTTGCGCTTGCGGACAAGGACCATGATATCGCCGGCATCGGCATGGCGCTGCGTCTTGCCAAGCGGAAAGCCGCTGTCGATCCACGCCTTCACCTGCAGGGCGATCTGGTCGGCCAGCTTGCGATCCGGGCGCGACAGCCAGGCTTCCGCGCCTTCGTCGCCCAGTCCCCCCCCGCTCCCGGCACTTTCGCTCCCGGCTCCTTCACCTTCCTCCTCGTCGCCGTCCTCGGCCAGATCGTCGCTCACGACCTTCCACAGGCCGATGGTGCCCGGAATGTCCAACCCGACGTGGCGCTCGGGCTTTTGGTCCAAGCCCAGCCTGTCCCATCCCAGATGGTCTATCGCGTGGTCGACGAATTCGAGGATCGGTCGTGACGTGCGGAACGACTGGCCAAGGCCGAGTTCGAGCAGCTTGCGATCGGGATCGGACAGGATCTGCGCAACCTGATCGAGCTGCTCCCTGACCCGCAAGCTCGCCTGGGCGAAGTTTTCGGGACTAGTGCCCTGAAAACCAAAGATCGCCTGCTTGTAATCGCCGACAACGAACAGCGTCCGCACCAAAGGCCCGCGCTGGCCTTCGCCGGAAAAGAAGTCGGACACCAGCCCTTCGAGCACGATCTCCCACTGAGAAGCGTTCGTGTCCTGCGCTTCATCGACAAGGATGTGATCGAAACGGCGGTCGAGCTTGAAGCGGATCCATTCGGCGCTGGTCCGCTTGGTCAAAAGGTCGGCGGCAGTGCGGATCTGGTCATCGAAATCGATGAAGCCCTCACGCGCCTTGGCATCGCTCCAGGCCAGGGCAAATCGGCGCCCGATGGTAAGCGCCGTCTCGAGCAGGTCGGCCAGATCGAGTTGCGCCTTGCGCGCCTTCACCGCCTCGATGCAGGCGATGACCCGGGCGGCATAGCCGGCATAACCGGGCTGCTTCTTCTCGATATTAGTCGTCGACCTTGGTTCATCCTTGGCCGTGAGAAACTGGCTTTTCAGCGTAGCAAAAGCATTCAGGCGCGCTTCGGGGCTGGCCACCAGCCAATCGCCGAGTGCATTTGCGGCATCGATACCGCCCTTTGTCCCCCAGGCGCTGTTCATCTCCATGCAGCGCCGGACGGATTCGCAATCGAACCGGTCGTCGGCGCACATGGCGGCAAGGCTCTCAGGCCCCTCGCCTTCGCCAAGGCCTATAACGCGATTGATACGAGGCCGCAGTGGCGGTTGCCACGCACCCGGTCCTGTCCACAGATCCAGGGCACCTGCACAACGCAGCAGGAAGGCTTCGACCTGATCCTCGCTCATCCGGCGAGAGAGCGAAGCAAGCCCATCGATCAAGGCCTCGTCGCCATCCAGTTCGGCCGACACCAGCAGTTCGGCCAGAACTTGCCGAACCAGCAAAGCCCGGTCGCGATCCTCCATCGCCCGCGTGCCCGGTCGCAGGCCAGCTTCCACGGGAAAGGACGCAAGCAGCCACTGGCAGAAGGCGTGAATGGTCTCGATCCTGAGGCCGCCCCCCGGGCAATCGAGCACGGCGGCAAAGCGGCTGCGCGCGCGTGCCACGGTATCGGGTCCGAACGGCGCGCCGATCGCCTTCAGCTGCGCGGCAAGCTCTATCTCGGGAAGGCGCACCCAACTGGCGAGCACTTCGTTTACGCGCGTCGCCATTTCGGCAGCGCCCGCCTTGGTGAAGGTCAGGCAAAGGATCTGCTCGGGCTCGACGCCCTCCTGCAGTAGCAAGCGAAGCACGCGCGCCGAAAGCACCTGCGTCTTGCCCGTTCCCGCCGAGGCCGAAAGCCAGACGGTGCGCTGCGGATGGACAGCGTGCGCCTGATTGTCCCTGAGGGGATAGACCTTGCTCACTGGCTACCTTCCTCTTCGCGGCCCTGCCATTCGTCGAGGCGCATCAACTGGTCGAAATCACTGTAGCCGGGAAGATCCGGATTCTTTCGCGCCGTGAACGGTTCATTGCCCAGCAGCCAGCGTGCGATCGCCTCGCGCAAGTAGCGCTCGGTCTCCGGCAGGAACTGATCGAGCGGAATGCCGGACTTCTTGCGGCCTTCCAGCACCGGCGAATCCAGATAGCCGAATCCACCAGTCTTGTTCCGGCCAAGCGACCAATACTCGAACCTGGTCGTCTCACCCGAAACATCGTCCATTCCGCCTTCACGGGCGATCATGCCGATAAGGCCAAGCTGCAAGGCGTACCCTTGGGCGACCATCTTCCCTGTAGGCGGCTTCCCGGTCTTGTAGTCGACCACGGCCAGCGTTCCGTCTGCCAGCTTGTCGATACGGTCGGCCCGGCCATGAATGCGGATGCCGTCGACCATGATCTCGCCCTTGCGCTCGATCGCCAGAACCTCGCGTCCTTCGCCGGCAAGGCGGTCAGTTTCCTCCTCGATCCACAGCAAGGCATCGATCAGGCGCGGCTTCCACATCGCACGCATGAAGGGGTGCGCGCTCATCTCGTCGAACATGCGTTCAGCAAGCGGCACCAATTCGCCGGGACGACCGCCGCCATCGTGCCAGGCTTTCAGCACATCGTGAACCGCGGTACCTTTCCAGGCTGGTGAAGGGTCTGCATCGACCGGATCAAGGCGGCGCAGCCCAAGGATCGCCGAGGCATAGAACTGGTACGGATCGCCGCGCAGCCGATCCAGCGCCGTTACTGCAATCGGCACGCGCCGCTGCTCCGCGCTGGGCACCGGGTGCGGCCGTGGGTGTGGCGGCTCCGGTTCCGGATCGGCCAAGGCTCGGGCCAGGCTGACCGCGCGCGTCTCGCGCCGCAACTGCTCGCCAAGCATCGCGTGAATGCGCAGCAGGAAGCGCGAAGGGATGACCGGACCGGTCGCGTCGCGGTGCGCATGGCTGAGCACCACCTCGGGCGCTCCCAGTGCAGCGGCAAGATCGTGTGCAGAAAGGCCGATGCGGAAATCGGCACCGGGTATGCCCAATGCGCGGAGAATCGGCGGCGCCAGCAGCGGGTCAGTTGCCGGGCTGCCGGGCCAGGAGCCCTCGGTCAGGCCAGCGCAGATGACGAGATCGGCCCGGCTCATCCGCGCTTCGAGCAGGCCGTAGATCGCCAGACGCGGATGCCCGCCATAGGGCGGACGGACGGAGACTTCCTCCATGGCATCGCGCAACACTGCCGGCAGCTCTTCCGGCGGCAGCAGGCCCGGATGCTCCGAAGCAGCTTCGCGCCAGCTTTCGATGAACTGGGCAAGGCAGCGTCCATCGGCCTGCGCCCAAAGCCCCTGTCCGCACAACGCCTCGCCCACTTCGGACAGCGCGATCAGCGCCGCATCAAGCGACACCTGGCCATCGAGCGACAGCAGCGGAAACAGCAGGTCCTCGACACCCGACCACCAGTCGGCAAGCCCCGGATAGCGCTTGTCATTCTCCTGCGCCTTGCCTCGCACGGCAGCCAGTCCGGGTCCGGGTCGCGGACCACGCAGCACCAGGTCCAGCTGTCGCACCCGCTCGAGCCACTGCGCCCTGCCCTCGCCTGCGCGAACCAGCGGATGACCAAGCAGCGCGAGCAGCGGAACCGGCGCGGCCCGCTCTGCGACGACTTCGGCCAGTTGCAGGATCACCCTGCCTGCCGCCGTCTGCGGCAATGGTCGACCGGCCGTATCGTCCGCGCCGATGTTCCAGCGGCCAAGATGCGCCACGACCCGCGCCGCCAGACTGCGATCCGGCGTGATCACCGCCACGCGGCGTTCCGGCTCGTCAAGAGCTTCGCGGACCAGCACGGCAATGGCCTGCGCTTCTTCCTCGGGGTTGGCGCTTTCCATTATGCGAACGCCGGAAAGGCGGCGCTCCCTCGCCTCAAGCGAAGCCCACGCTGCACTGGCTTCCGGCGGCAGGAACAGATTCGAGATGGCGCGGCTGCGTTCCGGCGGCGCCGGGGCAAGGCCGGAGCGATGCCACGGTTCGACCTCGCCCCGTCCGATGCCCATGCGGTTCAGCAGCAGCTTCAGGTGATACTGTGGATGCGTTACGACATCCCCTCGCTCGAACACCTTGCCGTCAGGCCCGCCCGCAGACCCGAGCGCGTCCCATACCGATACGTCCATCGCAAGATCGAGATCCGGCAGGATTACGCCGCCGTCGGGCAGATCCGCAATCACCCGCAGCAGCTTGGCGACCGCCGGCGATGCCGAGGTTACGCCCGCAGCGATCACCGGATGGGATGGCGGCGATTCACGCCACACCTGCGCAGCATGAGCCAGCAGCAGGTTGCGCCGTTCGGGCGCATCGATCCTGCCCAGCTGCACCAGTTCGTCCTTCCACTTGAAGAAGACCGTGGCGAACAGCTTCGTGCTTTCCCGCCAGTGCTCCGACAGTTCCGACGACAGGCCGAGTACGCCTTCATCGAGCATGTCCTCGGGACGCACGCCTTCGACGAGGAGCCGGTCGATACTCTGGCCCAGGCTTCTCGCCTGTCGCAGCAAGGCCGCCTCACCAGGCGCTTGCGTGCCAAGCTCGTCACGGATCAGCGCGGAGAGTTTCAGCAGCCGGTGCACCGGATCGACAGCCTCGGGAATCCCCGCCCCGGCCCCGATCGGGTCGAGCAGCGGCCCAAGCGTCTCGTCAAGGTCAAGGTCGCCCACCACCGCCATGCGTGGCAGCAGCAGCCCCTGCCCGCTTACCCGCACGAAAGCTTCGGTAACCGTGCGGATCGCGCGCTGGCTTGGCAGCAGCAGCGTCAGGCGTGCAAGGCCGAACCGATCCTCGCGGTAACGCGGGACGAGGCCTGCAACCAGGGCGTCGGCAAAACCCCGGTGCGCCGCGATTGACCAGACACGCGGACGAGTGGAGCGCTCGGCCATGTCAGTCGCGCTTCAGCGCAGCCTCGGTCGGGGCGATCATCTGGGGTTCGCCTACTTCGTACCACAACCCGAGGTGCGACAGTCCGTACAGCCGCCCCTCTTCGATGGCCCTTTGCCACAGTACCATCGTCCCGAACGGCCCCTCGGGCGCGTCGCGCAGCAGGCGGTGCGAAACGATCTGGATGCCGCTGTAGATGAACGGCGCGACACGGCCGGTCCGGCGCCGCGAAATGCGGCCCATGGCGTCCATGTGGAAATCGCCCTTGCCGCGATAGTTGAAAGCCCGCGCGTGGGGCACGAGCAGCAGCAACGCATCCATCCTGTCGGCATCCCAGTGATCCGAAAGATGCGCGAAGACGTTGCGTGGACCGTCGAGCCAGATATTGTCGGAGTTGAGGCAAAAAAACGGATCGGTGCCGATCAGCGGCAGAGCCTTGACCATCCCGCCACCGGTTTCCAGCAACTGTGCCCGTTCGTCGGAAATCGCGATTGCCGGGCTTTTCCGCTGCGCAAGGTAAGCTTCCATCGCGTCGGCAAGATAGTGGACGTTGACGACGGCCCGGGCCACCCCGGCTTCATCGAGCTTGTCCAACGCATGGTCGATCAGGGGCTTGCCCGCCACCTGCACCAGGGGCTTTGGCCGCGTTGCCGTAAGCGGGCGCATTCTTTTGCCAAGCCCTGCCGAAAGAACCATGGCCACGTCGCTGACAAGGGGCTTGCTCATACCGTAAACGATCCGCCCATGCTGGCCCGCAGTTCGGCAGGGATATTGGCATCGAACCACGCAGCCACCGGAGCCAGCGCCGGATGCGCCAGATCGCGTTCCAGCAAAGCCCAGACGCGAGGGATGTAATCGAGGTAGCGTGGTTTGCCATCACGCTTCCACAACCGCACGAAGATGCCCACGATCTTGGCATTCCGCTGCGCGCCAAGCCGGGCGTAATCGGCCAGGAACTCGTCACCTTCACCGGTCTTCTGCAGGTAATAGTCCAGCATGCGCGCTTCGAGTTCCGGCGAAACATCCCTGCGCGCATCCTGCAGCAGCGAGACCAGATCGTATGCCGGATGGCCGTTCAGGGCATCCTGAAAGTCCAGCAGTCCCTGCCGATCGAGGCCGTTGAGCAACATGATGTTCTCGGCGTGATAATCACGCAGGACAGTGACCCCGGGGCGCTGGCGCGGCAGCAGGTGCGACAGGACCTCTTCCCAGGCCGCGTTCCAGCCCCGCCCGTCGACATAGAGTGCCTGGGTCGGCACGTACCACTCGATGAACAGCCGAGCCTCGCGCTGATACTCGGCAAGCGTGTATCCCGTGAAAGGCCCTGCAGGCAGCTTGCGCAGCTGCAGCAGGGCGTCGATGGCATGACGGTAGACCTCTTCCTCGTCCTGCGGCCAGGCATCGAGGTATTCGCGCATGCGCACGTCACCGAAATCTTCCAGCAGGACAAAGCCCTGCTCCGGATCCTCGGCAAGGACATGGGGCGCGCGCAGACCATTCGCGTCGAGCCACTTGGCAGCTCTGAGGAACGGCTCGGGATCTTCATTGGGCGGCGGCGCGTGCATCAGCATCGCATTGCCCGCTGTCCGGCGAATGCGAAAATACCGACGGAACGATGCGTCGCCAGGCAGCGGCTCGACAGTAGCGCCGATCCAGCCCGCCTTGTTCAGGAAGGCATCGACGCTCGGAGGGATAGTCAGGTCCATGGCACTCGCTCTATCCAATCGCGCCCCGGCGTTACAATGGCCCGCCTGCCGTTTTCCGTGGATTCCAGCAGGATCGAGAGGCATCCCGGCTCATGCGCAAAGCCCCCGGCGTGTTCCGGCCACTCCGCCAGAAGCGCCGCACCTTCCCGATAATCGTCCAGCCCGATCTCTTCGGCCTCGGACGGATCGTCCAGGCGATAGAAATCGGCATGAACCAGCGGCAGCCGCACCGCCGGCGGATCGTAAACCTCAATGATTGCAAAGCTGGGACTGGGCACTTCGCCAGTATGCCCCAGTGCGGCGATGATTGACCGCGCAAGGGTCGTCTTTCCCGCGCCAAGGCCGCCGGACAAGGCAATGACATCGCCCGGACGCAGTTTCGCCGCGATCTCACGGGCAAGGACAGCCGAACTGTCCATGTCGGGCAATTCGAAGATCACGGCAGCACCACGATGGCGCTGGTGCCAAGGCCGGGCTCGGACACCAGCTCCAATGTTCCGCCATGCGCTTCAACCAGTTGGCGAACCAGCGGCAGGCCCAGTCCCTGCCTGCGCTCCACCGCCTTGCCTTCGGCATCGAGCTTCAGCCCATCGAGCGCGCGAGCGAGTACCGCCGGCTCCATGCCGCGGCCATTGTCGGACACGACCACCTGCAGCGGCCCGCCCTTGCTGCGCGACGCCACGACAAGAATGCGGCCGCCCTCGGGTGTCGCGGCCACGGCATTGTCAAGCAGTTGCCCGAAGGCGCGCCGCAACCTGCGCGCATCGCCGATTACGGTTCCCGCGCTCTTGTCCCCGCGCAAATCGAGCGCAAGTCCCGCAGCCGTGATCCGTTCTTCGCGTTCGTTGACGACTTCGGTCAGCAACGGGAAAATTTCAACCGGCTCCTGTTCCAGCGGCAGCGTTCCGGCCTCGCTCTGCGAAAGGTCGAGCACGTTCTCGATCTGCTCGCCAAGCCGCGCGACCGACGTGAGGATTGCCGAAACATATTCGTCCTGCTGCGGCGTCAGCTCACCGGCAATGCCACTTTGCAGCAGTTCGGCAAATCCCCCGATCGAAGTGAGGGGCGTGCGGAATTCGTAGCTCATGTTGGCTATGAACCGCGTCTTCACCGCGTCAGCCTCGACCAGCGCGGCATTGCGTTCGCGCAGCGCTGCCTCGGCCTTCTGGCTGTCGGTGATGTCCAGAACCGTCAGCATGCCGTTGCCGTCCGGAAGCGGCACGCCGGCGAGGGCAAAATGGCGTCCATCGGACAGCGTCAAGCGGCCGGAACGCTGCTTGCGCTCGAGTGTCGCGGCCTGGATGACCTGCGCGATCGTGCCGATCTGGGCGGGACGCTTGAGCTGCCCTGCCAGCCGGTTAAGCAGAACATCGACCCGCGGGTGGGTGGTAAGGAACTCTTCCTCAAGCCCCCAGTCGGCTGCAAACCGGCGGTTCCACAGCTGCAATTTGCCATCGGGTGCAAACACCGCAAGCGATTCGAACAGATTGTCGAACGTCGCAGTCCGGGTTCGCAGCAGGGTGTCGCGCGTTGCCGAAAGCTGCAGCTGTTCGGTGCGATCCTCGAAGATCATCAATAGCCCGCCATCAGGCATCGGCTGGCCGACCACGCGCAGATGCGTCCCCCCGGAAAGATGCCAGGATTCCTCGATCGGCACGCGGGCAAGGAACCAGGCCTGCCGTTCGCGCCGCCACTCGGGAAAATCGCGGACTTCCGGCAAGCGACCGGCATCGCGCATCCGGTCAATGACGCGGTCGAACGGCGGTGTGTCCACCACCCAGGCCTTGGGCACACCGAAGATGCGCAGGAAGGGCTGGTTCGCGAAGACAAGGTTCCGCTTCTCGTCAAACTGCGCGATGCCCGCCGAGAGCGTATCGAGCATTTCGCGCTGCGCTTCGCGGAAGCGGCGGAACTGGCGGATCAGCTCCTCCATTTCC